>CBFIBI010000026.1:0-29226 GCA_965660725.1 Opitutales bacterium
TTATTTTCAATTTTGTTTTCATTGATAAAGAGAGTTTTTGTAAAATGATTCCTAAAGTTTAGCCATGGTTGAAAAATTAGCTGCTTGGGCAACTCATTTATTTCCAGTTTGGTCAATTCTTGTTGGTTTCTTAGCAATGTACGAGCCAGCATTGTTTTTATGGTATGGTAAGGATGCGATTGGCTATGGATTGGGCATTATCATGCTGGGAATGGGATTTACTTTAAAGTTTGAAGATTTTCTTTTGGTTTGGCGACGGCCATCTTTGATTGGATTAGGGGTATTTTCACAATTTCTAATCATGCCCGCTTGGGGTGCTTTTCTAGCTTGGGCATTAAATTTGCCTACTGAAATTGCGGTTGGGGTAATCTTAGTTTCGTGCTGCCCTGGGGGAACCGCATCTAATGTGGTTGTTTTTTTAGCAAAAGCAAATGTGGCTCTTTCTGTGAGTCTAACCTTGGTTTCAACCTTGCTTGCTGTTTTTTTAACTCCATTACTCACTGAACTTTATGCCGGTCATTATGTGCCGATTGATGCTTGGTCTTTGCTGAAAAGTATTTTGTTGGTTGTACTTTTTCCTCTCTTGGTCGGAGTGATGTGGAAAAAGTTTTTCAAACGCTCTGCTCTGTATGTATCTCAATTCTCCCCACTGCTATCGGTTATATTTATTTTATTAATTGTTGGCTATGTTTTGGCAGCTAAAAAAGATATAATTTTAGCTTATTGGCTAATTTTGTTGGTAGCAATTTTATGTCTGCATATTGGGGGTTTTTCACTCGGGTATTTGATTAGTAAACTCATGAAAAGGGATAAAATTGAATGTCGTACTTTTGCTATTGAAGTAGGTATGCAAAATTCCGGTTTAGGTATGGCATTAGCAAGTAAGCATTTTCCTTTAATGCTAATGGTTCCTGCTCCCTGTGCACTGAGTGCGGTAGTTCATTGCTTGATTGGTAGTTTTCTTGCATTGTGGTGGAAGAAAAAAAATTAAAGTTTTATTTGACTTAGTTCTAATTTAGGTCTTTTTTAACGCACATACGCATGGACGCGTGGGCACATACGCCCGATTATTTGCAGGGAGGCATATTTTATTTCTTATGCTTTCACCGAATTCTCCAATCTACAATAATCTTTCCCATGCTACGGGTCGGGCTATGCTAGATTTGCATAGAAGCGTTAGCAAATCACTTAAGGTCAAATCAACTGAGTTGGCTATATCTGAGGGAAATTCGGGTGAAGCAAGTTATTCTGCCAGACTTAGCAGCCTGAGCGACCACCGCAAGGTTGAGTCAGAAAACTTGCAGAACCTTATAAGTTTTGGCCAAATGCAGGATGCTGGGTTGGAAAAAGTATTTGCGATTACAGAGCGAATGGGTGGTATTGCAGGTACCGCCTCGAATTCCTTTATCAGTGATACGGAGAGATCGATTTTAAACGCCGAATTTGAATCATTGAAACTGGACCTGGCGGATTTACAGGATGTGCAATTTCAAGGGTACAATCTTTTTAAAGTTGGCGAAAAAAATCTTTCTTTAGATGCTGGAAGTCATAAAATTATATTTGCTCCTGCAGATTTCGATAATTTATCCGGATTCTCGGTTAATAACGAATCAAATGCTTCATTGGCAGGTGCAAAAATCCTTGATGAGCTAAATACGATTTCAGAAAAGAGAGCAAACATTGGTTCAGTTACGAATCAAATTTTAATGTCAACTGACCGTCTTGATTCTTATTATGTGGCAGAGCAGATTCATTTGGCAAAAAAGGAAAGAGATTTTGCATCCACATCCATTGATTTAGCCAAGAAGAACTTGCACTCAAAAGCAACAAGTGCCCTTCTTGTGCAGGCACAAGGCATTAATCAAAACTTGGTTAACCAATTAATTTAATTTGTAATGCTATCAGTTAACTCACCAATAATGGGAAATCTTGCCTCATCGAGTAGGCAATCTCAGATTGGGCTGCATCGTGCTTTTGCACGCGTGCAGAAAGCAGGAGATAGCTTAGAGTCAACTCGGCAGAGTGGAGATAGTGGACAATATGCGTTCGCGTCCAGATTAAGTGGGAATACAAGACATCGAAGTGCTCACCTCAATAATCTTCAAAACGCAACGACATATGTTCAGATGCAGCAGGCAGGACTCGATAAAGCTGCTAAGGTATTTGACAGGATTTCCAAATTAGCAATGCAGGCATCTGATCCATTTTTAAATTATGCCCAAAGACAGAGCTTAAATGAAGAGATGGATGGTTTAAAAAAAGAACTAGAGTCTCTTCGCACTGCTGATTTTCAGGGAAAGTATCTTTATGATGACCTTGCATCTTACACTGCTAAATCCGTCGATTTTGGGGACGCTTTAGATGAAACTCAACCCCCAACGGAGAGTAATGTTTACACTACTTTTTACAAAAATCAAAATAGACAAGTTAACCGATGGACTAGCACTAAAGATGTACTTTATAATAGTGGACGCATGATCTTAGAGGTAAATGGAGGAGGTCACGGAGAAAGATACTATGTAAAGCAAGGCGAAAACATCATTTTTGATACAGGTCAATGGTGGGAAACCAATGGACATGCTTATCAATATGATTTTGATAAGTTTATAATTGATTTTGCCCCGGGTAAGGATACCACTTTTGAGTTTGTTCCAATGGATACTGCGGGGCACGAGGATACTAGGCAAGGGCATTCTCCTACTCCAAATGGAAATTTTGATAATCAAGGCTACTACAACACCCAACTTGGTACATCAGATTTTTCAAGTTCTTTTATAAACACTGGACAGGTTACTACAGCAAGAGCAACAACGGAATCCTCTGAAATTAGTGTAGTTGTTGAATCTACATCACTTTTTCAAATATCAGCAAAGTACGAACAGACTGGGCCCACCAATTTTCAGACTATTGGACAACAGGGTTCTAATGAGGCTGTGACCTTAACTCCGGTCGGGTTTGGAACGATGTCAGGTATGGGAATCGGTACCATTGAGGATGCAAAGTCAACTTTGGATGCTGTTCTCGAAGAAATAAAAGGAATTGGTATTCAGATTGGAAGGCTAGGTTCTAATTTTTCTCTTATCCAGCAGTCATCTGAGCTATCGGGAGAAAAAGTAGCTGCAGGGCAAGTTGCGTTAGCGAGAATGAACGAGGACGAATTTCCTCAATCATCACTTGAATTCGCTATGCAAAAAATAAAAATGGATAGTAATGTAGCCTTAATGACCCAGGCAAAGGATATGAGTAAAAAGATATATTCTTTATTATGGTAACAAAAATAATCATTCAATTATGATTGGAATCGATACATCCACCATAAATAAGGCTTCGGTAAGTATGCATCGAAGTGCAAATGGTGTGCAGAATTCAGTGGGTCGATTATTGAACTCTGGTAATGCATCCGAAAGTCTTCTTGCGAGTGGGGATACCGGTGGTTTAAGCATGGTTTCCAGACTAGGAGCAGAGAACCGAAGCAAAGCTCAACTGGCCAAAAGTATGCAAAATGCTGTCACTTACATTCAGATGCAGGAAGCTGGTCTGAGGAAAGCACTTGCGATTTATCAAAGAATGAGTGACTTGGCAGCCAAATCCATTGATCCGTTAATTAGTGATTCTGATCGGGCCGATTTGAGTAGTGAATTCGATTCACTTCGAAAGGAATCACTCGAGTTGAATGACGATACTTTTAGCGGTAAGTTTTTGTATGATGATATGGCAGCAACAGTAAAAAAACAGGTCACATTCAATGAGGGTTTGAAGGAATCTAATCCAAGGAATTCCGATGGTCTTTTTCAAGCCGGTCCAAAGGATGTTTTTTTTACAAGTGGAAAGATTGTTTTAAATGTGAATTCAGGAGGTGCTGAAAATCGTTACATGATTAAACAAGGAAATACAATGATTTTTGACACAGGGATGTGGGCAACTGAAGGAAGTGGATATCAGTATGACTTCGATCAATTCATCGTAGAATTTTCTCCTGGTCAAGATACTACTTATCAATTCGTACCGACTGATGATGCTGGGTCAGAGAACACAAAAAGCGGAGCGATTACTAAGTCACCAAATGGACAATTCGATAACAAAAACGATTATCTACCGCAATTAGGTCTTACACATGATGATGGAACAGAAACAACTAAATGGAATGCTGGAACTAATTATGATGGCTATAAATTCAGAGGAACAAATGGAATTGTAAGAAGTTTTCAAGCTACAGGAGAGTCTACTGAAATAACAATTTTAGTTGAGGGTACAACCCTTTATCAAGCAAACGGATATTATGAATTTTCTGATCCTACAAATTATCAAACTATTGAAGGTTCTGGACAATCTTCAGTAGCTCTTGATCCTGTCGGTTTGGGTCTGCTGCAAGACTATTCGATAGCTACCGCAGGTGACGCAGCTAAAGCAGTTTCAAGTTTGGCGAAAGAGATTGAGGGCATTGGAGTTCAAATGGCTACTTTGGGAGCAAATATGTCTGAGTTGGAAATTGCGGAAGAGCGATTAAGCAATCAGGTCTATTTGAGTGAGGCAGGTATTACTCGTTTAACGAGTGATATTCTTGCAGATGAATCTACCCAGTTGGCAAAGGAGCAAATTCGTTTGCAGAGTACACAGGCTCTATTGACACAAGCTTTCTCTCTTACTGAGAATATTTTAAACACTTTGCTATAAATTTTTCTTTGTCGCTTGCCGAAACAAGCTCCGAGAGTTAGGTTGAAGCTGTGACTGATGTGGATGACCTACCACCCCATATTTTAAAGCCTGAAGTACACTGGATGAGAGCACAGGGTTATTTAGAAATGGAAATGTATGAGTTTGCACAGAAAGAGTTGCGAGCATTGCCTGCAGAGGAACCATGGGTAAAAAGATCGAGTGTTTTTAATTTAAGCATATATCAAGAATTGGAAAATTGGGAGGAGGCTCAGAAGTGTGCCCGAAATCTAAGATATGAGTTTTCAGATGAGGTGGACTGGTGGATTGCTGATGCGTATGCGACAAGAAGACATGAGTCGATTAATGAAGCCCGTTCTATTTTATTAGAAGGTTTAGCTTTACATTATGATGATGGACTTATTCGTTATAACTTGGCTTGTTATGCATGTGTGTTAAAAAGCCCAGGCGAGTGTATGGATTTTTTGAAAGAAGCTGCCAGACGGGATGAAAAATTTAAATTGATGGCATTAGAAGATGAAGATTTGATCGATGTTAGAGACGCGTTATTAAAATTAGGGTGGGGGAAGACTTTAGTATAAAATCACATCCTAGAGCATTTACATTGGTTGAATTATTAGTTGTATTGGCCATTGTGGGCGTGCTTATCACATTGATGTTTAAGGGGTATTTTTATGTGCTTGATAAGCAGGCTCATAAGCAGGCAAAAGTTGAGATCGAAGCACTTAAGTTATCTGTTGAAAACTATCGTCGTTCTTTTAATGGTTATCCAACTTGTCCGCAAAAGGTTTGTACTCCTGGAGAATGTCTTTTTCTTTCCTTAGCTGGTTTTCATAATGAAAAAGGTACTTTAGAGATGCCGCCCTATCCAGCGACCATTCCTACAAATCTTTTTGGTTATGATCTAAATTCCTATGATGTCTCTCAAATACCAGATGTTTCCCATAATGAGGGTAAATCTTTAATGCTTTGGTTATCTCAAATTTTGGGAAAAGATGTGGCATTCATTGATCCTTGGGGAAATGAATATGTATATGAATATCCTATTGAAGAGGGGGGACCTGGCTTTAGGTTGTACTCAAAGGGACCAGATGGAAAAACAGGGAACGAGGAATCCAGTGCTGATGATTTGGAATAATAATTTGTTATTAAATTATTGCCCGCTTTTTTCCATCAATCGGTTTTTAATTTCAATTAGAGGAGCGACTTCCGGGCTATCTGGATTACTGGAAATTAATAGATCAATATCTGAAATCGCTTCGTCATATTTACCCGTTCCATAGTTCAGCATAGCACGCATTGCACGTGTGTAACGATCGAGAGGATCAACTGCAAGCACTGCATTAATGTAAAGAAAGCGAGATTGAGTGTCATTTGAATAGTCTGCCGTTTGAATGAGATTTCGGAGCATGCGGGTTATGATTTCCTTTTTACTTGTTGGGATAAAATCCTGATCATTCAACCGCAAACCAGTTAAGTCAGAAGCTTCTTTTCTGCTAACAATTTTTCCACCAAACGGATCGATTAATATCTCTTTTGATTTTTCTGAACTTTCGCGGTACATTGCAATGAAATGCCCAGGTAAACCAAGTCCGCTAACTGGTAAATTTAATCGGTTGGCTAATTCAATAAACAATACAGAAAGGGTGATGGGTAATCCCTCCCGATCATCCATTACCTCGTTCATGAAACTGTTTGATGGATGATTGTAGTCGAGTGTACTTCCATGATATCCCATTTCTACAAAGAGTTGATTCACTAAAATTTTTAATTTCTCTTCTCCAGATGCTTTCTCCGGAAAGTGGGATGATATTTCTTCAGCTAACCTTTCCGCTTTTTCTAGGTAGGCATCAAGATTAAAGTTTTGGTTTGTTAAGCGTGCTATTAAAAGTGCTGATCTGAGCAAATCGACGGAGTTCTCATCTTCATGAGCAAGAGACTTAACAAGATCCTCAATGAGCTGCCTTTCTTTAATTTCATTAGATAAATCAATTAAGCGAGATGCTTGTTTTTCAAGTAATTCTGCCCGTTCATTGAGAGCCTGCGGAACTAAAGAACCAAGCTTGAGTAAACTATTGAAATCGTCCTTTGGCAGTGTGTTTTGACGCGCTAGAATGTTCGTAAGCTTTTTTATTTCTTTTTTAGTTCTAGTTGGGATTAATGATGATGGAAATCTTTTGGCTTGTTTGAAGTTGCGGAACTTAGCGGTCGGTACCCGAAATTTACATAACCCTATTTTACCTTGCTTTAATGATTGATCCGTAGCTTCGATAACCAGTTCGTCATTTACAAAGCACATGATTTTTCCGCCCTCCTCGAGCTTGACTCGCAAGCGATTCCATTCGTTAGGCTGGTAAGCTTGTGACTCAACAGTATCCAAAATAGACCATGAATATACATTGGCACCTTTGAAGCAAGTTAAGCGAAGAGATCCATTTGTGGGGTAAAAACCATAATGTTTATCATCTCCGTCTGAATGAAATGCAAGGCCAGCGGCACCGCTTTCATCATCTAATTGAACTTCCACTTCGAGTTCATAGGGGACAGGCATAATTGATTTTTCTGATAAACAAAGCATTCTGCCACCAAAACCATTTCCTAATCCTGATGCGGTAATGATACCTGCTCGTTGTTTCCAGGTTCCGGACATAATTGATTTCCACTCTCCATCATCAAGCCTACCAATCGTTAACCATTTTTTGATGGGTATTGGAGATTGTTCTTTAAGCAAAAACTTTAGTTCATTCACAGGGATACCGAACCCCATCGCCCCGCCAGATTTAATTGCCAGGATGGATACTACTCGACCTTCTAAGTCGAGAGTGGGACTTCCACTACTTCCTGGTTCGATAGGAATTGCAACCTGAACCAAAGGGCGACCGTCTCCTATTTCTAATTCACGAATCGCAGATACTACACCTCGGGTAATGCTGTGATTAAAACCAAGCGGATTTCCAATTGCGAAAACAAATTGTCCGGGCGACAACTGGTCAGAATCGCCAAGTTGAAGAGTAGGTAGGTCCTGTGCATCAATTTTTATGATTACCAAGTCGTTCTCCCGATCTATTCCCAAAATTTCAGTTGGTTTATAAGATTTTCCATTTGCTAACCGGACACGAAATTCACGGTGTTCTCCAATCACATGAAAATTGGTAGCAATAACGCCATCAGATTGAACGACAAAACCAGTTCCTTGTCCACCTTCTCGACCTAATCTGTCGACGCTTTCAATAACAACTATGGATGGTTTAACAAGTGAAGCGAGTTTTTCAAAATCTTTAGCTTCCTTTTTGGCAATTTGTAACTCGGATAGCTTTGTACTGTTTGAATCTAATTTCTTATCGGCAAGAATCGGAGTTGAGAATAAGCTCCACCAAAAACATACTAAAGACGCGAATTTTACTAAATTATAAACCATTGGCATAAGTGATTATTATACTTAAGCCATTTGGATGAAAGTCAAGTTTGCGTATGAGGCGAAATTTGGATTGTCATAAAATAATTGAAACTACAACTTTGTATATAATTAATTCTATGAAATGATATTTAACTATGACTAAAATTAATTGAAACAACTTCTCCAGTGTTTGCATTCCAATTTCTTCCAACTTCTGCAATTGGAGCTGGCGGAAAAGGTAATACAGATGTGCGAAGTGCATCAGAAATGAGTGCAAATATTATTCTTTATGTGATGTAGAGCCTAACA
Source organism: Opitutales bacterium (assembly GCA_965660725.1). Classification (GTDB taxonomy): domain Bacteria; phylum Verrucomicrobiota; class Verrucomicrobiia; order Opitutales; family Seribacteraceae; genus Seribacter. The sequence continues at coordinate 8,381 of CBFIBI010000026.1, forward strand.
GAGAAGGATATACGATTTCTTAATTCACTTATGCAACAGTACTCCGCAGATTTTCGTTTGATGCTAGAAAAGCAAAAAAATAACGATGCAGTTACAATGCATGTGCCTGATATAAAAGGAAAATTACACCCCAGGCATACTTTGGCTACTCTTGACCCTTTACTGAAAGTGTTTTACTCCGTTATCTAGCGGTACGAACAGAAGAGCGAATCGATTTGGACAGATCAAACTACGAACACAAGTGTCAAAGATGCAAAACAGTACCTTAAGAGAGAATATTGAATGGATTAGAACCTATGAATTCCAAAGAAATCCTAATTTTATAATGGGCAGTTTTTTTAGACGAATGTAGGATGATGATATGAGTAGACTGTTCTGGGGCATCTTTTTTGCATTCTTTTTTTCAATAAAATGTTACTCATCTGATTTCCCATTTCGAACATGGACATCAACGACCGGGGTGAAAATTCAGGCTAAATTAATCAGCAGAGTAGGAGACCGATTAACAATTGAGAGAAGTGATTCCAAGAAATTTGTTTTTCCCCTAGCATTATTATCTAAAGAAGATCAAGCATATGTCGGGACTGCTTTACGCTCAAAATCACCAATTTTAAATAATGAAAGTATATCCTCAAAGATACCTACTCAATTAAAGACTTCTCCAACATCAATGTCTCTTCCTTTTTGGAGTCCAGCTGAGATTGCAAATTGGTGGGCTTTAAATCAGGATGTTGAACTGTCCAAAGTAAATGAGAAATTATTAGCTGAACTGCGCGATATTTGGTCGTCAAAAGATAAAAGATCTATGAGGGAAGGTAGAGATTTCTTTTCATGGTTTGATCATTGGCGCTGGCTTGATCTCTTTAATAAACTTGAGAAAAGAGGAGCAGGTTTGTCCCTTAAAGATACTTTTGTTGAAATTGGAAATATGCCTAGTTTAAGAAAGATTTTTCTCAATGCTTTGCATCCGGAAGATAATCAACCAATGGCCATGGAAATATTTCTTTCGATTGCCAAGGCTCATCCTCAGTTGATTGAGCAATATGTTGCATTAGCAGTAGCTTATTCTGTTGTTTTTGATCAACCTTTTCCAAGGACTTGGCCACATCATCAGGTATCCCAAAGTGATGTGCCTATTGACCCTGCTTTGCCGAGCGAAAGGTTTGGAGAAATGGTTAAGGCTCATAAAAGTAGGCAACTTGAATATGATCCAAGCCAATTATCAGTTACTGAATTAAAATTTGTTGTGGATCATCGGTTGCCTAATAGTGAATTAGAATGGGCACGAGGAAGTGTTAAATTAAGAAGGTCGAGTTTTGACAAAGTCTTTTCTTCTATCCAATACGATCGGCCGAGATTAGAGGGTGGTGTGTTTCGGTGGCCGTATGGTGGCTATTCGCTTGATTCGATAAATGAAAAAGGTGGTATTTGCGTAGATCAAGCCTATTTCAGTTCAATGGCAGGTAAGGCCAAGGGAATACCAACCCTTACTTTTGTGGGGCAGGGAAGCGGGGGAGGTCACGCTTGGTTTGGATATTTAAAAAATCCAGGCCGATGGGAGACTGACTGTGGTAGGTATGAGAATCAAAATTATCCCGTGGGAAATGCGATTGATCCTCAAAGGTGGAAATTAATTACCGATGATGAGTTAGGTGCTTTGGCACGAGGAGAGAAGAACCTGACTGGGTTCCGCGGAAAAGCAGTTGATTATTTTGCTTGGGCTTTGGTTAATCCAAAGGCAAGCTATTTTAGGGAATCTCTTCAACGGGCTAGGACTTTGCATCCCGCTTACATTGAAGTATGGAAAGAGGAAGCTTCATGGGTAGAAAAAAACCTTTCTGATTTAAGGGAAAAAAGAAATTTTTGGGATGCATGGTTAAAGGCTTTTTCGAACACGGTTGATCTTAAAATTGAAGGTCAGAAAAAACTGGCTGATGTTTATGATGAAATGGGAAATCCAAGGCAGGCTGATCGTATTAGAAGCTTAATTGTAAAGCAAAACCGCTCAGGAAGGTTTGATCTCGCAATAAAGGAAGGAGCAGAGCAGATAATGAAGAAAGTAAATTCCAAAGAATGGGCTGACGCTGAAAGAGCTTACGAGCGAATGGTAAGAGATTTTGAAAAAACAGCAGGAGGGGAGTTGTATTATGGATTAATTCGCCCCTATGTTGAGAGACTTGCTAGTATGGGGCAGAAAAAACAGGCAATGGATGCAATTGAATATTTAAAAAAGAGGGATGTGCTGGATCTCGGACCTGGAAGTATAATTGGGCTGGAGATGGAACGCCTGCTAAAAAAAATCAATTAATCTTTAATTGCTAATAAATTGGTATATTTACTAAGGAGATCATTAGTGATCTCAGTTTGTGCATCAATTTTGGAAACTATTGATTTGTACTCTTTTTCAGCAATTAAGTATTTTTGAGAGGCTTCCGCGTAAGATTGTTTTTTCTGAGCAATCAGATTGGGTATCGATTTTTGAAGAACTAACTTTTCCTGCTCCTTTTTTTCTGCATCTTTTACAGCTTGCTTGGCAATTAGAATTTCTCCTTTTAATGATGCTAATTTGTTTTGTGAGTCCGTTAAGTCTTTTTTGAAGAGATTTAATGCATCTATCAACTTGGAATTCGCTTCTTTAAGTGTGGATTCAGGTTTTTGTTGTAATGTAACCCCTTTTGATGTTTCTGCGATTGAGTTGAGATTCGAAAGGAATGCTTTCTTTTTTTCGAGCAATTGTATGGAAAGATTATGTTTATTTTCTGCAAGGAGATGAGATTTTTTTTTCTCCAAAATTAACTTCTGAACTAAAGCAATTTCAGAAGGCAAGAGTTGAAATGATTTTTGAGTAGCATTCAGATCTCGAAGAGCGGATTCTTTTATCTTCTCGGCTTCCTCAAGGATAATGGAATATTCTTTCAATTCTTGATTCAGCTCGTTGAGTTCTTTTATTTTTGAATGTCTTTCGGTGTTAATTAACTCGGCTTTCCATCGAGAAAGAGTAGTTCTAGAGATATTAACTTTATTGTTTGCTTTTGTGACATCAGACGCTGGCACTTTCAAATCTTCCAGAGATTGCATGTACAAATTTTGAGATTCAGATAATGCTGAATCAGCTTCCCTTTTTTTAATGGTCAAGTTGGATTGAATTTGTTGAAGTTTTTCCCAACTCTGTGCTTTGCTATTTTTTCCACTGAGTGCGGATGCAGCCTCTGATTTGAGCTTAATCAAATCTTCATTGGCAAGCATCTTCTTTTGGCTCAATTTTAAAATATCTTCGTCAATTTGCTTAAGTTGAGTTTTGTGGGTGGCAGTTTTTTCTATGGCCAGCTTGTGTTTTTTTTCCGCTACTGCCACAAATTCTTTGGCATTGTTGTAGGCTTGAGTTGAGTTAGAATCGTGAGAATTTTGTTTGGAAGAAACTTCAGCCTTTCGAAGATTTTCCTTAGATTTATCAAGACTTTTTGAAAAGGATAACATTTCCTTTTCAAATTTGCTGACATCAGCAATTTTCGACTTTCGAGTCTGTTGTTTTTTTGCAATTTCCTCACTTATCGATGCGATCAATTTAGATTTAATCGATTGAAGATTTGTTTTCCTTTCTAGTTCAATTAAAGAGTCATCGAGAAGAACTTTTTCCTGAAGGACTGCCTTGGTGGCTTCTTGTAGTTCATTTTGTATATTATTTAGGGTCTGTTTGTCAGACTTAACTCGTGCGTTAAGTTGATCAATTTTCTTTTGAAAAGGGGATAAACTTTGTTTTGCAATTAACAATTCTTTTTCAGCAATGCTGAGTGAATTAGTGGCCAGTTCAATGCGTGTTTGGATAGTAGGGGGGTTCGTGTTGAGGTGACCAAGAAGCTTTCCGTCAGCTGAATTCCATACGCCAACTTTACCAGTCCAGTCCCCAGCAATAATTTTTGATCCATCATGTGAAAGTCGAGATTCCATAACGATATCATTGAAACCTGAAATTGTTCGCAGGGCTTTTCCATGAGTATCCCAAAATTTGACACTTTTATCTCTACCTGAAGATACGATATTACCATTCTTAGCGTAGTGGGCGGACAGGGCACCTCCATTATGTGCATTCCATGTTTTTACTTGTTTACCATTTATCATTTCCCAGGTTCTTAATGCACCTTCTTCGGAAGCAGAAAGGAGGACATTTCCATCTGCACGCCAACTTAAACTGGTTATCTCTTTTTTGTGTCCATCTAACGAATAGAAGGGGTTACCTGTCTTGGCCTCCCAAATATGAATTCCTCCATTGCGGTCGCCTGTTGCCAATAGAATCCCATCGGGAGAAAATGATACCTGAGTAACCCATTCAGAGTGTTTTTTAATTTTGTAGAGAATTTCATTGGTCGAGAGATCATAAACTTTTATCAATTTAGATGTTCCACCAATTGCAACCAATGACTGATCGGCCGAAATATCTGCCGTTAGGATCGCATCCTGTTCCTCACCAACATCCAGAACTCTTCTTCCAGAATCAACTTCCCAGCCGACGACATTTCCACTTTTTCCACCCCGACCTCCGGAAGCAATAATTAACTTTCCATTCCTACTAAAGTTTAATGACTCAATAAATCCTTCGGGATAGGGTAGAATACCTGAAATCTTCAGAGTTACCGTATTGAATAAAAGAACTTGTTTTTGCCCAGCAAGAGCGATTAGAGGTGACCAAGGTGCCGCTGACATTGCGGAGGGAGCGAATGCACGCTCAGTCACAACATATGGTTGCACTGATAGATACTTGGGCATTGGTGGAGGACCTGCAGGTTTACCAATGGAAACTGAACCCAAAGCTAAGTTTACAGATGAATTTTTTTTCTTCATCGGTTTACCTGATGCTGTTGGAAGCATGCCCTGAGATATCCAATTTTTGATTAAAAGTAAGTGAGATTTTGCTATCTTCTCTCCACGTGGTGGCATGTGGGGTTCTTGTAGTCGAGCAGCTAAAGTATAGATAAGGCTATTGTCGGGATCGCCTGGAGATGCGACTTCCCCAGAACTACCTCCAGCAACAATTCCATTCATGGAGGTCAGGTCTAAGCCACCTCTTGCCTTATCTGGGTTGTGGCATGAATTGCAGGACTGTTCGAAAACAGGAATAATATCGTCCTGAAAATTTGGTTTTTCTGGAGATGCGTTTGCTCCTAGAAAAGCAACAAGAACTGGAACGACGACGGTTAATTTTTTCATTACAACTTTTCTTTCTACTTTAGGAAGATAGTTATACCAAATCTCTCTTTAATGATTGAAAATAAATTCTTTAGAATTGAGCAGTGCCCAAAAAATGTCTTCAAGACCCTGTTGTGGATCATTCATATTAAGCGAAGCTAGAAGGTTTGCTTTTTCGGGTTCCCGAGGTGTTCTAGAATAGCAACGCAAATAAAGATCGTTGATGATTTCAATGGGTTTTTTGCCTTCTTTTAACCCTTTTGAAATAACTTTACCCTGCTTGATTCTTTTATTTGTTGTTTCTCCGTTTAAAAGGTGAAGGGCTTGCGAGAGGCTTGGCTCCATAACCACTTCGCAGGAGCAAACCGTTTCTCTCTTTGCCCGTCCAAATGTAGTAAGGAAATAATTACTTACCCGTCCGTCAGCAATCTGTATTGCCTTGGCACCTAGAGGCAGTCCCTGGAATTTATTCTTAGTCTCAGTCGTTTGAGATATTACATCCAGCATTACTTCAGCTCGTAAACGGCGGAGCTTGGAACGGGCAAAATTGCGAGTATCTGATTCATTAGAGGGATTCGTTTTAGTAGAGAGTTGGTAAATTCTAGAATTACATACATCGCGAACTAATTTTTTGAAGTCATAATTATATTCAGTAAATTTAACGGATAATTGATCAAGTAACTCAGGGTTGGAAGGTGGATTCGATACCCGGACATCATCGACAGGTTCAATGATTCCTTGCCCGAAAAAGTGAGACCAAACAAGATTAGCTAAATTACGAGCAAAGAATGGATTTTGAGGAGAGGCTAACCATTCTGCAAGAACTTCTCTTCGGTCAGCGTTTTTTGAGATTTCTGGGGTGTCATCCCCAAGAAATTTTGGAGGCATAGGTTTTTTATGGACTGGATGATTAATTTCCCCACTCTGTCGGTTATAAATTATGTTTTCCCTGGGATCGGCTCCTCTCTTTCTACCGACCTGACTGAAGAAAGAGGCAAACGAATAGTACTCGTCCTGAGTCCATCGGTCAAAAGGATGGTTGTGACATTGAGCACACTGTAATCGCATGCCCATAAATACCTGAGCCACATTTTCAGTAATTTTTAGATTATCTCTTTCGACTTGATAATAATTGGTAGCGGGATTTGTAAAAGTTCCCCCCTTCGAAGTGAGAAGTTCCTTAACAATTTTATCCATGGGGACATTGTTCGCAATCCGGTCCTTCAGCCAGTTAAAATAAAGAAGAGTAGCTTTGTAGCTCATTCCTTGGTTATCGTCGGTTTGAATTTGAAGAAGTTCAGCAAATTTCATAACCCAAAGTTCAGTAAACTCCTTCTTTTCCAGTAGTTGGTCAATTAGGTTGGCTCTTTTATCTGAAGATTTATCTGCCAGGAAGCTTGCTGTCTCTTCGACCGTTGGGAGTAGACCAGTAATATCCAAATATAGTCTCCGAACAAAGACTTCATCACTACAAAGTTGTGAGGGTGTCATCCTTAGTTTGTGAAGTTTGTTATGAACTAAGGAGTCAATGTAATTATTCTCTGGTAATGCGGGTCTTTGATACTTCAAATCTTCAGGAATGACCACCACAGGTACGCCCACCGTAAAGATGTTAAATCTTGCCATCACAAAAGCTTCTCCACGCGAACCTGCAGTTACCATTCCCTTTTCATCGATTGCAGCAGAAACATCATTGCTGGACTGGAAGACAGCAAGAGGCGTAATATCTCTGGTAGAACCATCGGAGTAGTGTGCGAGGACATTCATTTGTTGGGTCGCACCATTTCCTTCAAGTAAAACGGATGGTGGGGAGAGTACGATTTTTGTAGGCTTGGCTACATCTTTATCATCTTTTTTTGCCCCGTCTTTTAACCAATGAACCAAAGTCTTCCAATGCTTGCTGTCCTTGGAAAACAATTTTCCACCTGAATGAGGGACAGTTCCGATGGCCTTTTCAACAAGCATACTTTCTTCTGGGATAGCCAAGTTGATTCTTCGGGTACCTTGTTCCCGAGTTATTCTGAAGTGATCACCTTCCGGATCGTAACCGAAAAGGGAAAGCATGAATCGATCCTGACCACGAGCAGAACCATGACACGAACCTGTGTTGCAACCAGCTTTCATAAAAACTGGCATTACATCTAGTTTAAAGCTTACTGGTCTCACCTCAGAAGCATCTTCAACTTTTACAGGAATTTCTATTTTTTTACCCTGATACTCGGCAATCAGCTTGGTGTTTCCATCTTTCTTCGGGTAGAGAATACGATCCGAAAAATCAATTATTGATGGATTATCGAGACGAATTGAGGATTCGTATGTTACATCTCGAGTAACATCATCAGAGTAGGTCGCTACCAAAATAACTGCGCTAAAATCTTCTTTAGACTTAAGATTGATTGAAGGAGGATATGCCCGAAGTGAAACAATACTTTTATGCAGAGATTTATCTCGTAATATTTTTTCTCTTTCAGATATATCGTGAAGCTGAATTCCATCGGGCCAACTTGCACCTGTTTCAATCCAACGTTCAAGAGTATCTTTTTGTTTAGGAGATAGGGGACCATCTTTGGGTGGCATGATTTCATCATCATCCTCCGGTAAATGAATTCTTTCGAGTAAGAGACTTTCCATTTTATTACCTGGCACTAACCCTGGTCCAGAATCGCCTCCTTTTTTAGCAAAAGCCAAGGTATCCAGGCGGAGATCTCCTTTTTGAGATTGAGGACCATGGCAACTGATGCACGAAGTTTCTAAAATACCGCGAACATCAACATGGAAATCTGGTGCAAGAACTGTGGGGAGTTTCTGCTCAGTGGTTTTAGACCTCTGAGCCGTTACAGATATTTTCTGAGCCGGTTCAGTCGTCACGTTTCCCAAGAGCAAATTAAAAGTAAAGAGTAAGGGAAGGATGAATTTCATTGTAAATTTACTGATTACCATTTTGTGCTGCTAAACGAAGTTGTTCCAACCTACTTAGTGGTTTAGCTTTTCTGACAACTGGTTTTGCAACAGTGGGCATGGGCTTGCTGCTGATCAACTTAGGCTTTGGCGGAGGGTTGTCTACCCTTATTTGTCCCCCTTGACCAACAGAATGGGTTATTAAATTTCCGGCAAAGGGGATTCTCGCAAAACAGAATAAATTTTTGGTAAGTCCTGCCCGGGCTTTCTCTTCGCTTTTGATTTGGAAAATAATTTGGGAGGTATTTGCATCAAATTCAATTTGTTCTGTAACCGTGAATGGAGGAAGTCCTTTTAACTCCGCTTTCGCAAACCCTTCGAAGGGCCGACGAATGTCAAGATCACAAATCATTTCGCCGCTTTGTCCTCTTTCAATCGCGGTCATGTTAATTTTTAATGAAAGATAAGGCTCTTCAACCTTTAACTTAATAAAGTTAGATGCCGCCAACATATTCCCCCCCCCTGATGCAGGTGCTTCAGCTTGAACTCCAATTTCCCACTCACCAATAGGAGTTCCACCATTTGCGGTTAATGAATAATAGCCGATCGTTTTGTCAGCGGCAATTTTGATATTACCTTTTGCTCCAATGCCAGGAGGTCGGGAAAGAATTCTAACGACCACATCTTTTGTAAAGTTATCATCCCTAAGAACTTCGATTTTAAGGTTCAATGAACCGCCCCGAACAATAGGAGTTGCAGGTTTGTGGATCTTAACCCGAAAGGGAACAGGCTCCACTACAGCAATTGGCAGCACATCATAAACGCCTTCGTAATATGTTCGATTGTTAGGGGGACCATAGACTAAATCAACTCTATGTTTGTAATGTCCTTTTGTTGTAGTGTTTTTATCAATGTTTTTATGAATAATTTCAAATTGAGACAGAGTTTTACCAAGAGGGGCATTCTCGGTTGCTGAGAATAATACCGGAATGGAGTTAAAGCTGGATGGTGCTTTAGGTACCGACATTGTAATCCCGTTGGGTAAATTTTTAGCAATGAATTCAAGCTCACCCTGAAAATTACGACGGGTTATCGTAAATTGCGTAGCGGCCATATTTCCCTGGGGAACTGGAATCATCTGCCTGGTCTGGGAGTCTCTATTACTGAACATTGGTATAGATGCGGTAATTTCTGCTTCAAGTTTTTCGGTCTCGATTCGATATGCATGAAGAGGACTTCCTCTTCCAAGGTGATCTCTAATTCTCAGAACATACTCGCCGGTTTTGGAAAAAGTTTGAGTAATTAAACTATCGGGTCCGTTATTAGCGTCGTCGTTGCCTCTAATAGATTTTCCGTCTCCGTCATATAAATTAAGGACAGGGTCAAGTGGAGAGGCAACTGAGCGAGCATGGGCTCTTATGTAATATCTATCCCCTTTCTTTGCGTGGAAACGAAAATAATCAATATCACCGTCCTCACTTATAACTCCATCAAAAGCTAAGGGAATAGACAGCTCAGTTTTGGTTGCAGATTTTAGAGAGTTGTTGGGTTCTGTTTCGCGAAGAGATGGGAATTTTGAAACACGAATGTTGTTTGGGCTGGGCGAGCGTAATCCGTTTTCAATATGGTGGTAAGCAAGAATCTCGCGACCATCATCAGGAAGGGTGATGGTTTTTTTGATTGGACCCATGGGGTCTCCCAAAAAGGTAAAATCAATAGGCTTTCCTGCTTCTCCTCCAGAAGGAGCAACTACCAGTGGTCTTGGGAAGGATCCTACATGTAAGCGATAGTGATAGGATTTGTTTCCTCGGTAAGAAGATTCCCGCATCTCGATAAAATATTTGCCGGTTTTAGGTGCAATTATACTGGTTGTTGAATCCTGTAAAAGAAGTTCAGAGTCATCTGATGTAGCGAGTTCAAATCGATTTTCATCAAGGATTGCGATGTAGGGATCGAAAAGAGGCCCGGACAGGCGAATGGCTTCAACCTCTGCACTAATACGCTGCCCTTTAGTTGCATTAATTTCAAAATAATCAACATCTTCATTTTCGGCTATTCCATTGACAGTCGTATTCATATGAATGAACTGTGCCTCTTCGATTAATGAATTTGGTTCAATTTCATCAGTGTTCTTGAAAGGACCAACCCAAAAGGTAAAGAGTTTACTAATTCCTTTCTTAGTTCGAATTCGTAATTCATGCTGCCCCATTCTGGCCTCAGTCGAAATCGAAAATGTGGTGGTGAGCTCTCGCCCATTTTTAATATTGAATTTGCCAGCTGTTATTCCTTTGTCATAGAAAAAAATTTCTTCAGCGTCGTGTAGGCGTTGCCCAATTATTTTAACTTCTTGCATGCTGCCTAATTGTCCACCGCGCGGGAGCAGAGAGGAGATTAACGGCTCGGTAGCGTGAATTAGAGCGAGAGGAAGTGTGAAAAGAAAAAGCAAGAACCTCATGATCATAAAGTTTTGAGAAAGGAAATCCTCAAAAGGTTTGCCTTTTGTGGATCAAATTGAAATTAACCGAAATTAAACGCAAAGCTCTTCTATGACCCGTCCGCCATCAACAATTTCCATAGGGCGATCACCCGGGGCCATTAATTCTTTATCTGCAACAATACCAATTCGATCATAAACCGTTGTGGCCAAGTCCTCAACTGAAAGCGGATTTTCTTCTGGGGCAGTCGCAAAAGCATCCGATGAACCATAAACTTGTCCGCGGGTAATACCTCCTCCCGCAAGAGCAACACTAAATACTTTCGGGTAATGATCTCTGCCGCTATCTTTGTTAATCTTTGGAGTACGACCGAATTCAGAAGATAGCATCACTAGAGTACTGTCAAGGAGACCTCGTTCATCCAAGTCACTGATCAGTGAAGCATATGCTTTATCCAATTCTGGGCCTTGTTTATTAAATCCAGCTTCGATATTTTGATGCATGTCCCAACCTCCATAGGTAAGGGATACAAAACGGACTCCAGATTCAACTAAGCGACGGGCAAGTAACATTCTCTGACCTGCTTGGTTTTTGCCATATCTTTCTTTCATTTTGTCGCTCTCCTTAGATAGGTCGAATGCTTCCTTTGCTTCTTTCGAGCTGATTAAAGAATATGCGTCACTGTAAAATTTGTCCATCGCACCGAGGGCGTCGGATTTTTCGTTTTGACGGAAGTGATCGTCAACAGTATCCAACAGACTGCGTCTCTTGGAAAAACGATCACTTGTAATTTCCTTGGGGAGGGCAAGATCGCGAACCATGAAATTGTCACTTGCTGGATCTGAGCCTAATCCAAATGGTCCGAATGAGGAACTTAAGTAACCGCTTCCTGCGAATTCGTTAGGTACATTAGGAACACATACATAAGGGGGTAAGTTTTTTCTTGATCCGTATTCGTGAGAGACGACAGATCCGAAACTAGGAAATTTTATAGCAGGACTTGGTTTGTACCCTGTGAACATATTGTGAGTGCCTCGTTCGTGGGCAGCCTCACCGTGTGTCATAGAACGGCAAACTGTGATTTTGTCGGCAATCTTAGCCGTTTCTTTAAAGTTTTCACTGAAATGGAGCCCGGGAACATTCGTTTTAATACTCTTAAAGGGACCCCTGTATTCAAGAGGGGCGTAGGGTTTCGGATCGAAAGATTCTTGGTGGGCCATTCCTCCAGGCAAGTATATGTGTATAACACTCTTGGCGGGACCTTCTTTGGTTTCGTAAAATTTTTGAGCACCATGAGCTTTGATGCGCATGAAGTCAGCGAGAGTTAGCCCAAGCCCACCAATGAGGCCAACATGCATGAATTCTCTTCTTGAGAAATGTGTAGGCAGATTAAAGCACTTATTTTTCATAATGGTAACAACGGTTAAATTTATATGTAAAGGCTAGTTTATTATGTATTAATATCCAATCAAGGAATATTTAGACTTTTTTTTACGATAAAATCACAAATTAATTTGCACTAGTATGCAAATATTAGTAATTATTTTAAATAATCAAATTAAAATTCTTGCAATGCAATAATAAATATTCGAATGTATTTCTGTATGGCGAAAGGCAAAACGGTAACAATTAGAGTTCCTGAGCAGACATTTGACGAAATTAAGGGTGTTTGTACAGATTTGGGTGACGTTTATAACTTTAATCAGTTCGTCAATCAAAGTCTCTCTGCGATGCTAGAAGTTATTCATCACGACGGAGATCAGGTTCCCATACCAAGATTTGCGATGATGGCCAGATTGATGAAAAATTACGAGGATTCGGTTTTTAGTGATTCCCTCATCACAAAAAATGGTAAGAGAAAGAAAAATCTTGGGCAGTAGAGATATTCCTATTCTTTATCTTGCGGCAAGATTGTGGATTCCGCTTTCTTTTTTCCTTTTTTTTCTTGTTTCTATATTTAGTAAAGAAGAGCTCCTTTTACATTTTCTAGGAAATGCTTCCCTAATTGTTAAGCAAGTTATCGAGTATGGGATTCAAGTAGGTCTTTGGTTATCTACAGCATTTTTAGTGCAAAGAATGACAACTGTTTTTATCTGGGACGGATTAATTTCAGGAATATCTGGTAGATCTGTACCACGTTTACCAAAAGATGTTACAGCACTCTGCATCTCTGCGGTCGCAGTTATTGGAATTGTTGCTACTGTTTTCGATCAGTCTGTTACAGGAATTTGGGCGACTTCAGGTGTGGTAAGCATTGTGATTGGTATTGCATTAAGAAATGTCATTCTCGATGTGTTTATCGGTTTGTCAATGAATGTGGAACAACCATTTAGGATTGGTGACTGGGTGATGGTGCATCAAAATAGGAGGGAAACTCACATAGTAGGGCAGGTAATTGAAATCAACTGGCGTACGACTCGATTAAAAACGACACAGAAAAACATGGTCGTAATTCCAAATAGTAAGATGGGTGAAGCGATTTTAACGAATTATATGAAGCCAAAGCCTCATTTCAGGATCGATCTGCCCTTCGTTTTAGATTACGATATTCCTCCAGATCGTGCTATCCGTATACTATCTGCTGGTGTAAAGGCATTGGCAGACGGTGAATCTATTTTATTAAAACCAGAGCCGGAAGTCAGGTTAGAAGAAGCTCTTTCAAGCGGGCAGAAATATGAGGTGCGATTTTTTATACTTCCAGTAAATATTTCACCCAAAGAATCTAAACATATTGTAAACAAAAGCATTATTGAACACTTGGCCCAGGCAGGACTCACGCCATCAATGGAGAAAGAGACGATATTTCTTAACATTAATGACAAACTACCATTACTGCCTTCCAATAGAAGTCAAAGCTTTGATGAAGTTATTAAAGGCAGTAAGTTGGCTGCAGTTTTAGAAAAAGAAAATACCCTTAAGTTGTTCAATAATGCTAAATTAAGTGAGTTGAAAGCTGGTCAAATTCTTTATCGACAGGGAAATATTGAAGACCATTTATATTTTTTAGCTGAAGGTTTATTATGCTCTTCAATTGAATTACCCGAAAAGCCAGAAGATATTAAAATTGAGCATTTTGGGCCAGGTGCCCACTTTGGAGTTGAAGGTGTGCTTAAAGGCGAAGTTCGATTGTCTACAGTTATGGCAATTACCGACAGTGTTGTTTTTTCATTTGATCGTGAAAATGTCTCCAAATTAGTAAAAGAAAATAGTAATTTTTACAACATTCTGAATGAAAAAATGCTTTTGGGGCAGGATCGGATAATTAAAACAAAATGGAGCCTTGAAAAAGAAACCAGAGACAGGTCGGTCATAAAGAAAAAAGGGAAGATGGGAACAGCCATACAAAGTCTGTTTACTGATTTCCTGCCTTCATCCAATCCTGGAGTTTCATCCAGTGACTCGAAATCAAGTTTATCATGAAAATTATTAAAGGAAATATAATCTTTTTCTGCATTATCATATCCTTCCTCTTTGTAGGTTCAGGGGTAGTCGCTCAGGGCAAAAGTAATATCCCCCAAATGGCTTCTGAGAGAATTCGACTTAGTTATGTTGATCCAGTTCGTTGCTCTCAACTTTTAAATTTTTATGGAGTTAGTATCGGAGATCCGCAAAAACCTATTGATGTTAAAAAATTGCCCGTAGTCGTTGCTTTACCAACGACAAATTTTCATGAAACAATCCCCGATCATGCAATGGTTTTTCCGCAAACAGAAACCGATCCAATTAATGAATTGATGCTTTTCTACGATGTTGCAGAACCCGAGAAGGCTGGAGAAGTAAGAAGAATAATTACTGAGCAGATCGACTTGCCTGCCCGAAAAATAATGATCGAAGCGATGGTACTCGAAATCTCATCTCAGGCACTTGATCAACTCGGAGTTGAGTGGGATTTCAACAGTGGTCGTGAAGGAATTACAGAGAGTAATTTTATTCAGGATAAATTGGATGGTGAAAATGACAGTCTGGTGCTTGGCAGAATAGCTTATCCTTCACCCGGTAGTGCCCAACTAGATGCGACAATAACGAATGTTTTCCGAGAATTTAATGTGAGGTTGCAGGCATTGGTTGAAGATGGTTCTGCACAGGTGCTGTCCAGACCCAGTGTGCTGACTTTAGATAACAGAATGGCCTTCATAAATGTTTCGGAAAAAATACCAATTGCGAACACGAAGTTTGTTAAAGATTATGTGAGCGCTGTGGATTTCAGGGATGTTGTAGCTGGAATACAATTAGCTGTAAGACCTAGGATTAACCGTTCTGGTACTGAGGTTTCTTTGCAAATAAATGCTGCAGTGTCAGCTCGCGTTCCAGGAAAAGATCAAAGAGTTTTAGGGAAAGATTCAATCGTATTAGCAACCGCACCGACTCTTTCAATCAGAGAAGTAAAAACCTATGCGAGAATAGCCAATGAGACTCCGTTTATAGTGGGTGGATTAATAGCCAAAGATTCAGAAGAAACTCTTAAAAAAGTCCCTCTTTTAGGTGATATTCCCTTTCTTGGGGGATTATTCCGGTCTAAAAGTGAAACAGGGCAAAAGAGAGAGGTAATTATAGTCATAACCCCATCTGTTCTCCCTGATGAAAGTCCAGTTCATGCGGGAATGCCCAAAGACGATGATTTATTTGATCAATTTGGTCATAGGCTTTTTCGTGATGCTTATCGTATCCGTGCAGAGGATACTTTTGATTTAAGGTATTTAACGGAGAATAAGGGATTGCAAAAACTCCAATCTATAGCAGATCGTGTCGTTACAGATCATCCTCAATTATCTGATAAATATCCTTACGAGAAATTTGCATATGAAGCAGTTCCAGGTGAAGAAGCATTAGTCCGTCGGCAAATTTATGAAGTTTTGAAAAGGCAAAAAGCGTCTGAGGTATTAGATGTTGAAAAACTAATTTTTTTCGAACGTGAAAAAGAGAAAGGGTCTGGATTTAAAGTTCGATTTCTTGCTGATTATCTGAGGGAAGTCGCACCATTTGTTCTAGAGAAAAAAGAAAGTGGAAAAGCATTTGGTCTATGTTTTAGAATTAGAAGGAATTCAATGGAAATCGAACAGCTATTGGAAGAACCTGTGCCAGAGGTTAAGATAGTCGACTGCTCGGATGCAAATATATGGCGAAATCTTTTGCTTGAATCAAATAAACGTGTTCCCGGTGAATCTCCTAAGCAGGTTATTTTTCTTAGAAACCTGTCTGATTTAGATCGTCTGAAAAACGCTATTTTAATGAAAAAAATTATTTCCCTGAACGCGAGTGATTATATTCTTAAGCTAAAGAATTTTACCCGAGGTCGTCTTTTGCGAATGCCAACAGTTCGTGAAGAGGATGTTGAGTTGATCGATGCTGATGTGGCTACTTGTTTCTACCATTCAGAGTTATATTACTCAGTTCTTGAGCAATCATTGGAATCTGATTATGCAGCACTAAAAAAAGTTCTTGCCGGCACGCCTTACCAGGAAGGCCTTTCTACAAGACCTTGAATTTATAAATCTGTTGTTTTTTTAAGATATTGGTAAAATCCACTGTTAAAAATTTCGTTGGGATCCCATTTTTTTTTCGTTTCGATAAATTCAGGTAGTTCGGGATATGCATCGAGTAATTGTGTTTGATTAGCAAAATTACGGTATGGCAGGTAAAAACTACCGCCTATTTTTATAGCGATATCGTAAAGTGCTATGGCTTGTTTTTTTAAGGTAGCTTCTTCGTTTGAATTACGATTTACGGTAAAAAGCATGACGAGTCCGAAAACATCAGTTTTGGCGTATGTTAGTGCAGTGTCCGGATCCTTGGCAATTTCACGTACCGTGACATTAAGAAGATTATCTGAGCGGTTTTTTAAGATTGCTGCGGCTTTTTGGGTGAAGTCATAAATTTTGTCCTGAGGGACAAAAACCTCAATTAAAAGATCGATTTTATCTTCGTCATTATTCGTGAAAATGCGAACGGGTTCAATCATTAGACTTGATCGCGAATGAATGCCGCCTGCCTCACCACCCATAAGGTTCTCAATCATTTGTCTGAAAGATTTGCCTCTCTTACTGTTGAGGGATGCCCTGAAAACTGCACGAGCTATAGAATTCTTTAATGTAGCTGAATATGAGGGTACATCTCTCGATATTTTTCCGGTTCTGAAATAGCTCGTAAGAAGAATTTCTTCGAAGAATGTATTTGGTACTACGGATAATCTGCCGAAAGAAAGATTGGCACCATTTTTCTTACTTTTCTCCCATTTCTTCGAAAATTCTTTAGTCGGAACAAATTCGTGAACGGAGTGAAGAATTTCGTTGGGTACAGGTTTTATCCATGCCTCCAGAATAATACCAAACATTCCGTAGCCACCTATTGCGTGCCTAAACAATTCGCTATTATTCTCCCTTGAGCAAGTAAGAATTTCGCCGGTGGTTGTTATGATGGAAATCTTTTGTACTGATGAACTTACTGGTGGACGATTAGGTTGCCACCCATGAGCATTCACACTCAATGTACCTCCGATCGAGAAGTCAGAATTACTTTGCATAATTTCAACGCTCAAACCGTAGAGGGATAGAAATTTTAGAACATCTTTCCAGATTGCACCTGCTCCAACTCTTAATAATCCTTTTTCCATTTCCATTTTATTCAAACCTGAGAGATCAATATGAATCCCCTGATCACTCAAACTTTGTTTTCCCATGGAGTGCCTAGAACCTATTGAGATAAGTTTTGTACCATTTTTATCCGCATCCTGAATCAATCTTTTAAGGACGTTAAATTTTGGTGCTTGCCCATTTTTTACTAAAAATATGCCACCATGACGGGTTCTGTTTAATCCGCTTGCATCATCTAGCATTTCTTTATTTTGCAGAATCTGTCTGTCTTCAGGAATGGGGTCGGAGAAATAAAAAAAACAGGCTCTCAGAAATGGGTAAATTAGCCACAGAGTCGTAAATATAATTCCACTCCATATCCATTTTTTCTTATTCATAATTTAAACTGAATTATTTTGAGATGAGCGATATGAAAAGAGTTTGATCCTTCAATGAATTAATCGGGAATTATATTGATACAGGGAATTATGGTGACAAAAATGTAAAGCGACTCAGAATGGATAGAGTTCTTGCTCACTGGTGGCAATATCTTCTCTTCCGCATCAATTAGAGAATTTTTCATTATGTTTCAGGCGATCAGCCACTGTGTTACAATTTCCTTACCGATTATGACAAATGTACATCCGGTAATCGTATTTGTCTTTTTGGCAACCGATTGAAAAGTCTAGACTTATGATCCCATGAAAGATTGTTGAAGATAAATTTTAATTGTTTTTATTCATAATCGGAATTCGTGGATTTGTGAATTAACCCAATCACATCTTTTCATTCATTTTTCTGCCCGAGCTTAGCTTGAAATCATGTTCTTTGGGAGGCATTTTTCTCTTTTATTGAGTATTCTTGAGTTTACTCAGGAATGCCTGGCATGAAAAACCGACAAACATAGCCATATCCTGATCGCCCGGAAGTACAATAACCGGAGAGAGATCAGGTGGTCGGATTTTATGAGCCCGAGCAAGGCATTGTTGCATCGCTTTTTTAGCCGTTTGTGCTTGATCTCCCAATAATTCGATTGTTCGTGCCGCGTGGGTGACAACAATTAAGTTTTCATGTTCCAATTCCTTAATCAGTATGGGCAATGCACGATCGGGTTTGCCCCGAAGAATAAGAGTATTGGCGGCTTCAATTCGAACCGAGGGTGATTTGTCATTGAGTGCCATGTGAAGAGCATTCATTGACTCCTTACCAATCTTTTTTTTGTGTGCGTTAAGTCCAATTGCACCCCAATATCGAACAAGCATGTTTTTTGATTTTATGTTTTCCAGTAGAACTTCCTCTTTTGCCAGACCGACTTGTGCCGCTGCGTTACGAACTGCTTGCAATTCAAGTTTGCCGGATTTTCCCACTTTCCACCCCGAACTGTTTTCAAATAGTTTCCATGCTTCGTACTCGGGTAAAAATCCAAGATCACGGGTTTCGTGCAGGTGACGATTCAGTTCACCGCGTAACTGACTTAACACTTTTTTATGACTGCTTTCATTGGCCAGATTTTTCAAATTATGAGGATCTTTTTTGCAGTCATAAAGCTCTTCAACCGGGCGTGTAGGTGATGCAAAATGCCATTGTGAGGGAGTCATTTTTTTTGGGTCGCTCAGCCGGTAGAATTCGTGCCTTATTTCTCCGAGATCCGGCCATGAAGTTGGTTGATTATATCCTAATTGAGGCATGAAATTTCGAATATATAAAAATTTTTGATCTCGGACAGAACGAGCCAAGTCGCGAACTTCATCGACCCGATCTCGGTGTCCAAAAACATACTTTCTTGTTTTCCTTTTACTAGTCCTTAGGAAGGGGATACCTTGCATATATTTTGGGATCTCAATTCCCGTTAGGTTTAATACTGTGGGAGCAAAATCTACGAATGTAACCATTTGTTCAATGGTTGAACCGGGTTTGCTCGGCGCGAATTTCTCCCACTTTTCGGGAATGCGAATAATTAGCGGGATATGCATACCACTATCGAGGAGTGCCCTTTTGTGCCTGGGCATCCCAGAGCCATGGTCAGAGTAAAAGAACACAATTGTGTCTTCCGAAAGTCCATCTTTTTCCAGTTGATTCAGGATGTTGCCAACTTCCTTATCCATTGCAGTCACGCAGTCGTGAAAGCGGGCAACAGTTTTCCGAACGATCGGGGTATCTGGATAGTAGGGCGGGAGAGTAATTTTATTCGGATCATGAATTTCATTGGAAGAAAGTTTTGATTGAATTTCATTTTGAAATCGTTCGTAAGGCCAAACCATTGATCGGCTTTGGTGTGATGTCATGAGGTTAAAAACTGCGAAAAAAGGTTTTTCTGGATTTCCCTTATTTCGCCAATGGGCAGCATCGGAACATTCGTTCCAAGAGGATTTTATTATATCTTTATAATTTCCAGAGTTATAATCTGTTTTTACATTATTAGTCGTAAAATAACCATTTCGACGAAGTAGAGAGGGAAATCCATTGAAAAAAGAAGGTAAGGGAAATCCAGAGCGCATTTGATGTGTACCTAGGGTTGTGGGGTAAGCACCATGGATTAGGCAGGAACGGGAGGGCGAGCATACGGATGCAGAAGCAAATGCGTTTGTGAACCTAATTCCTTCATTGGCAAATGAATCTATATTTGGCGATATAGCATCTGTTACGCCGTAGCAGCCTAATGTTGGGCTCATATCTTCTGCAGTTATCCAAAGGATATTAGGGCGTTTTAGAGAGAAGCAGTGACTTGTTAAAAGAATAGATGAAAATAATAAAAACTTCATAATGTTCATTCTAAATTAAGAATTTTTTGAATCGCAATCTTCATCTGCAGATAAATATTGAAAGGTCTTTTGGAAAAGATGACCTAATGGTATAATCCTGGTATAATATAGTTATATTATGGGGGTATGGTTTATAATTTTATACATAAATTAAAATTAATAATTTGACTTATGCGCTTGCTAGTGGAATTTAGTTATAAATATCTATTACAACTTAATAATGAACTTAAATACTTACAATTATGAAATTCTCTCAACTCTTTTTAGGAGAGATTATTCTACTCTCATACTTCTTCCTAAAATTGAAAAATTAATTAATAAGGAGGAACCAACACTTGAAGATGTGCTGGGTCTTTGTTCGCATAATGAATCTTTACTTGAGAAACTTACTAGAAGAGCAGGTTTTGGTCACAATGAAGATGATTTTGCAAAAGAAATCTTATTTAAGAAAGGGCTTAGTTTTCTAAAGAGTCTAGCTATTCGAACGATGAATCAGGAAATTTTTTATTTACCGTTACGGTTGAATGGTATGTCCGAGTACCTTCTGAAAAGAAGAGCTGTAATATTAGCTCGTTTTATTAAACATTACAGTGAATTTCTTGATCTTGATAAGGATGATGCTTATTTGTGTGGATTATTCTATAATTTTAGTTATGTAACATTTGAAAAACTTGTGGAGGAAGGAGTCATTAATTCGGATGATTTTGAAGAATTTCAGGAGAAATGTGTGCAATGGACAGCAGAATCTTTGAGCGAGATAGGTTTTGACCAGGTAATTACATCTTTTATTGAAGACTCATCGAAAGATTTGTACTCTACAAGATTTCCGTTCGGGCAAGCGTTAGCACGTATTGGCAACGAATTGCTGATTAATTCTGAAGGCAGTGTTAGTTCAACCGTTGGTCGTGGCTCAAATATTGATAGAGGTTTACTGGATGCAACTGGTTTAACAACTCGTGAAATTGTAAATGTTCTAAAGGGGTTGACAAGGGATTATA
>CBFIBI010000027.1:0-18799 GCA_965660725.1 Opitutales bacterium
TCGGCTCCATCGTAAAAGTAGAGTGAAAGGTCAGGGATATCAGCAAAGGAACCGACTTTAGGAATTTGAAGTCTTTCGGTTATTCTGGAACAGGCAACATCCCAACTATTACCACGTGCTAAAACGGAGTCACTAAGGTGTTCAAATGTATTTTGATTTTCCGTCCTGCGTGCGAGTCCAGTGTTTGAACTGGACCAAGAAAATGGATGATTGCAGTATAGAAGTTCTGTATCTCCTTTCGAAGAGTTAAAAGCGACTGGGTCTTTTACATGAAGTGTGTTTCCATTATCTGATGAAGCAACTGTCTGAATAGAATTCAAGTCAATCGACTCAGCTTTTGTGCCTTGTAATAAATCAACAGTCCAAACTCCTGTACCCGGTTTTTGGAAATTAATTAATGCCTTGGGGTATGCTATCTTTTTTTCCGTAGAAATAAAAAGTTCTATTTTGTCGGATTGAGTATTTTGAAGCAGGCAACCACCTTCGATTGAAACAATTTCAGATGAATGGGCAAGGTCTTGCTTAGAAAAAGAAAGGATTTTGGAGAAGTCAGCATTTGTACTTTCACCGGCAAAGATGGAGAATTCGAGCCCTCTTTCTCCGGCACCTGTCCCTGTGGTCGAATCACCGGCATTTCGATATCGCCCGCAGATAAGAATTCTTCCGTTCTTTTCCTGAATAATATTACCACCGCCAAACCAAAAGCCTGGTTCCTGTTTCTGAGCTGGTATCAGTATTTTGGCTGAGTTCTGGTCTATAAGCCTGAGTCCTAGATCCCTTAATTGGTCTATCTGCTCGTGTTTAAGATTCATCGTAACATGCCTGCGGCAAGGGTTTCGTTAGTGAATGGATCAACAAGAATGAAACTCCCGGTGTTTCTATTTCTTCGATAGGTGTCATAAAAAATCGGTTGAGATACGCGTAATGAAATGCGCCCAATATCATTCATGTCAAAACCTTCTACATCTTCCATTTTTCTTAAAGTGTTTACATCTACTTTGTAACGTATGTCAGTAACAATAACCTGAGCCTCTTTTGTCGTGTGCCTAAAAATAAACTTACTACCTTTGTTTAATTTTTTCGCTCCGGAAAACCAGCATATAAAAGCTTCGAGATCCTGTGAAACTTTAGGTTGATTATTGGGTTTAACAATCATGTCTCCACGACTAACATCAATTTCATCCTTTAGTAAAATCGTAACAGACTGTGGGTGGAAAGCTTCTTCAATTTCCTTTTCTCCCATGAGGATTTTGTCAATTTTTGTAGAGAAGCCAGATGGCAGAATGGTCACCTCGTCACCAGTCTTAAAGACACCACCCGCAACGCGCCCTGAAAAACCTCGGAAATCATGGTACTGATCGGAATGTGGGCGAATGACCCATTGCACAGGAAAGCGAGAGTCTACATGATTGCTGTCAGATCCAACATATACATTTTCTAGATGATACAATAGAGGTGGACCCTTATACCAAGTCATATTCTCAGAATGATCGACTATATTGTCACCCTTTAAGGCACTTATCGGAATAAAATTGAGATCAGTAACATTTTCAAGCCGAGATGCAAATTCGGTATACTGAGATAAAACTTTTTGATAAGCTTCCTCATTATAATCCACTAAGTCCATTTTGTTTATACACACCGCAACATGCTTGATTCCTAGTAAGTCAGCAATGAAGGTGTGCCGCTTTGTTTGTTCAACGACACCATTTCTAGCATCAACTAAAATGAGGGCTAGATTTGCAGTTGATGCACCAGTTACCATGTTTCTTGTGTACTGGATATGGCCAGGAGTATCAGCAATTATAAACTTTCTCTTGGGAGTTGCAAAGTAACGGTATGCAACATCAATGGTGATTCCTTGCTCTCTTTCTGCCCTTAGACCATCAGTTAGCAAGGCAAGGTTAACATGTTGATCACCTCTTTGCTTGCTGCTTCTTTCAATTGCCTCTAATTGATCCTCAAAAATTGCCTTGGTGTCGTGGAAAAGACGACCAATAAGTGTGCTTTTCCCATCGTCAACGCTTCCAGCGGTCGTGAATCTAAGTAGATCCATATCTAAATAATTATTTTGCTCTGTCATAAAATTTAGAAATATCCTTGTTTTTTTCTGTCCTCCATCGATGCTTCAGATCTACGATCATCTGCACGAGAGCCGCGCTCCGTAACTCTAGACGCAGCGACTTCAGAAATGACTTCATCTAAGTTTGAAGCAGTGGATTTAACTGCTCCCGTACAAGTGACATCTCCAATTGTGCGAAAGCGTACAGTTTCTTTTAAAACTGTTTCGTTCTCACGCGGGGTTATGAATTCAGAGACTGCAAGTAAGCTTTCATTCCTATTTATAACTTCTCTTGCATGAGAAAAGTAAAGGCTAGGTAATTCGATTTCTTCAATTTTTGCATACTGCCAAACATCCATTTCTGTCCAGTTGCTGAGCGGGAAAACTCTAAAGTTTTCTCCAGGACTTTTTTTGCCGTTAAATAAATTCCATAGTTCAGGCCTTTGGTTTTTGGGGTCCCATTGGCCAAAGGCGTCTCTATGTGAGAAAAATCTTTCTTTGGCTCGTGCTTTCTCTTCGTCTCGACGCCCTCCACCTAGGCAAGCATCTAGCGACTCTTTCTCAATTGTTTCAAGAAGTGTAACAGATTGAAGAGCATTTCTGCTCGCATTAGGACCAGTTTCCTCAACGACTGTACCTTTATCTATCGAGTCTTGGACAAGACCGACTATTAGTTGGGCACCACATTTTTCAATAAATGAATCTCTAAAATCAATGGTTTCGCTAAAGTTATGACCGGTATCGACATGAACAAAGGGAAAAGGAATTTTGGCTGGAGCAAATGCCTTAGTAGCTAGGTGAGCCATTACAATTGAGTCCTTTCCTCCGGAGAAAAGAAGACCTGGTCTTTCAAACTGTGCAGCAGTTTCTCGAAGAATAAAAATAGCTTCGGACTCGAGTTGTTCAAGGTGGGTCAAGTTATAGTTATGCATAAAATTAAATTTTAACTTTCTTTATTACTTCATCATAAAGTAATTTAGAACATTCAGTAATAGTTGTATTATCAGTTTTTAAACTCAGCCAAGGATTGATGGGTTCCTCAAAGTTCGATTCTTTACCTGTGAAGTTAGCCAAGTCACCTTGCTCTGCCTTAGCATATAAGCCTTTTACATCTCGTTTTCTGCAAATATCAAAACTAGCATTGATATAAACCTCATGGAAATAGTCTTTACCAATGATTTCTTTTGCTTGTTTTCTAAACTTTCCTCGAGGAGAGATGGCAGATACAATTACAATAATTCCATTTGATTGTAAAAGTTTTCCAACTTCGCTTATTCTACGAATATTCTCTTCTCTATCAATGTCTGAGAATCCAAGGTCACTGTTAACTGTTCCCCTGAAATTGTCTCCATCTATTACTATCGAGAAGAATCCCGAATGGTGAAGGTCATCTTCGAGCTTCGCCGCTAAAGTACTTTTACCTGAACCTGATAATCCGCATAGCCAAAAGACATTTCCTTTCTGATTAAGTAAATATTCCTTTTCTTTGGATTTAAGTAAAAGGTCGTCTATTGGATGTATGTTTTCAGGTTTCATTAAAAAGCAGTTTCAACATATACAAATTGACTTCAAAGTAAAAGCGAGAACATGTCATACATGTTCTCGCTTGTAGAGGTAAGCAGTGCGAACACTACTTGTGGGGTGAAATTAATCTAATTACTTGGAGCAGCTCCTGCAAGGTTTAACGAGATTTCAATATCATTAGCAACCTTTTCAAGATTTTTGCCTTTTTGGATATTAAAATCATCACGTTTGACAATAAACTTTGCTCGCAAAATCAATAAGTCGCCAGGAACACGATTTCTTTTTTCTAGAAGTCCTTTTAGGTAGGTGAGTTTAACGGGCACATCCATTTGAATAGTCACATTCCGAATCGTCATTTTGCCTTTAGCCTGAGCAGTTATGTCAGAGTTAACCTTTTTGATATTATGTAATTTATTAAGTTGAAATTTGATTAATTTATACTTATCCACATTTAGCCAATCCTCCCCGTGCATATGTTCTTTCAGGACTGAGTTTCCAACATGCAAACTGTTTGCTTCAAGATAAATGCTACCAGTTGTTTTTTCTGGTTTACTGGGGTCATATTTTACTTTTCCGTAAATGCCGTCACCTGAACCATTAATTGATTCAAGAGGGGCATCCATTTGAAAAATTATATTATTAACGGCTTTTGGGTCCTTGAAATCAAAATCGATTGGTTTCGATATTAAAGGGTAAAAGGGAAGGAGTAAAAAAAATAAAAATCTCATTTCTTCATAAAAAGAATTACAAATTTTTGAGCAACTTTCTTTTTTTATAAATATAGGAAAATATTATAGTAATTAAGAATGTTAAGAGTCCTAAAATCGGAGTTTCAATACCACAGATAAACTTATCTTCCCAAGTAAGAACTTCCTGGGTGCCATATTCCGGAAAGCCATCAATGATAGGGATTTGCTTTTTAGTCTCTACGCTCGTTTTCCAAAAACCAACTCGGGAACCATGTTGAACCCAGAGAAATAATGACCATGCAAAAATAATCGAACTCGTGATGTTTAAATATTTCATAGGTTAAAACAATGACTAAGCTCGAGGATGTGAAAGGTCATGAACCTCCTTTAAGCGACTTGCGGACACATGAGTGTATACTTGCGTCGTAGATAGGCTCGAATGACCAAGTAACTCCTGGACTGCTCTTAATTCAGCACCGTTATTAAGTAAATGAGTAGCAAATGAGTGTCTAATTTTATGGGGTGTTAAGTCGGTTGGCAGTTCTGCGTGTTGCAGGTATTTTTTGAGTAAAATTTGTACTGAACGAGCAGACAGTCTTTTTCCATTTTTCTTTATGATTACTGGTGAATATACGGATTTATTTTTTACAAAAAAATCTCTAAAGCGAATCAATGTTTTGAGTGCTTTATCTCCAATTGGAACATAACGTTGCTTTCCCCCTTTTCCATTAACTTTAATACATGCGTTTGAATAATTAATATCTCCAAAGTTTAAGCCAATCAATTCACTTACGCGAAGTCCGCCTGCATAGAGTAATTCAATGATAAGGAGGTCGCGTAAAGATTCAAAATTAGGTTTTTTATCTTCATGCTTGTTTAAAAGAGGTTGATTTAATAGATCGAAAATCTGTTTTTCTGTGAGAATTTTCGGGAGAACTTTATCAGGTTTCGGCAAGGCAAGATTATGAAATGGGTTGAACTTTACCCATTTTCTTGAGAGGCAAAATTTATAAAAAGTTCGAATGCCAGAAATATGATTTCTTAATGTTTTTCGTGATAAAAAGTTTTGAGACTCAATTATAAATGAACGAGCATGAATAAGGGTCACTTCATTGGGTTTTAAGTTTCGATTTTCAGTTTGATACAGCCATGAAAAAAAGTTGTTAACGGCATGCTTATAGTTCCGTGAAGTATATTTAGAAAGCCTTCTTTCTTGAGTTAGATGGTTTATGA
Source organism: Opitutales bacterium (assembly GCA_965660725.1). Classification (GTDB taxonomy): domain Bacteria; phylum Verrucomicrobiota; class Verrucomicrobiia; order Opitutales; family Seribacteraceae; genus Seribacter. Next base: position 5,509 of record CBFIBI010000027.1, read on the forward strand.
ATTCTTTACACTCCTGTGGCGGAATGTTGGATTCTTTTTCAGTTACTTCAATCTTTGCCACGTTTCGACTACAAGTTCATAAATTGAAAAGAAAAAAATCGTAACAAAGGTGATTATTGCAATTGATAAATAAAATCCAAAGCCAGTTTCAGGTTTCCTTGGTTGCTCAGGGCGGTAAGCATCGGACGTATTGTCGTAAGGTTCTATGGAAACTACATTATGAGTTCTCTCTTCTCTACTTTTTAAAGAAACTTTCTTAGTCACTAATTATAACCTTGTTTTAAAAATAGCGAATGGCAAGGAGAAGTAATTAAATTTTAACTAAACAGAAATGGTTTAATAATTGAAAGGCATTCCTCAAAGTTATCCTCTAGTAAATAATGGCCAGCATCGGTAATAGGATGAGCGGTCAGGTTAGGCAACCTAGATTTCCACTGCTCCAGGAAGCCTTCATGAAAGCAAAAATCTTTCATTCCCCAGCAGGCAAGAACTGGAATATTCTTGTAATTAGGAAGAGATTTTTCAGTTTCTTGCAGAATACGCATCGTTGGGTGATTTTTTTCGTAGGGTATATCTTTAACGAATTTCCAAACAGCAATTCTGTTATGCCATCCTTGATAAGGGAACAGGAACCCTTTTTTTATTTCAGGGCATAAAGGCTTTGTTACAGCCATGTGGGTTGCCGGTCCGGCAAATCCGTTTAAACCTCTTACGAGCAAGGAGCCAATTAAGGGGATTCGGCAAAGCAAGATTCTGAAAGGAACATTTTTTGAAGGAAAAGCAGCAGTATTCATTAATACTAACTTCTTGACCCTGTGAGAATTATTACGAAGTGCAGTTAGGCCAATTGCACCTCCCCAGTCATGAACCACTAAATTTACCTCTTCAATGTTGAGGTATTTAAGAAGATCAAAAATATTTTCGCTGTGATGTTTTAAATCATAGGTAAAACTTGTAGATGGTGGTTTATCAGAAAGCCCGCACCCTATATGATCTGGGACAATACACCTGCCGTGTTCATGTAGTTGAGCTATTAATCGTCTGTAAAAAAAGGACCATGTTGGATTGCCATGAAGGAAAACGGTAGGTGTGCCCTCTTTCATGCCTTCATCTAAGTAATGGAGGTGAGCTCCACTATTCGTCTGAAAAAAATTACCCTTGTAAGGATAATTTGATGAAATTTCTTTTGGAATTTTCAAGGATTAAGAGAAAGCATTATACTGGAAAGCCCGCTACCAATTCCCAAAAGTACAGAAGGTTCCGTAATGCGAGATGGATTTTCCTCGCAGGCATGTGTGAAGGTCATAGGTAGTGAAGCAGAGCCACAATTACCTAATTTTTCAAATGTTGAATAATTCTTGGCGAGATCAAGCTCAAGAGCTTCAAAGATTGCTTTAGTGTGTGCTTTGCCTACTTGATGAGTTACCACAAGCGAGGGGGTTTCGTGATTCCATTGGCTAATATTTTTAAACTTCTCCCATGTTCGACTAGCCACTGATATACCAGCATGAAGCAATTCCTCGGAGTCAGTTTGCATGACGAGCTCGTCTCCATCATTGTCCCCTTCGCATAAATGATTGTGCGAGGTGTCAGTCTCACAGGCAAAGGCAGATATTTTAGCAGAATTTTCGGAAACTAGATCTGAATGTGCAATTGACCAAGCAACTGCACCTGCTCCAATTGTTAAGTTTGCAAAGTACGGCTTAATTTCTTTTCGATTAAAGTTTGCTTGATTTAGGATTTTAATCGTCCTATCAACTAATGGTTTACCGTTCTCTCCTGATACAATAAGAGCACGTTTAATTTGCCCAGAATCTATCATTCCTGCGGCAAGAACAATTGCATTAATAAAACCAAGGCATGCATTTGATATATCTAGTATTTGGGTGTTTCGCGATAGCTCAAGCGATCGATGAACATAGGATGCGGTTGCTGGCTCCAACCTGTCTCTGCAAACGGAAGAATGGATTAATAAATCAACTTCTTCTTTATTAATACCTTTAGCGAATAACTTCCTGCCAGCTTCTGAAGACGCCATGGATGGTAAATAACTTGATGGCCAAAACCTTCTTTCTTTAAGACCAGTCATCAACTCAAGTCTACCCAAGGATAGATTCAACTTCTCATAAACAGGGCTTAATTCAACTTCTATTTGCTCTGAGCTTATAACATCACTTGGTAGAGCGTAAGCCATTGCTTCAATTGCCACATTTCTAAAAAGTCCACTACTCATTAATTTTCATTGATGCATTGACAATATCGTGATCGAAATAATTAAAACCCATACCGGCATCAATTGTGATCCCCTGCCCGTTTATTCCTGAGGAACGAGAACTCAGTAGAAAGACAGCAAGGTTGGCAACTTCATTAGTTTCAAGGGCTTTTTTTCTAAAAGTAAGCTTTTCTGCATACAGATAATTAATCAAATATCCTGGGATTCCTGCAGAAGCACTTGTTTTAAGGGGACCAGCATTAACTGAGTTGAATCGAATTTCCGAATCCCGTGAAAAGGATTTGGCCAGATAACGAACATTCCCTTCTAGTGATGCTTTAATTGGTGCCATGTAGCCGTAATTTTCAGCAGTTACTTCAGTGGAAGATATTCCTACTGTTACGATTGATGCGGACTTATTTAAAATTGGCTTACAAACCCTCGCTAATTCAACAAGAGAGAATGAAGAAATTTGAGTGGCTTGCAGATAATCTTCCCTATTCGTTTCATGAAAAGGTTTTAATCCATCCTTGTAATTGGCAAATGCAATAGAGTGAAGGATTCCATCAATGTGTTCTTCGACAAGAAATTCCGTTAGGTCGTTCGCTAATTGCTCAATATCCTTCTTTTCTTCAAAGTCACAAACAAAAACTTTTCTTCCATTTAATAAATCCTTCAGTTCGTCCTTTCTTTTCTGGCTCCGAACTGAGTAGAAAACAGTCGCACCTTCTGACTCAAGTAGCTTGGCTACAGACCAGGCAACACTTTTACGGTTTGCCATACCAACAACCAAGAATTTCTTCCCATTAAAATCAAGAAAGCTCATATTGTCAGACTGATTCTTTAACTAATGCCAATGCAAATGAAATTGTGAGTGAAGTTTTGCTCTTATTTTTTATTTCTCCTGACAAGTTGTAGAATTGTCCTATTTGATCTTTTAATGAAACGGATACCTCAATTTGATCTCCTGGTAAAACCATACGCTTAAATCTAGCATCACGAATTCGTGAAAGAACTGGCGTGACATCATCATCGGTCAAAGATTGATTTTTTAAATAGTCGGCTAAAAAGATTGCCCCAGTTTGAAAGACGGATTCGCATAAAAGAACCCCTGGCATGATAGGGTTCTCAGGATAATGGCCCTCAAAAAAAGGAAAGTCTGGTTTTACAAAAAGACTGGCCTTGGCACCATTATCATGAATATCCAGTATTTTATCTATAAATAAAAAAGGCGGCCGATGAGGAATTCTACGATGTATATCTTCCATTTGTTATGAAGCGTTTAAGCGGTTGCTAAATTATCTGCAGGCAGGTTTTGGGGATTTGGATTAAATTTATTTCTAAGAAAAGAATCCACTTTACTTGCAGTAATAACACCATAATTAATTGTACCAAGCCAGCCTGACATGATGATTCCTACTGAACCCGCATGAAATAGACCAGGTGCATGCTCCGGTAAAGATGATGACACATCGAGTCCTTCGAACTTAGTGCCAAAAGAAGTGCCAGATGCGTGCTGAGTATAGTGTTTAATTGTCCTTGGTGTTGCGGCTTCTATGTGATCAACTTTTTTTCGGATATTCGGGATGATTTTTTCTAGTGCGATTAAAGATTCTTCGCAAAGTCTATTTTTTTCTTGTTGGTAGTCTTTATCAGAAAGTTTATCCCAGTCTTGCCATTTTGCGTTAATAGATGCGACAATGCTATGCATTGGTTCCTTGCGATCAGGTCTCGTGTCTGGATAATATATAGAGAAAGTTCTACTAGTAGTATGAAAATCAGTTAATTCCTCGGTGGAAAAAGAATCAGCTTCAGATGTAAAAATGAGATCGCCCACATTTGGAATTGATTCTCCTTTCTTAAGCCCAATGTAAACTTGGCAGGAGGTTGAGTTCAGTCGAACGGAGGAAGCTTTTTGGGCAAAAGACTTCGGTAGCTTTGAAAGGCCAAGAAGTTTTTCGATTGTATTTTTTAAATTCGCATTAGATAGAACTGCACCGCATTTAATTTTTTTACCATTAACAACGACGCCTGAGACATGGTGTTGCCCGTTGTGCTCTTGAGTTAATAGAGATTCGACATTACATTGCCTTCTCAACACAGCTCCATTTCCCCTCAATTCGTTAACCATCTTCTTGATAAGGGAATCTGTTCCATCCTTGAAGGTGTAAATTCCTTTCTTCATGAAATTAGTGAACACAATACCATAAGCTATGGCAGGGTCTTTAAAAGAAGAGCCGTTGGCATAAGAAATAGGCTCAAGCAGTAAACGCTTTATATCATCACGACCCGGGAAAAATTGCTCGAGGAGGTCCCCAATTGTTCTTCCGTCTTTGGCAAAATAATCCATGGTGCGAAGATGCTCAAAGAAGTCTTCCACTTTACTACGAGCAACATGGAAGCTATCTTGTAAGATTTGAGTGAAATCCATTCGATCAAAGGTAGTCTTTAAGTCATATTGTGGATTTACGAATCGAATATTTTTCAACTGAACAATTGAATCTGCAATTTCTTTTGTCCAGTATCTTCGACAAGACTTTATCATGCCAACGGGGAAACCATGCAGGGAGATGTCAAAAATATGCCCCCCTGCTCTTTTAAACCAAGTGGCTAACCCTCCAAATTGGTAGTGATGCTCAAGTAACAAAACCGAATGTCCCTGCTTAGCCAGAATGTTTGCTCCTGTCAGACCACCCAATCCACTACCAACTACAACCACATCGTAGTAATCTTTTAAACCTCTGACTGCACGTAATGACATATCTAATACCTATTTAATATAGTGACTTTGGACAAGTTCGGAATCTATTGGATGCAAGTATATTATAAATTGTTAAGGGTTTTATTAAAAAAAACATCGGGAGTTTGACAATTAGCAACTCCAGGGGAGCTTAGACTCTCCAAGTTTAATTGCTTTAGGATATCTATTTGATTTGGGAGCAAATTTTCAGCGGAGAGTGATAGTTTTTTAATGGGCATACTTAAAAGTGGCGAAAAGTCTAAAATCTTCAATCCAACTATGTTTAGATCAATAATCGGACAATTTGATAACGGACTCAGATCTTGAATAGGTGAACCTGGTAGATGCAAAATTTCGATTGGGCAGTTGGATAGTGGTGACAAATCAGATATTTGGGTAGCACGCATTTCCAGTCTTTTAAGTGGGCATATTGAAAGAGGATCGATGTTTGCTACACTTGTACCACTTATATTTAAATCTTCTAGATTGCCTTGACAGATTGATGTGATGTCAGATACATCACATTTGAAAAGATCGATTTTACGAATGGGTTTATTTTTTAAAAATAATAAATCCCTGTCAGTAATTCCTGTTTGTGATAATATGAGAATCTCTATGTTGCTAGACTGTAGGATTTCGAGGGATTTAATATTTGTTTTCTTTAACGAAAGTTCTTCTATGTGATCTACTGCAAGAAGTTCAAAATCTGGTATGTTCACTTCATTCAAATAAAGCCATTTTAAGGTAAATTGATTAAGCAGGTTAACCGTTTTGATATTAGATTTGGAGAACTTCAATCCACGCAGTGAAAAAAAGTGGAGATGGTCAAATGGGGGGTCACCATGATATCCAAATTCAAATTCTATTATTGGCAGATGGGCAATTCGGGAGAGTGATGGGTGATTTTTTTCTAGTAGTTTTACCCCGACACCACCTTTAAGAAAATAGACATCTGCCTCAAATCCTTTTTCCCTTAGTTCACGAATGCAAGAAAGGCGTACTTCCTCAAATACAGGGTGATTCGTTTCCCTTTGAGATATATTTTTTTCAGCAACTGAAAACATAATCTCTTTTAAGCCAAGATCAGGGTATAATCAACCTTCTACATAAAAGTGATTATTGTTGAAAGAGAGCACGAATTCTTTAGCAAATAAGAAATGTCTCTATGGATGCATATTGTTGGGTGGATATTTTTGGCTGTAAATACTTTGTGTCTTTTAAGGCTCGGATTGTTACCCGTTATTTTTTTTGCCAAAAATTATTCAATGTACGGTAAGATATTTTGGGTTTCTGTTTTCGTAACTATCATCTTTTCAGGCAGTGAAATAATGCTGTTACAAATGCTATTAACGCTTGATGTTGAATAGGTAAGATTGGTCAAATTGGAAAATGCACTAAATATAGAATGTAAAAGACTAAAGATTTAGCGTTATAATCTTTTTATTTTAATATTCCTAAAGGATACCGGATCATTATGACCAGCCAATCCAAAATGTCCTTCTTTAATATTGATACCCGGGTGTTTTTTATTACCCATGTATTTTTCCACCTTACTTAGATCGGAATCTAGAATTAAATTTCCATTTAGAATTACAACAATGTGACTCCCCTGCACTGTTACCTCCTGTCGATTCCATTCCCCTTGCTTCTTAAGGAAACCTTTTCTTGCTGCAGCAATCCCATAGGCTGAACCATGAAACTGCCTTGGATCTAGGTTTTCATACCGACTGTGTGTGTTATCTAAAACCTGGAGTTCACACATTCCATTATAAGCTGCATTTCCTCTCCCTGGGTAACGAATTGCTAAACCATTGTTTCCGCCAGCAGGTAATTTAAATTCAAGTTGTACGATGAAATCATCATATTTTTCTTTTGTAAAAATGGTTCCCCCTTTCCCTTTTAGGCACTGTATTGAGTTATCAATGACTTCGTAGTTTGATACCGGACCCGACCAACCATCAAAATTTCTTCCGTTAAATACTGACTCAAAGTCCCCCTCGTCACAGCAAGCGGGTCTTAATTCTTTTATAAAGATATTCCTCCAGCTTATCTGCCCGCCATGGGTTTGCAATTGAATCGGCCCCTTATCAATCAACGGCTTTCTCTTTTTTAACTCTGTTTTCCTATCCCAATAATTAATCAGTGGTGAACGATGAACAACTAATTTTTGGTTTAATCTAATGGTTACCAAGTCGCCTTTCATAATTATGTGAAATTTATTCCATTGTCCAAAGGGCTTGTCAGCATGAATTAGCGGATCTCGCCCAGGGGCTCCGGAAGGTCCATTATTCCATAATCCACCAGATCCTTTATCAGCACCAAGTTTCCATTTCCCTCCTTCTTTCGTTGTATCCCATATTTGTACTTGAGGGATTCCCCGTAGGTAAATACCACTGTCAGCACCGGCTACCGTTTTATATTCAAGGATTAGTTCAAAGTCTTGATAGTTTTTCTCCGTTGATAAGAATAGACCTTTTCCGTCATTAATTAGTACACCATCTTCCACCCTCCAATGTTTGTGAATATCAACCTGACTCTTTTCCCATTTAATTTTAAGTTGATCGGGAGGAAGGCTTAACCATTCTTCTGGATTTTCGGTTTTTAGTCCCCACCACCCATCTAAATCTTTACCATTGAATAAGGGTTTAAAACCATTTGGTGGTGTAAGTCCGTATATTGGTAAAGCTAAAATTAAGCTAATTAAGATAGTAAATTTCATGTACGAATAATGGTTTGATAATTAAATGATCTATACCACCATCATCATTGACTCTTGATCAAGGTGAAAATGATCTAAGATACAGATTTTAGTTTAAAACAAAAAGTCTTTACCCATTAGATAAAGATAGATTTGTAAAGTAATATATCTAAAGTTTTTTTGTTTTTCTAACAAGAATTCAAGTTAAACATTGATGATTGGTTTAATCCTGTTCAGCTTCAAAATCGACACTTGGCTGGACAAGATATAATATAATTTGGAAAGAATCCATTTTCGAACGATCTTACCCCAAAATGAATTTTGATACTGAAAAAGTTTCTGCTTTAACTGAATTAAAGTTGTAAAAAACTGTTTATTGACCCTTTATGTAACGAAAAATGGTGGATAATTTGATTTGATCGGATGTGCTAATTCAAAACTTAACAATTAAAGGGTGATTTGCCTTATAGCCTCATAAGTGGCAATACCTACTGAAACTGCCAAATTAAGAGATCTTAATCCATTACTATAATTTGGAATAGTAACACGATTTTCTTTCGCCCACAAATGAATATTATCAGGTGTGCCTCTTCCTTCGTTTCCAAACAAAAGGCCATCTCCTTTTGCAAACTTCACATCCCAAAGAGTTTTTTTTGCGTGGGTTGTAAATAAGTAAATATTAATTGGGGATTTTTCGGATTTAAGAAAATCCTCCCAATTATCATATTCATAAACTTCAAGCATCCTCCAGTAGTCCATTCCTGCCCGTCTTAGATTTTTATCTGAAATTTCAAAACCCAATGGGTGAATAAGATGTAGGCGACAACCAGTAAATGCACACAATCTACCACTATTTCCGGTGTTCTGAGGAATTTGCGGACAGTACAAAATGATATCGATCATCTTTTAATTGCATTTTTTAATGCTTGATCTGCCTCTCTTTTTGCAACCTGCTTTTTAAGATCCTGCCTTTTGTCACGAACATTTTTTCCAGAACCGACAGCTATTTCGCATTTAATTAAAGAATTCTTAAAGTATATTTTTACTGGAACAATCGTCTTTCCTGCGGCCTCAATTTCAATGCGAAGACGGTCTAATTCTCTTCTTTTTAATAATAGTTTTCTTGGCCTTTGCGTTTCATGATTATCGACTCCGCCAAATTCATATTCTGATATGTGAGCGTTGAACAAATAAAGTTCATCCTTTATAAATCTGGCAAATGATTCTGTTATTTGAGCTGAACCTGAACGAATAGATTTAACTTCAGTTCCGCAAAGGACAATGCCAGTTTCATACTTGTCGCCAAGTAAATACTTATGACGAGCTTTTGTGTTTGTAATAACAGGCAGTACTGCTGTCTTATTTTTATTCTTTGCCACTAACAAGGATTGATCCCCACAACATTTGGGATCAAACTAAAAAATAAATCTAAAATTAGGAATCTAAAGGTTTATCTTCCCACTCTTGGTAGGAGATTTTACCCTCAATAATTTCCCTCAAGGCAATATCCTCAGGCTCAAGCTTTTCAAGCGACTCAACTAGTGGTTTATTTCCAAATTTAAGTTGCTTGGATCGCCGAGACACCACATTGATAAGTGTATTAGGATCTTGAATGATTGCCTGTGCTTCTTTTAAGTATTCGTCTCTCACGGTAATAATGTTTGATTGATCAGGGAATTGAGTAAACTGTATATAATGAATTTTATAGTGACAATTGCAATGAATTTTTAATGAACAATGAAAAAATAGGTATCGGCATGACATCGTGTCCGAATATTGAATCTGCCCATACTATTTTGGATTACCTATTTGATGAAAAACTCATAGCATGTGGTCAAATAGACAATTCGATTAAATCTAAGTATATATGGAAGGGAAATATCGTCGAAAATGAAGAAGTAAGGATAATTTTAAAGTTCAAACTAGATAACAGCGAAAAGTTATCTGAGATGATTAACGAAAAACATCCCTACGAAGTACCTGAATGGATACATTGGGAGGCAGAAACTACAAAGATGTATTCGGAGTGGATCAGAAATCCATCCTGAAAGGCTTAGGATTACTCTTCGGGTTTGGTCTTAACAAGGGAAACAACTCGATCACCCTCTTTCCATTGACCGCGTTTTCTAAGTAGCTCGACACGTTCGAATCGCTTTAAAACATTTCTTTTTACTGCAATGCCACCAGGTGGCTTAAAACTTGGATGTCTACTCATTATTTACATGTTAAAAAAGTTTATGCGGTAGGCAAGAAAAATTCTTTGTTCGATTTTATGCAGGAACGCCAACTGGTTCAGTGCCAGTTCCCAGATCATCTTCCTTAGACTTTTCCTCGTCCTGTTTTTTCTCATCATCTTTGCTTGCGACTTCCTTACTAATCGGAACGGATTTAATTATGGGGGAAGTAATTTCTCCGGTATCTAGAATTTCGTGAATATGCTTTCCTTCAATTGTTTCATGTTCAAGCAATGCTTGTGCAGATTTGTGCAATGCATCAATATTTTCGTTAAGAATCTTTTTAGCTCTATCATACTGAACATCAATTATTTCCTTTATTGCATAATCAATCTTCTGAGCCGTCTCTTCACTGTAATTTTGAGCTCTAGACAATTCTTTCCCGAGAAATACTTGGTCTTGTTTATCCCCAAATGAAATCATCCCCAGATCGCTCATACCCCAATCGCAAACCATGCTTCTGGCGATATTAGTTGCCATTCGAATATCACCCGCCGCACCACTTGTCACATCTCCGATTTCAATCTCCTCTGCGGCACGTCCCCCCATTGCACAGCAAACTTGATTTAAAACACGCCTTTTACTGTGATTAAGGATATCTTTTTTTGGTGTAAACATTGTGCTGCCAAGGCTTTGGCCTCGAGGGATAATGGTTACTTTATGTATAGGAAGAAGACCGTCATCAACCACAGCCTGCACAATTGCATGACCTGCTTCATGATAAGCTATTATCTTTCGATCTTCTTCATCCATTACTCGACGCCTTTCAGTGCCAAAAGAAATTTTCTCACGAGCATCGTCTAAATCAATGCGTTCGGCCATTTTTTTATGGCGACGCGCAGCAATGAGTGCACCCTCATTAAGAAGGTTAGCTAAGTCTGCACCTGAAAAGCCTGCGGTGGCCCGGGCAAGTGAGTTTAAATCTACATCGCCGGAGAGTTTTATTTTCTTGGCATGGACCTTGAGAATGGCTTCCCTGCCTTCTAAATCAGGCAAATCAATCACAACTTGTCGGTCAAAGCGACCTGGTCTAAGCAAAGCATTATCTAAGACATCAGGTCGGTTGGTTGCTGCGATAATAATAACGCCTTCATGACCATCAAATCCATCCATTTCAACAAGCAGGGAGTTTAGAGTTTGTTCACGCTCGTCATTGCCGCCACCTAACCCGGCACCTCTTTGTCTTCCAACGGCATCGATTTCGTCTATAAAAATCAAACATGGAGCACTTTTTCTGCCTTGCTCGAACATGTCTCTAACACGAGCAGCACCGACTCCAACGAACATTTCTACAAAGTCAGAGCCACTAATGCTAAAGAATGGAACATCTGCTTCACCTGCAACTGCTTTTGCAAGGAGTGTCTTCCCCGTGCCAGGAGGACCAACCATCAGGACACCTTTGGGGATTTTACCACCCACCTTTCGGAAGCGCTTCGGGTCTTTAAGGAAATCAACAATCTCAGACACCTCTTCTTTCGCTTCGTCGCACCCAGCAACATTATTGAAAACGATTTTTTCGTTTTCCCTGGTCAGTAGCTTGGCTTTACTTTTGCCGAAGTTCAAAGCACCTTTTCCCGCCATCCTAAGTTGCCTTACAAACAGAAAATAGAGGAGTCCAATTATTAAGAGAAAAGGTAAAAGACTAAAGAGTAGATCAGTCCAGATGGTACTTGAGGGGTTTTCAATAAGTTTCCCGCCGAGCAGGCTTCTTAACTCCTTGTACTCAGACTCAGTTACACGCCCCTTGACAAAAAATGGTAGTAATTGATATTCGTTATCATTGGATGTCGCAATGTAGGCGGGATTCTTGAAGTTCCCTTGTATAGTGTACCACTCCTCTCCCCCTTTAGGATCGCTTTCGATAACTGCTTTATCAATGCGTCCTTCTTTAGCCTCCTCGATTAGATCATTAACCGAATTTATAGTGCTATGGGAAGGAGTCATTTCCTTGGACTGCATCATGGCAAGGCCGATAATAGCAGCAAGGACGGCTAGCCAAATTAGCAAGACTTTAGGGTGAAAGTTTTTGGGTTTTTCTTCCCCTTCTTTATCAGGTTTATTTTCCACAAAGTGTTATTATGGAGCTGATTTGTGGTAAGTCAAACGGATTACCCTGCTTGAGTTATTCATTATTCTAGATGAATGATCTGGGGGAGCACCAGGTATCCAAATTATCTTTTTTTCAGAATTTAGAAATATTGGGGTATTATCTTTTCTCCTTTTTTCCCATTTTTGATCAATCATCCACTTCTTTACTTTTTTGGTGCCTTTGCAACCAAGGGGAGAAAATACATCACCAGGATTTCTTTGACGGACTATTACGCCATTTTTTACCTGCATTGGAGATAAGTAAGCATTTCTTTGAATGTCCACATATCCACTTGTTATATTCTCAATATCTTCTTTTGACATATCCATAGTTTCAACATCCAAATAAAAGCCGTTAGGTAAAAATAATCGTGCATTTACTGGTACATAGCACTCTCCCCATTGGGTTTTCGATTTTCCATTTTCGCTCCAATTGATTGTCTTGCCATTAAATCTAACGCTTATTCCTGAAGAGATTCCTAATCTAAATTTAGTTCCATTTGATAAAAGTTCTACAATTTGGCTAATGTGATACTGACGTACGCTTTTTAGTTCCGTTATTTGCAGTATCCATTTAATAAGAACTTTTCTTTTTATAGCATTTGGGTATTTTTTTAATTTTTCATAATCCAGGTCCCCTGCGGCCGAGCATTCAAGTAATGCACCACTTGTCCATTCTTCGAGTGCATCAAATTGCTCCTCTATTAAGTCCCTTGTCCTCAATACACCGGATAGAGTATTTGTTTGGATATCTTTTTTCCAATTAGGTAAAGTGTTCTTCCTGAGTCGGTTTCTTAAATATCTTTTACTTTCATTACTGCTGTCACTTACCCAGGAGATTGAATGTTTATTGAGTAAGTGTGATATTTTATCTTTCGAATACGTCAGGAAAGGGCGAACTATATGAAAGCTTCCATACTCCTGGATCGGCCTCGGTGAACAGAGTGCTTCCACTCCTCCTCCCATCGCAATTCTCCATAAAAAAGTTTCAGCTACATCGTCCAGATTGTGTCCTTGAAGTAGGACTTGACCATCAATTCTTCGCATAGCAGACTTAAAAAAGTACATTCGTGATTCTCGTAAGTCACCCTCACTGGATTTTTCAATATTGTGATTTGAGTCAGAACTGAAAGTCAATTTGAGTTGCTTACAAAAATTTTTTACAAACGCTTCATCTCGATCTGACTCCAACCTCCTCTGTTTATGGTTGAAATGAAAAACTGTAATTTTATCTCTCATCATTGGGTAAGTTAAATATATATTTAACAACCCAAAAACTGAATCTGCTCCCCCCGAACAAGCAAAAGCCCAATTCTCAT
>CBFIBI010000027.1:18809-28440 GCA_965660725.1 Opitutales bacterium
ATTTTTGAATCGAGGAACTGAGTTGCTTTGCTGTGCCAGTCTTTGGGCGGGCAAGATTTACTGAGAGCTAAGGCATTGCTATAAAGCTCATTTCGCATACTTTCCTATTGAACTACTGAGGTGGTGCGACCTATGGTATCCTTGGGGAACCATTTATTTAAGCATCCAGGTACTTTTACCGTTCCATCTGACTGTAGAAAATTTTCTAATATTGCAGCTAATACTCTCGGGATTGCTAATGCAGAACCGTTCAAAGTATGAAGAGGTTTTGGTTTCTCACCCTCTTCTCGATACCTTATATTTGCTCTTCTAGCCTGGAAGTCAGTAAAATTACTGCAACTTGATACCTCCAACCATCTTTGCTGTCCAGCGGCCCATACCTCTAAGTCAAATTGCTTGGCGTGGGGGAACCCTATATCACCCGAGCAAATGAGCAGCACTCTGTAAGGTAAGCCAAGTTTTTGAAGAAGACTCTCTGCATCTTTACGGAGTAAGCCTAACTCATCAAAGCTGTCATCAGGGTGAACCCATTTAACTAATTCTACTTTATCAAATTGATGCAATCGGTTTAATCCACGAACATCTTTCCCCCAACTTCCAGCCTCTCTTCTAAAACATGGGGTGTAGGCTACTTTCTTAATAGGCAATTCTTCGCTATTTATTATATCGTCACGATAAAAATTAGTTACAGGGACTTCAGCCGTAGGTATAAGATATAATTCTTCATTTTGATCAAAGTACATTTGTCCTTCCTTGTCAGGTAGTTGTCCAGTTGCGGTAGCACTTGCGGCATTTACGACAATAGGTGAGTGAACCTCTTGGTATCCATTGTTACCAGCCTCCTCAAGAAAGAAATTGATTAAAGCTCTGACGAGCTTTGACATATCGCCCTGATAAAAGGGGTAGCCCGCTCCAGCAACCTTAACGCCACGAGGAAAGTCAATCATTTCGCCAAACCAGGGTATATCGTAATGAGGTAAAGCAAAAGGGTAGTTTTTTTCTGAATCGCCCCATTCTGAAATAACTTGGTTATCCCCTTCGCCCTTTCCATCTGGAACAGAGTCATGGGGCATATTTGGAATCGTAAGAAACGCTTCTTGGAATTTTTCATCAGCAATTTTCGCAAATGATTCCAAGTCTTTGACCTTGGTCGATAAATCTTTCATCTCTTTTACCTTTTCAATAAATTCAGGAGAACCCTTAGGTAAATTTGACATCTGAGTGTTAGCACTTTTTTGTGCGGCTCTTGCTTGCTCGGCAGAAGTTATTGCTTCTCGTCTCTTCTCATCTAATTGGCATGCTAGTTCTAAATCACTAGAAAATTTCTTGCGAGCAACAGCTTTCTTTAAATCGTTAAAGTTATTTCGGAAATAGGATAAATCGATCATTGTTAGTTAATTATCATATCAACAATCAACCTTGCTTGGGTCAAAATCATTTATTGAGTTTTCTAAATAGATTGAACTGTTTTAACATAACAGTATTTGTTAAGTCGTGACCTCGCTTAAAACTATTAAGACAAAAAAGGCATGTCCCTTATCTTATTCACACGACGCTTTTGTCGTGAGTGACATCGATCGCCATGGTAATAAGCTAAGGAATATCATATGCAATGATTCTGCCCTAATATTTGTGGATCCCGTTCCTTTTGAGAACACAGAAGAGTTTTACAGGAAAGAATACAGGGAGTCATACAAAGGTATCTCAAAGCCTAAGTCGAAGCATGTTTATCGAGCAGGCCTTAATGCAGTAAAGAGATTCAAAAGAATTCAGAATTTAATTGATTTCAAGGGAGATGTCCTGGATGCAGGTTCAAGTAGCGGTGAATTTGTATATTTACTTAAAACAAAAAAGATGGGGGCTTTTGGACTTGAAGCAAATGAAGGATATTCGTATTTCGGAAAAAAAGAGCTGGATATTGAGGTCAGTACGGGATCTTTTTCGAAATTTCAGGCAGTCAGAGATTTTGACGCAATTACTATGTTTCATGTTTTAGAGCACATTGAAAATCCGATCCGAGATTTAATGCATTTAACTGGTTTTCTCAAGCAAGGCGGTCATTTAATCATAGAGGTACCCAACATTTTATATCCCAATATGGCATTTCGTAATAAATGGCACCCAGGGCATCTTTTTTCTTTTTGTAAAAATACTCTCTCAAAACTTGCACAGAAAATTTCAATGGAAGTTATATTTTGTGATCAAATTGATGACGGGGGGAACTTGTTTGCTGTATTTAAAAAATCTAGAAATTTAAATAGTGCTATTAGTACAGAAGAGATTTCCGCCGAAGACAAGTTGAGACTTCTCTTCAGGCAAAAACGCGATTATTATTACAAACCATTTAATTACTTTAAGTTTTTCTCTAAACTGAAAAAATTAATTGTCGAAAAATCCAATTCAAATGGTAAATCTGCAATGCAAATTCTAGATTCAATTTATAATGCCTAGTCTAGTTTTCTCATAATTTCTGAAAAACCACAAATTACTTCTTTTGTAGAAATATCAGATATATTTTCCGTTTTTGATTGTATCGCAATGCTTATTTGATCATTTGGGTATGGCCCGTATACCGTGCGTTTTGTAGGACCGAAGAATGCTAATATGGGAATTCCTAATGCTGATGCAATATGAAGAGGTGCACTATCATTAGTTATTACGACATTTGCTAGTTTTATAAGACTGGGAAGTTCTTCTAAATTAACTTTACCCCTCAGGTCGTAATGAGATTGAGAATTACTTCCAGCGTATGACCCGCAAATTACGACATTAACATCGTAATCTTTAGTTATTTTTTTGACTAACAGGTCGAAATATGGCCATATTTTTTCTTTTCTCCTGCTTTCAGGGAAAATGAAAATATTCTTTTTCTTATTCCCTTTAATAAAATCTTCTTTATGATGCTTCTTTGCGTTTTTGAATTCGACTCGTAAGGCATTGCTTTTTTGTAAGTTCAGGCAGTCGAGAAAAGGAAGAAGTTTCTCAATTGCATGAATTTCACCTTTTCGAGACGCTTCACCGATTGGTTTATAAAATAATGTAGAAAACTCCCTACCATCGGCACAGCCATAGAATTCCTTCCCTTTCGTGAGCTTTCCAAGAAATGCACTTCTCAGCAAACCTTGCATGTCAAAGACCAAGTCATAATTTTGACGCCTAAGCTTAAGTCCTAACTGGATATATTTCACAAGACCTTTGCCGCGATCAAAAACGAAATATTTATTTATAATGCCAGTGCTTTTAATAATATCCTCTAACCCTTTTTTAATAACCCAATCTATTCGAACGCCTTCAATATTTTTCGATATTACAGATGTAACACGGAGTGCATGAATTATGTCTCCAAGAGAAG
Source organism: Opitutales bacterium (assembly GCA_965660725.1). GTDB lineage: Bacteria > Verrucomicrobiota > Verrucomicrobiia > Opitutales > Seribacteraceae > Seribacter. The sequence continues at coordinate 22,162 of CBFIBI010000027.1, forward strand.
AAGGTTTAACAATTAAAATCTTCATAATTGAAATGGTATTTGCCTTCGATTAAACATAGGTCTTATAAATAGAATTTTTGTGGAAAGATGGCGATACTGATTAAGGCAACTGGATTTATACTATCTAGGTTACCCTATGGGTTTCTGGAAAAAACTACCGAGTGCTTATCTGCCATATTCATGTTAATACCATCTCCAAGAAGAAGAGTTTTACTATCAAATTTAAGGCATGCATTCCCTGATTGGACACACAAAAAAATAAGGGTGGTTGCTAAGGAGTCTGCCGCTAGAATGTTTGAAATGGGTTTTTTCTCACTTTGCTACCCATTCATGAGCAAAGACCAACTGAAAAGGACGGTTTATTACCCAAAAGAAACTGACCTGAAATTAAAAAAATTAAGACAGTCGGGAGGCCCAGTTTTATTTTTAATCCCACATGTTTGCCTCTTTGAAGCACTTGCTACCTCCCCTTATTTTCGACCATTCGGAGGGAGAAGGATTGGAGCGATTTACAGACCTAATAAAAATAAGACTCTAGATAAATGGATTAACCAAGCTCGTTTAAAAACTGGAATTGATACATTCTCTCGAGATGACGGTTTTTTTAAAACGAAAGGATACTTAAAAAAAGGAAATTGGCTGGGCATTCTTTTTGATCAGGATGCGGGAAGGAAAGGGAAAATAATTAATTTTTTGGGTAGAGCTTGTTCCTGTTCGAGTTTGCCCGAGTTGCTCACCAAGTCTGCTGACTGCACTCCAGTCTTTGCGATGCCTAAGAGAATATCTTTTTTTGAATCATCTCTAGAATTACTAGAGGTTTCTGGGTCTTCAATCTGTGAAAATGCTCATAACACACTGAAATCTTTTATTGAAAATAGTGACCTTGGTTTACCAGAGTGGCTATGGGGACACGCTAAATGGAAGTCACCGATACACCCAAGGAGAATCTTTGCTAATAAATTTAATAGTACTTTCATTTTTGAAAAAGATAAGTTTAAACTTCAACAGAAACTATGGGTTAGAATGCCAAATTGGCTAGGTGATATAATTATGACGCTCCCAATACTTCTAACAATAAAATCAATAAGACCAGATATCCAGATTACACTGCTTTGCAAAAATGTTTACGGGGATTTACTTCACTTTCTGTATAAAGATTTCATTATCGAAAGAATTCCAAATTCAATATTTGATTTCATTCTTTGGGTATTGCCTAAACGAAAAGAGTATCCCGATTTGATGCTCGTGTTCACTAATTCTTTACGTGGTGACATTGAGTCATTCCTTACTGGAGTTCCTTTTCGTTTCGGTGTGGCATTTAATCAGAAAAGACGACCTTTAATTACGCATTTAGAAAAAGCAGACGAAGAAAATCTTTTCAATCTATCGCTTAGCCATAATGAACAAGTTTTGAATTGGTCTAAAATGATCTACAATAATGGTTTTTCTGGAAAATTAAACTCCACTCCAATGAGAATTAACAAAAGCAAATCTAATTCTATTGGAATAATTGCTGGATCTTCAAACAATAATAATAAGTGCTGGAACCCATCTAATTGGGTTTCATTAACTCATAAAATTTTAATTGATAACCCTACCCTAAAAATATTTTTGTTTGGAACACTAAAGGATTCAGTAATAACAAAAAATATTAAAGAAAAAACAAATAGCCCAAATGTAATCAATCGAGCAGGAAAGACTAACTTAGTAAGCTTTGCAAAAGAATTATCAGATTGTAGTTATGTAATCGGAAATGATACTGGCGGAGTACATCTAGCTAATTGCCTTGGGGTATCGACCATTGTATTGTATGGACCTACAAATCCCTTAAAAACCAAACCGGCTTTTGATTCTCCGCTAAAAATCATACAACCACATGACTGCCCTCCAAGTGGAGGTAGTTCAATGAACGATTTAACTGTTGATCAAGTATGGAAAGAAATATCACCCCTATGAATTAAATGTACAAATTTAAGTTTTATTCAAAGTCGATATTTGAGCATTTTTTTATCCCTGATACTTGCTACAGAAAAAGGCTCTCTACTATTTTCTCGCGAACAGATGATGTGAAGATGAAGCAGGCATTAAAGAGAGTTAATTATTATTTCAAAAGAAGGGATTTCTTTGATTTGGATAATAATAATTCAAATACTTTAGCTTCCCTTTGCTGTTTAAATAAATCTGCATATTACTACGATATACGGTCTGTGCTAAGGTATTTCCCCAAGGAATTCAAATTTAAATGCTGGTTAAGAGATGTTATTACAGTTCCGAATCAACCTTGCTTTGTAAAGTGTAGACCGATATGCGAAAAACATGAGAATAGTGCCATTTTAAAACTTAACCAGGTACGCCATTATCGGAAAATCAAAGATCCATATAATTATGAAGAAAAATTAGATAAGCTTGTATGGCGAGGAAGTTCCTACCGGAAGTGGCGTGATGAATTTGTCAAAATGTATAGCAATAACAGTTATTGTGATGTTGGAATAGTTAATAGGAAGGGAACAACCTTGGACGAGTCATTTTACAAGGCACCTCTTTCTCGTGAAGAACAACTAAGGTATAAATACATTCTATCCCTTGAGGGTATTGATGTTGCGACCAACCTAAAGTGGATCGCACAGTCAAATTCTCTCTGTTTCATGAAGAAACCGAAACATGAATCATGGTTTATGGAAAATACATTAATTCCTAATTATCATTATGTTGAAATTAATGAAGACTTAGAGAATGTAGTCCCTAAAATTGAGTATTTCTTAGAGCGTCCGCAAGAAGCAAAGGTTATTGTTAAAAACTTTCAGTCGTATTATTACCAGTTTCTTGAATTTGATAATGAACTTTTAATCTCCCTGCTTGTTGCTGTAAAATATTTCTTTCTCAGTGGACAACTCTCACTAGATGGAATTGGTCTAGGTGCTTATTATGGGGATTTACTAAACAAAGAATAATTTATATAATTTCATGAACATACCTTTGCCATTGAGCGTCGCTATTATAGCTAAGAATGAAGAAAGGAATATCAAGAGGTGCTTGACTAGCTTAAGTGGGATAGCAAGTGAGATAGTTTTAGTTTATAATGATTGTACTGACAAGACTGTTGAAATTGCCCAAAGTTATGGTGCTAAATGTTTTAATAATGAATGGCGTGGTCATATTGAGCAAAAAAACTTTGCGCTGCTAAAGTGTACACAAGAATGGATATTATGTCTCGATGCAGATGAAGCCATCTCACCAAAGCTTCTGGAGTCCATAAGGGAGTTTATTATTAACATCGAAAATAATGGTATCAATGGAGCCAGTTTCAATCGCTGCACTTATTTCCTAGGCAAGTGGATTCGTCACGGCGATTGGTATCCTGATAAAAAATGTAGAATTGTAAGGCGTGGATTTGCGCATTGGATAGGTATTAACCCGCACGATAAATTAGTGCTATGTAAAAAAGGAAAGACTTCTCACTTAAAAGGTGACTTGCAGCATTTTTCTTTCGATAACCTGAGAGACTTATGTCAGAATACCCTGCATTATTCTGATATATATATCCAAAACATGAGGAACACAGAAAGTAAAGTACCTAGACTGATTAATGCCGTTTTTCGTGCATGCTGGAGATTCCTAAGATGTTATTTTTTAAGGTTAGGTTTTATGGATGGTGCAGTTGGTTTTATTGTGGCTTTCGCTGTCGCCAACGATACTTTGATTCGGCATTCTAGAGTTTGGGAACTTCGCAAACATAATAACATTTATTCTAATGGTTAGAAAATGTTCATATACTTTAGAGTCCGAAATGACTGGCGAAGAAGTAAATGAAATCTTAAGATGTATTGGTAAATATAAACCCAATGGTTTACACATTGAGATTGGAACTGCAGCCGGTGGAACAATTTGCTCAATTTTAAAGTACTATAAATTTGTACTCAATTTCAATCAACCAAAGTTTATTGTTGTAGATCCGCTAAGTTATTTTGAAAACCAATACGAGGTAATATGTCAGAATTTTAAAAACAACCAACTTACCCTTGAAAATGTTTTTTTTGAAAAAAAAACAAGCAACCAAGCATTTAGATCATTAAAAATAACAGAAATTGCATTCTTGCTAATTGATGGAAATCACAAATTAAAAAACATTGTAAAGGACCTAAGGTATACTAGATTCTTAAACAGAAATGGTCTGCTTATAATTCATGATTATTGTATTAGTTTTCCGGGAGTAAAAATTGCGATGGACACATTTATTAAAAGATATTCAAATTATGAGGTAGTTTCAAATGTTAACACTCTTCTTGTTTTGAGAAAAAAATCAATTACAAATGTAAAAGAAATAAAAATTTTAGATATCTTCTTATCAAATATATTTAGCTTTATATTGCAAACTTTTGTGAGTATCAAAAAAAGAATTTAATTTAAAAAATAAATTCCTCAATTCTAGGATATAATCTAGAAGATTTATTCAATACATTCAGCTGAACATTATCATTTTTTAAAAATATTTCATTAATGGCGTACATAGATTTATCTACAGTTACAGGATGTAATGTATGATCCACGGTGGAATGGATTTCTTGACTTGGTCCCAATGGGGGGGGAGGAATTATTTGGTTTTTTTTGTAATTAGGGTCCTCCCAAAAATAAGTGTTATTTAATAAATCAACTCCGCAAAGCACGATTCTTTTGAACCCAAGCATGTAACCTAGTGAAATTGCAAGGGTGATCGATGCTTTAGTGAAGAAGAAAGTTTTTCTATGTATTCGCAGTTTTTTCATTAATTCAACTGCCAACCTTTGAGAATTATTTGTTCTTCCAGGTATATTGAATTTCGGGATTCCGAAACCCATACCACCATCTAAAAGCGAAATAAAGTCTGGTGAAAAGTATGTTTTTCGAAAATCTTTTGCTAACATTATTACTTCACTATTTGAATTTAAATAATTCTTAACATGTATATCACGCCAAACTTGCAAACTTTTGTAGTAATTTTCGTACCCTTTTTGATTTATTGGAAGACCTTCCATCATATAAAAGTTTGGAATGTGGCTGTGTGTCATCCAATTATTTAATGCTATCGATCTGTTGGAAGAAATAAAATTCCACTGTTTGTTAGTTATTGAGTTTATTGACTCACTGGATCCAAGTATGAAAAAAACTTCATTAGGTTTAGCGGAATGTTTTTTCTTAAAACAAGAATCAATCAGCTTAATTTTATTTTTGGACGCGTAGTGTATTTCATTAACATATTTTATAAAAACACTTATTAAGTCTAGTGATAAACTTACCTTAGGGTATTTCTTTTCGAATTTGATACTCATTTTAAGATTACAAGATACTTATTCAACTTTATTTTATTCGATATTTAGTTTTGATTTTTGATATTTATTTCACCATAAATCAAATTGAAAATCATTTAATTTCCATTCTGATTATTCTTTTTAAATATATTAATAGTATAGATTTTATAAGATGTTCAACTATTACCTGTCTTAATCGCATCGCATCCGAATGCTATTGCTTTTGGTCAACTAATTTGAAATGGGTAATGAAGAGTCGTTAAAATCTTAAGGTCAAATAGTTTTTATATTTTTCAATATATTTTACACATTCAAGATACTTAGCATTATTTACTAATCCCTTAAACAATATTGTAATTTTATTGTTTTTTCTTCCTCCGGCAATCTATATAATTTCATTTTTTTTGACTGAAAACTAATGAAATGAATTTTAATTCCTAGTGAAGACTCTTTCTTTTTCAACCGCTTCCAGAAATTGGAGAATTTTAGTCATATCTATTCATTCCTAATTTAATTCCTATAGGCATGAATTCCCACTTTATAGAATCTTGATATTACTACATTTTCACCCAAACCTTATGAACTCCATGCCTAGTCCGATAAATGGCCCCAGAAACTTATCTTTCTATACCAGGAACAAGTTCATCATCTTGTATGTCTAGTAATTTTTGAGTGCTTTTAGCAAATAGTAGAGATCACATAACACAAAACCTTGTAGTATCTAAATTACTCACTTTTTGGTACAAACAAATTAATTTCTAGTGAAAGAAAAAATAGCTTTCGATCTTAATCAATTAAATTTAAAACATGATTCAAATATTAGGTTTTTAATATTCTAAAATATTATCATATCTTTTTAGACCTTTATTTTAAATAATCAAAAACTAATGAAGGGTAAAAAACTATTATTGTTTCTCTTTCCGTTGAATTAGATATAAGTTTATTGAGATAAATGTTTAGCATAAATTGCGGTTTTTTGAGTTGAGGAAATATC
>CBFIBI010000028.1:0-27908 GCA_965660725.1 Opitutales bacterium
CACTCTTGGGCTGAGTATTGCCCCGCACTTTTTATGGGGTGATGAAAATAAAAAAAAGGGTGTTACAGAAAAGGCTCCGTGTGAGCGTGTTATTTTTCTCTACATGCGAGGGGGAATGAGTCAAACAGACACATTTGATCCAAAGTCTAAATCTTCCATTGGGGGAAAAAGCAAACCTATAAAAACTCAAAGTGATGACCTTTTACTTTCGGATCAACTTCCTAAACTCGCACTACAGGCTAAGGATTTATCCGTAATCAGATCCTTAACCACAAAAACGGGTGCACACTCACAGGCCCGCTATGTCATGCATACAGGGTATAGGCAGAGAAGTGGTATTACTCACCCACAACTAGGATCCTGGGCTCAAATGTTTCTTGGTAAATCTCATCCAGTCCTACCTTCAAGCGTTCTCATCGCGAGCGGAAACCCAGGTCCAGGTTTTCTTCCTCCAGATTATAGTCCCTTGCCCATTGGAAATGCATCCCGAGGAATAAAGGATTTGCTTCCTGAAATTGATAAAACACAACTAAATAGGCGAGTCCGGTTGGCCCAAAAATTCTCATCTGCTTTTAGTCATTATTTTCCTCACGATGATGTAAAAGCATATAATGACTTCTACCAACAAACGGTGAAATTCATGTCGGGTGATATGTCTGAACCTTTTGACATTCAAAGAGAGCCTGGTAATATTCGCTCCCTTTATGGAAACCATCCATTTGGCCAGGGTGCTTTACTTGCGAGAAGGTTAGTCGAAAGAGGTGTCCGCTATGTCGAAGTTACTTCCAGTCAGAACTGGGATTCTATGCATAGTGGAACAAGTGCACTGAATCGTTTGTCCAACGAATTAGATGGTACTGTTTCCGCTCTGATTACAGACTTGCGGAACAAGGAAATGCTTAGTTCAACAATGGTTGTTGTGACTACTGAATTTGGTCGTACTCCTAAGATCAAAAGTAATGGAGGACGCGATCATCACCCAAATGGTTTCTCTGCAATGCTTGCAGGAGGTGGAGTCAAAGGTGGAGTTGCTATAGGAGAGACTGACGAAAATGGTCGTGATCCATTCCCTGAATTCGAACCCAAAGATTTACATGCAACGATTGCTCATGCCATGGGAATTTCGGGTACTAAAATAAGGCGTTTACCAGGGCGCCCTTCTTTTCTTGGAGGAAAACCAAAACCCATTACCGAAATTCTCGCTTAATCATTACGAACGACTTTGGGCTCAGATTGAGAAAAAAAGTAAACTGGAAATTTGATACTTTCACCAAAATAAGCCATGATTCCACGATCCGATTTCCACCAATCATCTATTGAGAAAACTTCATTGGATGCTCCTGCCACCTCGACTTCAATTTCAGAATCACCGAAAATTTTCTCAAAAGCATAATGGGCACGCCTTGTATGAAATTCATCGGTAACGATGATAATTCGCTTCCATTTCATTTTCTTTGCGAAAGCAAGACAATCCTCCGCTTCATCAAAAGTTGAGGTTGCTCCTCCACTAAGTGATGGCAGAATTTGCCAATCCGTTTTTAGTTGCATGCTTTTTGATACTTTCCGAGCAAATTCAAGATTACTCATTTCCAATTGATAAAACTCTTTATTTTTTGCCTTTTCGGAAGTAACAAAAAGCTGCTTTGCATAACCCTGGTTCCAAAGCCTTAATGACTCAGGCACCCGGGTAATTCTTCCTCCCGACAAACAAATAATTGCATCTGCACCCTTGGATGCATTTTGCTTATGAAAAAGCCATGCATAACCGGGCAGGATAATTGGATGAGCTAGGTATCCCGCCAACAATCCAACAACCAGCAAACCTAATGGCCAAAAGATTAAACGAAGGAATAGTTTCACTCTTTTAAAAGAAATGCACCCTCTATTTCAACAGCGGCATTGGCTGGCAAACCCGAAACTCCGTAAGCACTTCGCACTCCCACTCCACGATCATCTCCAAGCAAATCATAAAAAAGTTTGCTGCAACCATTAAGTACAGCAGGGTGTTCTGTGAAGGATGAATCCGCGTTGACCATACCTAGCAACTTGTAAACCTGTTCGATTCTTGAAAAATCTCCAAAATGTTTCTTAAAAGTAGCCAAAATATTTAAACCAACTTGCCGAGCAGCTAAACCTGCTTCATCTGCAGATAATTCAGAACCGACCTTGCCGGCTATGATACTTCCATTGTTCCGGATAGGCAAATGACCCGAAAAAATAGCCATTTTCCCATCAACTAAAATAGTTTTATAGAGACCCGCAGCCTCGGGAGCGGGTGGAAGTTCGAGTTTTAATTCAATAAGTTTTTCCTCAATTCTCATGATCCTGAAAATAATGCTCAAGTAGACTACAGCAAGAAACAAAGCTATCTAAACATTTCAATCATTTGGATATTGATTTTGGATTTCAAATACCTTCCTATGTACTGTATGAATAATCTTCTGACATCTATATCTAGACGAAAAGTATTAGGCTCAGCAACTATCGGAGGCCTTGCTGCTTCAATTTCCAATAATTTATCGGCTGAGCAATCTCAAAAACCAAATATTTATCCTTTACAAAAAAATCAAACTATTCTCTTTCAGGGCGACTCGATTACAGACGCAGGCAGAGATAAAAAGAACCAAGTAGCAAACCAGCAAAAAGCATTTGGAAAAGGATATGCTTGGATGGCAGCGTCCCAGTTATTAATTGGTCAACCAGAATTAAACCTAACGATTCATAATCGTGGAATTTCTGGCAATAAAGTACATCAACTCGCCAACCGTTGGGATCAGGACTGTCTTGATTTACAACCTGACTTGATAAGCATACTGATAGGCGTCAATGATATATGGCACGGCTTAAACGGAAGATATGATGGGACTGTTGAAACCTATGAGAATGACTTTCTTAAATTAATTGAAAGAACCCGTAGAGCACTACCAGATACTAAGCTGGTCATTTGCGAACCATTTGTCTTAAAATGCGGAGCAGTTACCGATAAATGGTTCCCCGAGTTTGAGAAGTATCGCGAATCTGCTCGGAAAGTAGCAGATATTAACCAAAGCATTTTTGTACCCTTTCAATCAATGTTTAACGAAGCTATAAAATACGCTGAGCCCAAGCATTGGGCTGGCGATGGGGTTCACCCTTCTGCACATGGATCCTCCTTGATGGCTCATTTCTGGCTTCGAACGGTTACCCGTGCATGAATTATTTTCAATACACATATTGAACTGACCGTGAAAGCTATACGTCTAATTGAACCTAAAGTTTTTCAGGAATGTGACATCGAGCCTCCCCCTCCCCCAGGATATGGAGAAGCCCTCATCCGTACAGTTCAGATGGGAATTTGCGGAACAGATGTAAGCTGCTACCTGGGTAAATTTCCGTTTTTTGACTATCCACGAATCCCGGGACACGAGTTAGGTGTCGAAGTTATTGAGGTTGGAAAAGGTGTAGAAAATGTAAAGCCGGGTGATCGATGTTCCGTTGAGCCCTATCTAAATTGTGGCTGCTGTCATCCGTGTAAGAAAAACCTAGGAAATTGCTGCGAGAACCTTAAAGTTTTTGGAGTAATGATGGATGGTGGACTCTGTGAATCCTCACTGATACGAGCAGATAAATTGCACCCATCCCAAAATCTCTCTTACGAACAATTGGCTCTTGTGGAAACGCTGGCAATCGGATGCCATGCCTCTGACCGAGGGAACCCACAAAGTGGGGACCATGCATTAATTATTGGTGCTGGACCTATCGGATTATCGACACTTGAATTCAATCGCTTGACTGGTGCCTCAATTACCGTGATGGATATGTCAGAAGATAGACTTACTTTTTGCCAAGATTACTACGGCGTAGATAATGTTGTTCAATTTAAGGGGGACGGTTCAGAATTAGAACAATTAAAAGAAATTACCCGAGGGGCATTTTTTGATGTGGTTACAGATGCAACTGGAAATAATCGCTCTATGTCCAATGCACTGGAATATGTCGCATTCGGTGGTTCCCTTGTTTATGTGGGAATTACAACTCAGGAAATTTCTTTCACCCACCCTGCCCTCCATCGACGTGAAATTGACCTGCTAGCTTCACGCAATGCACTACCAAAAGATTTCCCGAGAATTATCGGTCTAATTGAAGATGGAACAATCAACACTGATTCATGGATTACCCATCGAATTCACATGAACCAAGTAGTTGATCAATTCGAGTCTTTAATCCGACCGGATTCAGGTGTATTGAAAGCCATGATTCAAATTGGTAAGTCATAAATAAATTTTTTATTTCGATTATCGCAAAGCTTTCGATTATATTTTGAAGGCAATGGAGCAGACAGTAGCAACTTTTTATCAATTTGCACCCTTGCCAGATTGTGTCGAATGGCAAAGGAAGCTAAGAACGCAATGTAAAAAACTAAATGTGCTTGGAACCATCATACTTGCTGAGGAAGGAATTAATGGGACCATCTCTAGCTCAGACGATGGAATCAGGCAAATCATGGACTTTATAAAAAAGGACAATCGCTTCTCGGAAATGCCATATCGTACAAGTCTGACCAAGAGAAAAACATTCTATCGTATACGAGTGGTAGTCCGAAAAGAAATTGTCACCTTAGGAGACCCATCTATCAACCCAAATGATCAAGTTGGAACCTATGTACAACCAGAAGATTGGAACGAAATCATTAAAGATCCCGATGTAATTGTGGTTGATACCCGTAATGACTATGAAGTTGAACTTGGAACTTTCAAAGGTGCTATTGATCCTAAAACTGAAACTTTTTGCCAATGGGATCATTTTGTTGAAAATAACTTGGATAACCAGAAGAATAAGAAAGTTGCCATGTTTTGCACAGGTGGCATCCGATGTGAAAAAGCATCATCTCACCTTCTAAAAAAAGGTTTCAATGAGGTCTACCATTTAAAAGGAGGAATTCTCAACTACCTTGAGAATATAAACCCCAAAGAAAGCCTGTGGGAAGGTGAATGTTTCGTTTTTGACCACCGGGTATCCGTAGTCCACGGGCTTAAAGATGGAGTCTCAAAAATTTGTTTTGGTTGCAGATGGCCTCTCAATGTAGACGATCTTGAATCAGAAAAGTATGAACCCGGGATTTGCTGTCCACACTGTGCCGATACACTCGATCCTGTGAAAAGAAAAAGTTTGGAAGAGAGAAACAAACAGATTCAAATTGCACGCCAAAAAAACCGAAAACATATTGGTCAAGATGTAAACTTACAGACACGTAAGAAAAAGGCTCTTCGAAAAAATTCTAAGAAAAAGCTGAAAATATAGCGTGATTAAAAAAGATAATAAGATTTCAAATATTTTACAGTCGGATGATACCGACTCACTTCTTCCCCGTGCATGGAAGAGCGGATCGCTGAAATATGATGAACTAAAACCACTTTCCGAGGGTGGCACTGCTAAGCTTTTTACCACACTTGATTTAAATCTTAGAAGAGATGTCGCATACAAGACCCTACATGCCGATCTGAGAGACTCTGAAATTGAAACCAAAAGGTTTCTTAGGGAAGCTCGTGTGACCGCAAATATCCAACACCCGGGTACTGTACCTCTTTACGAATTAGGAAGAGACAGGGAAGGTCAGTTATTCTTCACCATGAAAAAAGTGGACGGTCGTGATCTTCGCGAAATTCTTTTTGACCTTCGTCAGGAAGTGCCTGATGTCGTCGAAAAATTCCCTTTACCCCGGCTTCTTGATATTCTCATTCAAGTCAGTCAGACAATTGCTTATGCTCATGATCTCGGTGTCATTCACCGGGACTTAAAACCTGCTAATATTATCGTTGGAAAATTTGGTGAGGTTTATGTTTTAGACTGGGGCTTAGCAAAAATTTTAGGGTCTGCGTCCATTGCCGAGGTAGAAAACATAGAAAATGAGAAAACTGATACTACATTGACTCCAGTTGGGAAACACTATGGCACTCCGATGTACATGCCACCTGAAGTCGCCAAAGGCGAACCCGATTTGGATGGGCGAACAGATGTTTTTTCTCTTGGAATAATTTTGTTCGAGATGATGACCCTTCAATTCCTGTTCGAAGGGGAAGACCCATATGAAATAAAAAAAATGATCCTCGACCAGCCCCTTCCATTACCTAGAGAAGTTGCACCTCACAAAGATCTGCCCCGTGACCTGCAGGCAATATGCATGAAAGCCCTGAAAAGAAATAAATATGAAAGGTATTCTTCAGCATCCACCTTTCTTGAGGATCTGCAGCACTTCAGACACGGCGAAGAAGTTTCAGTATACTGGTATTCAGGATGGGAAAAACTTACCCGTTGGAAAAGCCGCCACTCTTATCTTATTTTGGCTATTATTTCTGGATTGATAGGAGCTGGTCTAAGTATTTTATTTAGTAAGTAGTAAGACTATAAATCTGGAAAAAGACTTCCTCCTTTACCCATTTTTTTAGTTCTACAATCACGGCAAACACAATTTGGACCATGATCATCAAAATCGTCTTTTTTAGTCGTCTTAGAAGGAATCTTATCTAGAAGATCAGCGGGCTTCTGTGGATTCTTTGCTCGCCCAGTTAAAACGGGTGCAGAACCCATTACTTTGGTTTCCTGAGCAGATTTATCAACCAAAGCAGGAGTGGTTGTTGACCCGGGTGATAGAGGTTTAGAGATTGCATTTCCTTTCTTTTGTGGAGCCACATAAAGAGGATTTCCGCCACTCCCCATCCGATTCATATGACTGACATACCTTGGCTTCAAAACCTCGACAAAAGATGAATTAGAAATAGGCATAGTGGCCAAAAACTTATCACTATTTGGTTGCGAAACGATCAGATATTCAGGTGCCGATGGATGAAAACGGGATGCTCGAATCGTACCGCCTACTGCAACAGGAATTTTGACCTGCTGGCCTCGGTCCTGCAATAATACAGGTTCCTTTGCTTTAAGAAGAATTGGGAAAACAAGGGTGGTATTTTTTCTGGCCCAGGCAACTATATTTTTGCTTTCCGATTGGTCCACTTGCCCTTTCTCTTCAGTCACTGTTTTCTCGGCTTGCTGAGCTTGAGTGCCAGCTCTGACTATATCATCTTTTGCTTGGGATAATTTTCTCTCCAAGGATCGCACATCATCTCTGAGTCGTTGCTCACTCTCCATCAATACTGAAATTTTCTCCGATAGCTCCTCTTTAGCCAAAGCGAGAGTATCTTTTTCTTCAACGAGGTCTTTATTCTCTATTTCTAATTTTTTCTTCAAACCAAGAAAAAATTCCTCATTTGCTTTCAACTTTTCTACCTCTTCTTTTAGAACAACTGCATCTTGCACGGAGGTGTCATCAGTCGCAACAAACATAGCAACCAAACCCGCGGTACTCAAAAAAGCAACCGCACTGGCAGCGATAGCAAACCAATTACTGCCCTTTTTCTTGACCGCACTTCCCTTAAATGCATTTTGCATATTGGAGACTTTACCCTGCATTTGCCGTAAAGCCTGATCTTTTTGCGTTCCGGCAGATGCAACCTGTTGCAACTGAGAAAGAGAAGTTTGTAACTCCTTTCCCATATCGACAACCTTACGATTTCCCTCAACTAAGCGGCCAGATAAAATACTTGCCACATTTAGACAAAGTTGGCCACCTGCTGCACCATGTTCACCAATAAATTCTAGTAACCTTTCGTGATCAAGACGCCAAAGTATACACTCCCCAACTGCCTGAACGCTTGCAGATGCAACTCCCCCGCTCAGAAAAGCCATCTCGCCAAATGCAGCACCAGAACCCAATGTGGCAATGTGCTGGTTCTTACCCTGGTCATTAGCTTTAAAAATACCTACCTCCCCCATGACCACCATGTAAAGATATCTTTGCTCATGTCCGTCCGCTACGAGGGTTTCATCCTCGGCAAGAATCCACTCTCCTCCAAACTTCAATTCTTCCATTTCAGAAGGGCCAATATTTGCACATAATCCAGTGGAAGGAAGGTCGTGTCCTGCCTCCAGGACATCTTCTCGGTGTAGAAGTTTCATAATTTTAAAAGATTAGAAATAAATGGTAGTATAGTGCAAGGAAAGAAAATGATGAAAATCTGATTTTCGGAAATTAATGACAGCATTTCCCATGCTTTTTCAGGCGCCAATAATTATATGGCCAGGCCGCCAAAAAACCGGCTCCCAATGTATAAGGTAACACACCAAGCGTAATTGCAGGCGCTCCCATCATCCCATAGTCCACAACATTCATGGCAATTTCCATAAGCAGCATGGAAATCATACTCATTCCAATCGCTGTGCGAAAAGCTTCTCTTGGACCCAACTGATTCCACAGTATAACAGTCTCAAGGATTACACTGGTTATTATGCCTGAACTCATGGCCACAATCCAAACAGTTGTCCATAAATCGGAGGGAATTAAATCAGGTGCAAAATAGCTCTGAAAAAGATAGATGGCACCCAAGTCCCCAATCGCACATCCGAACAAGCATCCGACTGTATTTTTGGCTGATTTTTTAACTTTTGAAGCAGTCACGATGAAAAATCCTAAGCTGCTTTTTGATCAATCGATTGAATGGATCTTATAATCGTGGAAAATATTTTGCTTACCACAGGCACGGTCACCGAATTCCCAAATTGCTTGTAGCAAACATTGCGTCGCTCATGAAGCTTGAAACCTTTGGGAAATCCCATTAGTGATCGGCACTCCTCGGGATGAAGCCTACGGATTTGATTATCGATTAAATACATTCCTGTCTTTGCACCGATTCCCCCACCAAATGCAGAAAGGGTAATCGCATGCCCCTTCGGACTGTATACCCGCTCTCCTTGACCGCCCTTCCCCACCATGCCAATTCTGAGTAGGCGGTTTGCCCGACCCACGGGAAATTCTTTTTTTAGGACGAGATCGGAGCGTTTAATTACCAACTCGGAAAGCCGCGGATCCTCCGAAGGTAATAAAATGTCTTCCACCGCCACATCCTCATCTGTTGGTTCTGGAAATTGAAAATCAGAAACGCCAAGATCTTCACGAAAACATACGAAGTATACCCTCTCCCTTTTTTGAGGAACGCCATAACGGGACGAATTCAAAAGAGAATAAAAAACTCGGTATCCTGAATCTGCTAACAACTGAATCGTTTTCTTCAGGGTCCTACCATTATCATGTGTTAAATAATTTTTTACATTTTCCAGTAAAAGAATACCTGGATTATGATGGCGTACAATGCGGAGAATTTCATAAAGCATGGTGCCCCGTGCATCGGAAAATCCTCCACGATTCCCGGATATACTGAATGACTGGCAGGGAAAACCAGCACATAAAAGATCATGCTCAGGTATGTCACCGGCATCAATTTGAGTAATATCCCCTTTTGGTTTCTCACCCCAGTTCATTTGATAAATTTCTTGGACATGAGGATCCATATCGGATGAAAAAACACACTCGGCACGAACACTCGCAAGAGCCGATCGGAACCCTCCAATTCCGCAAAAAAGATCAATAAAACTTATTTTCCTCATCACCAATTAAACCACTCCCTTATGTGTAGTCAGGGGCAGAAAAAAGGGCAATGAGAAAGGATTTATTTTTTACACATCGCAAAGCTCAACCGCCTCGGTCAAGCCTTTCAACGGATCTCGGGTGGGAATAAATTCCTGTCCAACAAATCCCTTATATCCAACTTTTAACAAGGCCTTCATAATGGGTGGGTAATTTATTTCCTGTTTATTATCCAACTCTCCACGACCTGGATTACCCGCGGTATGAATGTGTCCAATCATATCTCCGCACTCGCCAATTCTTCGAATCACATCACCATCCATAATTTGCACATGATAAATATCGAAGAGTAATTTTACCCGGGAAGATCCAACCGCATTCAAAATTTCCATACAATAATCTGTATGATCCCCCTGATAACCCGGATGTCCCTTATTTACATCAGTATCATCTCTACTGTTGAGCATTTCCAGACAGATTGTAACTCCTTTTTTCTCCGCATATCCGGCCACTTTTTTAAAGCCTTCAATACAATTTTTCGCTCCCTGTTCACGGGAAAAATTTTCTGAAAATCCGGTAAATGCGATCACATTTGGACAACCAAAATCTGCGGATTCATCAATTGCCTGCTTGGTCGCCTTTATCAACCACCCATGATATTCCGGATTATTATAACCCTTGATAAATGGAGGGCCCTCCACCGGTATGCCAGAAATCGCACAAGTCAGACCATATTTCTTCAGTACCGGCCAATGCTTGGAATCAATCAATTCCACACTCTTACAGCCCAAATCTCTTGCATGCTTACATGTCTCTTCCACACTCCAGTGATCCGCAAAACACCAGGACACCACTGACTGATTAATTCTGCCTTTTTTAACGCCTGCTTTCTTCCCCTTTTTGGCACCGGAAAGAATTGCAGGCCCCGCCACAGATCCAGCGACCAAACCTGTAGCCACTCCCTTAAATAAATTTCTTCTTGTTGAAGGGACTAATAAATTGTTTTCAGTATTTAAATTTTTACTCATGTAAAATCATTTTCCAAAAGTTTAGCTTCTGGCAAGAGTAATTTATAAAAAGAAAGAAATTACCCAGAACAGGATAATTTATGACAAAAGATATTAATATTTTGAGTAACGAATATTTGGTTATAAAAGTGTTAAGTTGACTGCTTATACCTTTCATCCAAAACTAAAATAATGCCTGATTTGTATGAAATATTATCCAACCCGATTGCACTCGGAATATATATTGCATTAGCAATTGGTGGGAGTATCTACAAAAGCATTTCAAGACAACTCAGGAGAAAAAAGGAACTTCAGCTCATGGCAGACTCGCTTGGATTTTCTTACGATGACAAACAGACAGAAAAAGTCAGTGAGCTTTTGGATTCATCTTCCATGCTTGGAAATGAAATGTTTTTTGATGTCATTGGAGGCACTTTCAATGGAACCTACTTTGCCATTGGAGACTTTAAAATCATGGTGGGCAGTGGTTCAAGAAAGAGAAAACAATATCAAACTTATGTTGTCGTTCATTCGGGTAAATTGATAGCGCCAAATTTCTGCCTCCAACCGGAATCCGCCCTTTTCAGAATGGCAGAAGGTTTACTAAACCGAGTAACTGGTTCTTTTGATATAGATTTCTCAACACACCCTGACTTTTCAGACAACTATTTCCTCAAAGGTTCCGACGAAGATGCAGTAAGGAATTTTTTCAATCTACGAATTCTTGAATATTTTCAAACACATCACGGACTAAGCGTTGAGATTTTTAACGGAACACTTGTATTTTTTCGACTTGGTGAATGGGTTAAGCCTGACGATATTCAAGCCCTCATTAACGATGCAATGGAAGTCCACCAAGTCCTCCTTCCCCAATAAGATAAATACACCTACTGGAGAGAATCTAGACTAAGAATAAATGCTATCTCTTCCAAAAAACCATTGATAGTAAAAGACCAATAAACGCACCCACTGCATCAGCCGCCGCATCCCACACATCCGGGGATCGTGCATTGCCCATCCAATCCTGAAAACATTCATCCCCGATTCCAAAGCAGGCACAAAACGCCATCAATCCCCATGGGAAACCGGCTCCTCCCTTTCCAAATGCACCCCATGCTAAAATCCCCATTATTCCATACTCCACCAGATGGAGTGCTTTATCCGAGACCTTGACCGGTGCATCCGGGATATCCCCGGGAGACATCGACGATACATAAAGCACTGCTCCACAATATAATGCCAATATAATTTTCCACTTATCCATATTTTTTGAAATGCCCCAGCAGGGAGTTTTTGGCAACGGAAATTATTTCCCGAAAAATCTAAGCAGTAAGGACAGAACAATACTAACAATGATCATCGTGGTTATGGGAAAGAAAAATTTCGTATTGCCTTTCTCATATTTTATATCCCCTGGCAGCTTGCCAAACCAGGATAATAACTGCGGTACAAATTGCAGGATCAAACCAACAACCACGACTACAAGTCCGATAATAATAATTATTTTACCCATTCTTAATCGTCACATAGCGTAAAATTTTGCATAACCACAAGATGAAAATATTAGCATCTATTAAATCCGTACTTAAAATACATACAACATGAGTCATTACATTGCTATGAACCGGTTCAAAATTGTCAAAGGTCAGGAATCTGAATTTGAGGAAATCTGGGAGACACGAAATACTTATCTGGAAAACGAACCCGGATTTATCAAATTCAACCTCCTTAAAGGACCCGAGCGGGATGACCATATTCTTTATGCATCCCATACACTCTGGGAATCTGAAGATCACTTCACCGCATGGACAAAATCAGAAGCCTTTCGCAAAGCACATGCTGGTGCCGGAAACCGTGGACATCTCTATCTCGGACATCCTGAATTCGAAGGGTTTGAAAGCGTGGACGGTGCATCCGTTGGTTAAATTTTGAATAGGCTTTCAGCCCAAGCGATAATAAAATTATCCTAAAGCAGTCCCTTACTCTGCTTGGTTGGTCTGGCTCCGCCTCAGGCCAATACTCCTCTCGCTCCCTTGCATTACTGGCTTTTTTGAAAACCGACACGAAAGCCAAGGGCTTCGTAACGAGTGCTCGGAGGGCTACTACTTCGCTCAGCCGAGCGCAAGTTTGACCCACTGCCGTCCCAAGCACTACCCCGTATGCTCCGATTAGAACCTGAAGAAGGACCGGTCGGATCGATTACCGGATTACCCGTAAGATACGCAGCGTGATACCAGTCGGCAGTCCACTCCCAAACATTGCCCTGCATGTCGTAAAAGCCCCACGGGTTGGCCGCGTATTGCCCGACGTCGCGAGTTTGTTTAAAGTCACTTCCGTCTGTTGGTGCACCATGCCAATTATAATTCGCATTCGAACTGGCGATCGAAGTCCCCCACGAATATGCAGTGGTCGTGCCAGCCCGACAGGCATATTCCCACTGCGATTCGGCGGGCAAAACATAAGCCCAACCGGCGGGTACATTTGCAGATTGTTGGGCATTCAGACGGGTAAGGAATACCTGAGCATCATTCCAAGACACTTCTTCGACAGGTCGATTACTTCCCTTGTATTGACTTGGATCCGCACTTAAACTATTTGAGTTGCCAGTCATCACCGCCTCGTACTGGGCCTGTGTCACCTCGTACTTACCCAGGTAAAAGCCATTAGTGAGGGAAACATTATGTTCCGTCTCATCAGTTCCTCTCCCTGCCTCCGTCGTCGGGCTACCCATCGTAAAGGTGCCAGGCGGACACCAAATCATATCCATCGCCACGGTGGCATTCAGGTCTACGGTGCGGTTCCCCACCACCGTAACCGTGCGGGTAGCGGTGGCAGGATTACCTGCTCCATCCTGTACGGTGTAGGTGAGTAAATATGTTCCCGTGCTGTTCATATCGACATTTCCCGTGACCACGATCTGATCGGTGATATTTCCGTCCCGCGCATCGTGGGCCTCAACGCCTGGCTCCGCCCAGGCTTGGCCCGCCTCGCGCGTGCTAGCGGCTCCCCCGAACAATTCCAGTTCGGGATTCGCCGTATCGGCTGGCATGGCTTGGAAAGCGAGGCGGAAGCCTATGTAGTCGTGGCCGTAAAAGGGGGGATTGTGTCTATCGGGGGTTTGGCCGTTCCGCTCAGCTGAACGCAGGTAAGTCCCGCCACTGAACCAGGAACTACCCCGTAGGACCCGATTCGAGCCCGATGCCGGACCCTCTGGGTTGATCTCGGCTCGACCGGGATAATCTGCCTTCCAATCATGGACCCATTCCCAGACATTTCCGTGCATGTCGAAAAATCCCCACGAATTGGGATCATACATTCCCACATCACAGGTCTGTTTAAAGTCGCTTCCTGAATGTGCTCCTCCGTCCCAATTATAATTAGCAAGAGTAGAATTTATATCATTTCCCCATGAATAGGCGGTTGTAGTTCCCGCCCGGCAGGCATACTCCCATTGGGCTTCTGTGGGCAGGACATATTTCCAGCCCGCGGGTAACCGACCCGCGGTCTCTTCCATGTCATTCAAACGGGACAGAAACACCTGAATATCGTTCCAGGAAACTTTTTCAACAGGGCGGTCATTGTTGTTCGGCCATCTACTTGGTTTTGCATTTAAGCCTTCGGAATTCCCCGTCATCACCGTTTCGTACTGGGCCTGCGTCACCTCATACTTACCCAAGTAAAACCCATTGGTCAGGGTGACCTGATGCTGAGTCTCGTCCAAGCCTCGATCCGCCTCCGTCGTCGGACTTCCCATGGTAAAAGTGCCAGGCGGACAGAAGATCATTTCCAAATTATTAGCAGATGGCACGGTGTGTGCAGTTAGTGTGCTATCCACCACGAGGCTCGTCGCTTGGGTCGTCATCGATCCAAAGTCATTCGTCACCACGAGGGAATAATTCCCGTCGTGCTGGGTCTTATTTACATCGTCGATCACAAAACGGTCATCCGTCGCCCCTGCGATGGGCTGACCATTCTTGTACCATTGATAAGATAGATACTTCCCCTCAGCTTGGGATAGCAGGGTGACAGTCTGTCCACCAAAGATCAATCCGGGTGCCTGCGGACTGTGGGTAATTTTGGGCTTCAAGTACCTTAAGATTTGCTCATTCAACTGGGCAGTGGTGATACCACCCGCCTTGACTGAGTTTGCTGTTTGAGCCACTTCTGCCATATCGGCGAACTTAGCTGTTTTCGCAACCTCTGCAACTAGGGCACGCGGAGTAGCAGTGATTCGTTGATAAGGGGTCAGGTTACGAAGTCCTTGTCCGTCCCCGTTGTCAAACCGGACCCGTAAATATAATTCGTCGTAGTCCAGAAATAATTGTGGGGGCAGAACATTCATCCCCTGCCCACCCAGTAATACCGTGTATCGACCATTAAAGACCTGAACCCGGATTTTTTTCTCACCGTCTGTTCCGTTTCGCCAACGAACTTTTCCATCTTTGTCCTGCAGGGCAAAAGTAAACTGGGCTTCCCCATGATAATTTACCCCGTTGATTGAAACCTTACCCGAATAGGGAACAGGTGGTGAAGAAAATACAAAGATCGAGGAAAGAACAAAGGCAATAAAACAAGCTAACTTTTTCATAAAATAATTTAATAAATCTGAACAATCAGACTAAATCTTTAGACAGCTTGTCAAACTGATTCTACAAGCTAACACTCAAATATTGTCACCATATTGAATCATATTTATAGTCATGAATGAAAATTTTATCCATTTTCAGAAAATAATTCGGAAAGCTTGACAAAGAGCCCAGGCATTGAACAAGTTCGATGGGTGGAATTTTTGGAATCATTAATTTATGGATTGGCAGGCATAAGTGTTGGCTT
Organism: Opitutales bacterium; assembly: GCA_965660725.1. Lineage (GTDB taxonomy): Bacteria > Verrucomicrobiota > Verrucomicrobiia > Opitutales > Seribacteraceae > Seribacter. The sequence continues at coordinate 15,298 of CBFIBI010000028.1, forward strand.
GGTTGGTCTGGTTGTTTATGTGGTAAAAAATAAGAAAAATAATTCGGGTGAAGTTGAGGAATTAAAGAAGAAAATCAGTGATCTTGAAGGCTCAGCCCATGCACTGGCCACAGAAAATCGTCTGCAAAAAGAAGAAATTCAACAGGCAGAAAAATTGGAATCTGAATTGCGTGAACAATTAAAACTGGCAGATCAGGAAAAAGTTCAGAAAGCGACCCAGAATGATGAATTGAACCGCAGACTGGAAGAACAGCTAAAGGAACAGGAAGTCGCACAAAAACAGATGCAGGAAAAGTTTGAGAATCTGGCCAATAAAATTCTCGAACAAAAAAGTGCAAAGTTTACCGAAGCAAATAAGGAAAATTTAAAACATGTTCTCGAACCCCTTGATAAAGACATTAAAGAATTTCGGAAAAAGATTGAGGATATGCACGAAAAAGATGTGTCCCAACATGCATCGATGAAAGAATTTCTGGGAAATCTGCAAAATGCACAGACCCAACTAAGTGAAGAGGCTCGCAATTTAACCACTGCGTTGAAAGGAGATTCAAAAAAACAGGGAGATTGGGGAGAGTTTATATTGGAGCGAACCCTGGAAGCATCGGGTCTGGAAAAAGGACGTGAGTTTTCAATGCAGGAAACTTTTGACCGCCAACGTCCGGATGCAATTATTCGCTTACCTGAAAACCGTGCTATTGTGGTTGATGCAAAGGTCTCTTTGACTGCCTATGAACGATTCATCTCAGAAAGTGATGAAGAGCAAAGAAAGAAGGCCCTCAAGGAACATTTACATTCGGTAAAGAAACATATCGATGAACTCTCAGAAAAAGATTATCCGGCCATTGAAAAAATAAACACCCCAGACTTTGTTCTCCTTTTTGTTCCCGTTGAACCAGCATTTGGAGAAGCCCTGCGGGCAGATCCAAATCTGTATCAGTATGCTTTTGAGAAAAAAATTGTTCTCGTCACTTCCACCACATTGATGGCGACCATAAAAACTGTGGCCAATCTATGGAAGCTCGAAAAACAAAACAAACATGCCCGGGATGTCGCAAAACGGGCTGGTTTACTCTACGATAAATTTGTCGGATTCCTGGAAAGTATGGATGAGATCGGCAAGGCACTTGGCAAAGCATCCTCCGCTCATCAAACTGCGGTGGAAAGATTGTCCACGGGAAGTGGACATTTGGTCGGTCAGGTGGAAAAACTCCGCAAGATGGGAATTCAGACCAAGAAGGAAATCCCATCCTCTTTTTCCCAAGTCACAGAGAAGAACGAGGCGAATGAAGAAGAATTTACCCTGGAAGGTGAATAAATTCTAAAAGGAAATCCCCAATTAGAATCCGTGGATTATCTCTCCAATTTTATTGGAAGAATTCGCTGTAAATTAATCCACCACCCAGAATAAATACCTGAGGAAGAAAATTCAGGATGATACTTTTTTCTTTCCAGGCGAAACCAACCACGCTCCATGTACAGGCACCAACAAAATGAATAATTACATTCAACGGGTGAATATTTAAGGCGTGTAAACAGATTGCACAAACAATTGTGGTGGCACTAAAATACTTTAAGAAGGTCATTTGATCTTTTTAGAAAAACTTTTCAGAAACCCAACTGAAAAGTATTCATCACCACAATTACCCGAAAACTTTTTGGCTTAATAATAACTTCTTTTGTAAAAAACGAAGTCTAAGGGAATGGAGGCGCGGGCCGGAATCGAACCGGCGAATAGAGGATTTGCAGTCCCCGGCCTTACCACTTGGCTACCGCGCCGTTATCCAAAACCCTTGTTAAGTATTGACTTTACCCCCCTCGAGCAAGCAAAAACCTATTTCGCATAGTTTATCATATGAATATTCAAACATTATTTTCTCTTTTCTTTTTTCTTCCCTTTTTTCTTTTCGGACAAAGCAGGCCAAATGTCATTATTGTCATGGCCGATGATATGGGCTGGTCAGATATAGGTTGTTATGGGAGTGAGATTGAAACCCCTAACCTCGACCGCTTGGCAAAAAACGGACTCAGGTTCACCCAGTTTTACAATACCGGACGATGCTGCCCTACCCGGGCAAGCCTACTTACCGGGACCTATCCTCATCAGGCGGGCATAGGACATATGATGAATGATACCGGACTCCCTGGATACAAGGGAGATTTGGGAAGTAATGTACAAACAATTGCGGAGGTATTAAGCCCGGCAAAATATTCAACTTATATTTCCGGAAAATGGCATGTCACCCCAAAGATTCATCCAGGTTCATCCCAGCATAATTGGCCAAGACAACGTGGCTTTGATCGTTTCTATGGAACTATTCATGGAGCGGGTAGTTTCTTCGACCCAAATTCTCTCACCCGTGAAAATACCCTTATTTCTCCCTACGCGGATAAAGAATATGAACCCGATGTATTTTACTACACTGATGCGATTAATGACCATGCAACCCGTTTCATAAATGAACATGATGAAAAAAATCCGTTTTTTCTTTATATTGCCCACACTGCACCCCACTGGCCAATGCATGCATTACCTGAAGACATAGAAAAATATAAAGGACGATATGATGAGGGCTGGGAGAAAATCCGGGAACAACGATATAAGAAACAACTTGAAATGGGTCTGATTGATCCAAAATGGAAATTATCTCCAAGAGATGCGGAAACATGGAAAGATGCAAAGAATAAAGAATGGGATATTCGAAACATGGAAGTGTATGCCGCAATGGTTGATCGATTGGATCAGGGACTTGGCAATGTTATAGATGCACTCGAAAAAAGAAAGATGCTGGATAATACATTGATCATGTTCATTGCCGATAATGGAGGATGTGCAGAAGGAATGGGCAGACGCGAGGGAATTCAATACAAAGATAAAGATCCAGACATTTTAAAACCCATGAAATCAACAGATTTACAAATGGACATGATACCCAAACGCACCCGTGACGGCGTTGTGGTAAAACAGGGAACAGAAGTAATGACTGGGGGTGCGGATACTTACCATGGCTATGGAAAAGCATGGGCGAATGTGAGCAATACTCCCTTCAGAGAATACAAGCATTGGGTACATGAAGGTGGAATCAGCACGCCCTTGGTTGCCCATTGGCCCAAGGGAATTGCCCCAAAACTTCGGGGAAAGTTTGAACATCAGCCATCCCATTTAATCGATTTGATGGCCACCTGCGTGGATCTTGCCAAAGCGGATTATCCAAAGCAGGTAAAAGGGAAAGAAATTATTCCCCTCCAGGGTGTATCCTTAAAACCGGCATTCTCAGGAGGTAAGCTCGAGCGTAAAAATCCAATTTACTGGGAACATGAAGGAAACCGAGCAATCCGTATCGGAAAATGGAAACTGGTAGCCAAAGGTGCGAATGGTGCATGGGAATTATACGATCTGGATGCGGACCGTTCGGAATTAAATAATCTGGCATCCATACAGGAAGACAGGGCAAAAGAAATAGCTGAAAAATGGGAGGCCTGGGCGATTGCAGCGAGAGCAAAACCCTGGCCCTGGAATCGAAAAAAGAAAAGTTCCTTCAGCAATAAAAAAACATTTAATCTAGAATATAATTCAAACCTTTCTCAAGACCAGTCCCCTATGATTGCAAAGAAAGCGTTTGAAATTGAGGTACTGTTAAAAAAAATAGGTAACGGTATTCTTGTTGCTCAGGGTGGAGATGCCCATGGTTGGGGGCTTTCTATTGAAAATAAAACGCTTCAGTTTTTTGTTTGTCTGGGAGGGAAGATAGAAAAAGTGACAGCGGTTGAAAAATTAAATGATAAAGATTCGAAAATTCTTGCTTCTGTAAATTCTTATGGTGAGGTGGAATTCTATGCTGGTAAGCGAAAGTTGGGTGGAGGAAAATTGAGTAGCCTAGTAAAGGAGATGCCTGTTGATGGTTTACAGGTCGGAAAGGATGAAGGTGGAACGGTTGGCGATTATCAAGATGAATTTGCTTTTGATGGAGAAATCAAAAAGGTAAAAATCAAAATAAAATAAAGAAAATAATGAGTTTTATAAACGACGATTTTCTTCTATCCAATGATTATGCGGTCAGGCTTTACCATGAATATGCAAAAGACGAACCCATTCTCGACTTTCATAATCATTTATCTCCTGAAGAGATTTCCATAGACCGACGTTTTTCCAATCTTGCCGAAATATGGCTCGAGTGTGATCATTATAAATGGCGTGCCTTACGGGCGAATGGAATACCTGAAGAACTCATCACAGGTAATGGGGATGCAAAAGAAAAATACCTCGCCTGGGCAAAAACAATTCCTCATACCCTAGGAAATCCCCTTTATCATTGGACACATCTCGAATTAAAAAGATGCTTTGATATTGATCTTCTCCTTTCCCCGGAAACTGCTGAGGAGATTTGGGAACAAGCAAACAAGAAATTAGCGGAATCAAATTTTTCTGCCAGAGGCTTAATTAATCGTTTTCAGGTTAAAGCACTTTGCACAACGGATGACCCGGCGGAAAAACTTACTTTCCACAAATCAATAGCTGAGAACCCCTTTGGATGTAATGTATATCCAACCTTTCGCCCGGACCATGCATGGGGAATTGACCAGTCAGCAAACTTCGTCCAATGGATTGAGAAACTTGAGAAAACATCGGAAAAAAATATCACCAGCTTTAACGGATTTCTTCAGGCATTAGCGGAAAGACTTCAAAAATTCCATGAGTTAGGATCACGACTTTCCGATCATAGTTTCCCCTATTTCTTTTCAGACTTCCCCACTGAGCACGAAGCCAAGCAGCTTTTTGAACAGACCATGGCGGGACAAAATGCAAACCGACGGGAGAAAGAAAAGTTTGGTTCTTTCATCATGCTTTTTCTTGCTAAATGGTATTCTTCTAACGATTGGACTATGCAAATCCACCTCGGTCCATTACGAAATAATTCAACTAGACTGCTTGAACAATTTGGCCCGGATGCCGGTACTGATTCGATAGGTGATTGGCAACAGGCTGAAAAGATGTCAACTTTCCTAAACCGATTGGACTATGAAGATGCGCTTCCTAAAACCATCGTTTACAATAATAACCCGTCTGACAATTTCGTTATCTCGACCATGCTTGGAAATTTCCAAAGGGACATACCAGGAAAGATGCAGTTTGGTTCCGGATGGTGGCACCTCGATCAAATGGACGGAATGGAGGAACAGTTAAAAACCTTGGCAAATACCGGATTGCTTTCAAGATTTATTGGAATGCTAACTGATTCACGATCCTTTCTCTCATTTCCCCGTCACGAGTATTTTAGGAGAATTCTATGCAATCTTCTTGGTACATGGATGGAGAATGGATTTGTTCCAAAAGATATTGAATTAGTTGGCGCTTTAACTCGGCGAATATGTTTTGAGAACGCGAACGAATTTCTTGGATTAAAAAAATAATTTTTTTCATGAAACTTTTCTTTCGCTAAATCGTTTTCACTTTTATTATAACCCAAAACTCAACATAAAATTATGAAATTATTATTAACACTTATCACCTCGCTTTTTCTAACAGTGGGCCTTTTTGCAAAACCTGAAAAAGGTGGAAAAGGAGATCGTCCAGGTCGACCATCAAGAGAAGAAGTAATGAAGAAATTCGACAAGGATGGGGATGGAAAGCTTAGCGATGATGAGAAGGCTGAAATTCGTAAAGCAATGGCTAACCGCAAACCACCGGCCCACATACTTGAAAAATTTGATAAAAATGGGGATGGAAAACTTTGCGACGAAGAAAAAGCTGAAATCCGCAAGCAAATGATCACAAAATTTGACAAGGATGGGGATGGAAAGCTAAACCCTGAAGAAAGAAAAGCGGCCATGGCTGAACGAGCCAAAAATTTTGGTGGAAAAGGCGGTGAAGGAAAAGAAAAAGGGAAAAAAGGGAAGGGAAAAGGTGAGAAAGGTGAAGGAAAAGGAAAAAAGAAAAAAGATTCCTGATCCAGTTCAAATTATTTTAAAAGGCGAACTCATATCATTGAGTTCGCCTTTTTATTTTAATTTCATAAGAATACTCTTCACCCGCTCATGAGTTTTCGCTATGATTTGGCAAATGTCAGAGAATCTCTTCAAAACAATTGAAACATTAGCCAAACAAGCGAGGAACGCCTCGCTTATACTTGCCAGTGCATCAGCAGACCAAAAAAATGAGGCTCTTCAAAATATTGCTAAAGGACTGGAGTCGAACAGAAAACTTCTCAGTGAAGAAAATCAAAAAGATTTAGACAATGCGAAACAAGAAGGTTTAAGCGAATCAATGATTGACCGTCTGAGGCTTACACACGAGCGAATCGATGCAATGGCCAAAGGTCTTCGCCAATTGATTGACCTTCCCGACCCGGTTGGGTCGATCATTGAAGAAAAAAGCAGACCCAATGGGCTCAAAATCAAAAAAGTAAGAACACCCATTGGAGTAATTGGTATTATTTATGAATCCCGACCAAATGTAACAATTGATTGTGCGGGCCTGTGCCTGAAATCTGGAAATGCCTCAATACTCAGAGGAGGCAAAGAAGCTATTTTTTCCAACTCCGCCCTTGCCTCCATAATTCAAGAAGCTCTGGAAATTTCCGAGCTTCCGAATGACTCCGTACAATTAGTACCAACCGTGGAAAGAGAAGCGTTAAACCACCTTCTCACGCTTGATGATTATATTCATTGTATCATTCCCCGTGGTGGAGAAGGCCTGATTCGATTTGTAGCTGAAAACAGCCGAATCCCCGTTATTAAACACTACAAGGGAGTCTGCAATTTATTCGTGGAAGAAGAGGCCGACCTGGCAAAAGCCATTGAAATCGCGGTATCTTCGAAATGTGGCAGACCGGGTGTTTGTAACGCAATTGAAAACCTGATTGTAAGTGAAAAAATAGCTTCCGAATTTCTCCCCAACTGTGCAAAGGAACTTACAAATCGTGGATGTGAATTAATTGTCGATGAAAAAGCAGCACAAATCCTTGCCGGTTTCCCCACAAAACCTGCTACTGATGAGGACTTCGCCGAAGAGTTTCTTGATTTAAGACTGTCTGTAAAAATTGTTGATTCAGTTGAGGAAGCGATTTCCTTTATAAACAAATTCGGCAGCGGGCATAGTGAAGCCATTTTAACTCAAAATAAATCCAAAGCAGATCAATTCTTAAAGGAAGTAGACGCTTCTTCCGTTTATTGGAATGCAAGTACCCGCTTTACTGATGGTTTTGAATTCGGACTGGGTGCCGAAATTGGTATTTCCACAGACCGGCTGCATGCCCGTGGTCCCATGGGGCTAGAGGAACTTTGTACATACAAATTCAATATTATTGGAAACGGTCAGTGGAAATAAGTCATCCTCCCCACCCCATCCTAAAGACTTCCAATAAAAATGACTGACCTACTCATTACCGGGGGCACGCTTGTAAATGATGGAAAAAAGGCTGAGTGTGATCTTTTTATAAAAAACGGAAGGATTGAATCAGTTGGCCTATCGATTTCAACACCTCCGGGTTGTAAAATTATAGACGCATCTGGAAAGCTCGTCCTACCCGGTCTTATTGACGACCAGGTTCATTTCCGGGAACCCGGACTTACTCATAAAGCATGCATTCAGACGGAATCAAAAGCTGCGGTGGCCGGTGGAGTTACCACTTATTTTGAAATGCCCAATGTTTCTCCACCTACTCTGAGTATGGAGAAAATTGAAGAAAAATGTGCCATCGCTAATCGAGATTCATTTGCCAATTATGCATTCTTCCTTGGAGCAAGTAATGAAAATCTGGAAAATATAAAATCAGCGGATGCTTCCAAAATTGCGGGAGTGAAAGTTTTCATGGGTTCATCCACTGGTAATATGCTCGTAGACCAGGAAAAAATACTGGAAGGAATTTTTCAAAATTCGCCCACGATTATTGCGACTCATTGCGAGGATACTCCCACAATTTTAGCCAATGAAGAGAAAGCCAGGCAAAAATTTGGAGATGATGTACCCTTTTCCGAACATGGCATTATTCGATCTCGTGAAGCCTGCCTAAAATCATCTTCCATGGCGGTCGCTCTTGCTAAAAGAGAAAATGCAAAATTGCATGTTTTACATATAACCACAGAAGAGGAATTGAATCTCTTCGAAGCTGGACATGAAAGAATTACCGCCGAAGCTTGTGTTCATCACTTATGGTTTGAAGAATTGAGCTATTCGACTTTGGGCTCTTTAATCAAATGTAACCCGGCAATCAAAAAGGCAAGTGATCGGGACGCAATTCGTAAAGCAGTCAGAGATGGGAGGATTTCCATTTTGGCCACCGATCATGCACCTCATACCTGGGATGAAAAACAGGGGAATTATTTCAGTGCTCCTTCCGGACTCCCTCTTATTCAACATAGCCTTTTACTCATGCTTGAAATGTGCGAGCAGGAATGCTTTTCCATTGAAACAATAGTTGAGCGGTCCTGCCATGCACCAGCCCGCTTATTCCAGGTCGAAGAAAGAGGATTTTTAAGAGAAGGATATTGGGCAGATATTGTAATCGTTAATCCATCACAAAATACTTCGGTTCAGGAAAGTGAGCTTCATAGTAAGTGCCAATGGTCCCCCTTTCCTCATATGACTTTTACAAATTCAATTGAAACAACAATTGTTTCTGGTGAAATTGCTTACCAAGACGGTAAATTAAATAATGCATGCCGTGGAAAAAGGGTAAATTTTAGCAGGCTAAGAAGATAGATAAAATCAGACTAATTCATCCCACAATTCAGTGATTAAAATAACACAACTATTTTTTTTTGCTCAATTAATCATATTTTCCAATTCATACATTTCTGCCAAAAAACAGAATGTAATCCTTTTCCTGATTGATGATTTGGGCTGGTCCGACCTCAGTCTCACAGGAAGTAAATTTTACGAAACACCCAACATCGATCGCTTGGCTAAAGAAGGAGTCTTCTTTAGCGATGCATACGCGGCCAGTTCGCTTTGTTCTCCAACCCGAGGCAGTATTTTAACCGGCAAATATCCAAGCCGTATTAAAATGACTTACATAAGCGGAACATCCGGCCCCAAAGGCCCAGGATATCCTTTAAATGCACCCGGAAGTGCCGGTAATATCAATCCAAAAGATATTACTCTCGCAGAGGCACTTCGTTCTCATGGATATAAAACAGTTCATATTGGAAAATGGCACCTTCAAAATCATACCGACCAGGGAAAAACACATTACCCGGAAAAACACGGTTTTGATATAAATATTGCCGGGTTCAGGATGGGACAGCCCGGATCTTATTTTTTCCCTTTTAAAAGCGAAAGACATCCAAGCACAAATATACCCGGAATGGAAAAAGGAAAAATTGGTGATTATCTCACAGATTCTTTAACAGACCGGGCAATTCAATTTATTAAAGAGAATAAAGACCATCCCTTCTTTCTAAACTTTTGGTCCTATACCGTACACACACCCATTCAGGCAAAAAAGGAGAAGATTCAGAAATACATCGATAAAGCTAAACGGTTAGGGCTGACTCAAAGGTTCAGTCAAGGAACTCCAGTCTGGAAGAGTATGTCTCGAAAACAACAGAGTGCTCCAGCTTATGCAGCAATGGTAGAAAGCATGGATGAAAATATTGGAAGGCTTCTAAAAAGCCTAAAAAAACAGAAGCTAGAAAACGATACCCTCATTATATTCTTTTCTGATAATGGAGGTTTATCCACAGGTTCCGGCCCCAATATGCCAACCTCCTGCTTCCCACTTCGGGCAGGAAAAGGATGGCTTTATGAAGGGGGTATCCGCGTACCTTTAATTATCAAGATGCCGGGTAAAACAAAACCCGGTTTAAAAACTAAGCAGCCTGTTCTTAGCACTGATCTTTATCCGACCATTCTCGACTTACTTGATCTGCCACTCATACCTGAACAACACCGTGACGGTCTAAGCTTAAAAAATATTTTAAATGGCGAGGAAAAACTCCTTAATCGCCAAGCCCTATATTTTCACCTCCCACATTATCACCATATTAACTCAATGGGGCCTTCAGGAGCTATACGAACCGGGAAATATAAATTAATTGAAGTATTCGAGACAGGTGAAGTTGAACTATATGATCTTGAAAATGACATGGGGGAAAACACGAACCTCACAAGTTCAAACCCTTTGCTGGCAAAAAAAATTCTATCCCAATTGCATGAATGGCAAAAAAAATCTGGTGCAGATATGCCCACTTTAAATACGGGTTACTTACCAAAGAAGGATATTCGCACAAAGCACTAATTTTAATGTACAGTCAGTTATCCCCATTCTAAAGGGTGCTTTGATAAAGTTTTTTACAGGTAAAACTAACATTACCTCTTTCATCTGACTTTTCTGTCTTTTCATAAAAAAGACTCCTTTTTTTAAAAAATTGAAAATTATACTTGCATATCTGCATATTTATGTATTTAGTGTATTTACATTCTTTAATTAATATTCCTATGAAAAAAATAATCGCATCAATCCTAATAACATTAATCATCATCGGTTTTTCCTTTTTTAAACCGAGTGAAGACAAAGTTGAAACCACAACACAAGTTGCTGAACAAGCGGAAGCAATAGCAAGCACTCCTTTATCAGATAACAAAGAAGAGGGAACTGCTCCTTCATTAACTCCGGTAACGGAGGAAGTGGAAGCAACCGTTGCCGCAACCAAAAAAGTTGAGCCTCTTCAAGTACAACCTGAAAAATTACCAATTAACCGGGTAAAAGAGGTTATCGAAGACAATACATTAGCCGTTGAGGAAACTAAGCTCATTCCTCAGGAAAAAGCATCGGACAGACAGACAAGATTGTCTCTCATGAGGACAACTTTTAAATACCCTCTTTTAATTTTGGAAGAAACCGGTGATTTCAGTGATCCGGAAGAAGAAAAAATTGAATCAGCTCAGGCTCAGGTTGCCGGTCACTTCATTGTCCGGTTTTTGCCTTTTCTTCCAAAGGAACTTCTACAGGACAGACTTAGTGAAGTCGGATGCGAATTAGGTTCATCCGTTGGAGACGATTCGTATTTAGTAAAAATTAAAGAAGAACCCACGATTGATTTACACTTCACGAAAAAAGAAGCGGTCCAAAGTATGATTGATGTAATTGAAGATGTGGAACCAGACTATTTTGTAACCACCATAAAGCTCTCTGATGATACGCGACTTCATGATCTTTGGGGAATGAACAATAAGGGCCAAACTGGTGGAACCGAAGATAAAGATATTGATGCTCCAGAAGCCTGGGATATGACCACGGGTAGCAAAGATATCCTGGTAGGTGTTATAGATACTGGAATTGACCGCGACCATGAGGATCTAAAAGCAAACATGTGGACGAATCCAAATGAAATTGCCGGTAACGGAAAGGATGACGATAACAATGGTTATATCGACGATGTCCATGGTTGGGACTTTTATAACAATGACAACAATCCGGATGACGATGACTCACACGGTACACATTGTGCCGGCACAATTGGAGGAGTTGGAAATAACGGCAAAGGAGTGGTTGGGGTTTGCTGGAATGTTTCCATGGTGGGCATCAAGTTTCTTGGTAAAGATGGAGGTTATATTTCAGACGCTATTAAATCAGTCGCCTACGCAACTAAGATTGGAGTCAATTTAACCTCAAATTCATGGGGAGGCGGAGGCTATTCAAGCACCTTGAAACGGGCCATTGATGAAGCAAATCAAAAAGGGATCGGTTTTGTGGCTGCTGCGGGGAATCATAATGCAAATAATGATTCCCGTCCAAGCTATCCCGCTTCCTATAAGTCTGAAAATGTAATCTCCGTTGGAGCTTCAGATCATCGTGGTAAAAAAGCATATTTTTCCTGCTATGGAAAAACAAGTGTCGACCTTTTTGCTCCCGGGGTAAAAATTTTAAGTTCTGTACCCAACAATAAATATGCAAGTTTTCAGGGTACATCCATGGCTGCTCCTCATGTATCCGGAGCTTATGCACTCCTGCTTTCCGCAAACCCAACCTGGAGCGTTGCCCAGGTAAAAAGTGCCTTAATTAATTCAACAGATGCTGAGTCACTGCTTAAGGACAAGTGTGTTGCCGGTGGAACTTTGAATGTTCACAAAGCTCTTTCCGTTGAACCCCCGAAGGAAGGATTAATCAGTGTTAATCCATCAAAAATTGATTTTGGAAGAATTTCAAAAGGTGAATCCAAAAGCCTCGCATTTACAATTTCAAACACAGGAACGGATTCTGTGAAGATAACAAGTTCAACTGTTGGATCCCAGAATTTTGTCCTTACTTTGGAAACTCCAAAAACACTCGAGAAAGGCGAAGAGTTAAAGGGAAATGTTTTATTCACTGGTAATCAGAATGGTAAGATCACTTCTTCTTTGATCATTTTAAGCGATGCAAAAAATCAAACACGTTTGAGTATACCTTTAAACGCAGAAGTTTTCAGCACTCCGAACTTAATTGTGACCCCTGAAAACTTACACTTCGATTTATATCAAAACGAGACTAAGGTCCAAAACTTAACCCTCTCAAATAAAGGTGATGCAAATTTAAATTATGAAGTTAAATTCCCTAATGGAAAAGACTGGATCAGCTCATCTAATCAAGTTTCAAAAAAAGAATTGAAAACTACTTTTGCCGGTGGCAACGGAA
>CBFIBI010000029.1:0-26822 GCA_965660725.1 Opitutales bacterium
GTGCGAATTCTGTATTCGAATTTACTGAAGACGGTATAATCAAACTTTCCCGTGGTAGCATGCTAATTGCTTTGAACCATTCAGTGGAAATTACGATCCAATCAGAATTCTCATTGTTAAAAACAAATGGTAAATATACTGCTATAATCGATTGCACGAGCAATGGAGGTTTTAAATTTATACCGCTTGAGGGAAATGGTGAGATCATACCAGAACAAGGAGACTCTAAGGATATTTACAGAGGTAGACTAACCATGGTACTTGATAAACCCTCAAGATTAGGAAATGCATATGATATAGATCTGTTATTACTTTTAAAATCTAGCAGATTAATCAATTCGTTTCCTACTCCCCTACCCTCAATGAAAAAAATATCGTTATCTGTATACGCACAACAATTAAAATTGAAAGGTAAATTTAACGCTCTTATTGGCGATGCACCAACGGATGATAATTTACAAATGTGGGCATTTGGAGACGATAACCCTAAAAAATAAAACTTAACATTCTTACTTATGAGGGGTGTGATATTTGTTTGCCTGCTAATTACTTCTTTCTTCCCGGTCCAGGGTTATAATTTAGCTAATTATAAAAAGCTTGCGCTTAAGGGTGACATATCTGCACAGGTTCATCTTGGTCGATACTATTCTCTAGGAAAACAGAAAAATTTAAAAGAATCATATTATTGGATGAGGTTAGCTGCCCAAAATGGGAATCCTTACGCTTCCAATCAACTCGGTTATTGTCACCTGTATGGTAAAGGTACCAGCAAAGATTTAAAGCAATCCAAAGAGTGGTTTTTAAAATCAGCAAAATTGGGGTACGCACCTTCAATGAGTTACCTGGGAAGTATATTCGAATTTGAGAAGGATTGGATTCGATCTGCAGCATGGTATAAAATGTCAAATAAATACGCTCAAAATATTGATATTCACACTTATAATCGTGTTTTGAAAAAAATTGTCCCTGAAAAAGTTAATTCTGTTGAAGAACTTTCTAAAGATTTGTCTTCTCAAATAAAAAAAGTTTATGAGCATCGAGAAAAAATAGCTCACCGTTCTTTAAAAAATCTCTCAAGAATTAAACTTAACAGCTCGATTGAATATATTGGTAAAAAACATGAAGGTATTCCCCATGGTTATGGAAAAAAGTTAGTTGATAATAAGACCGTTTATATTGGAGAGTTCAGAAATGGAATAGAACATGGATATGGCACCTCTTTCGGAAAAGATGGAATGATCAAATACGAAGGTGTCTGGAGATCTGGAACACCAATAAACTCGAATGAAAAGCAAACGAGAAAATCGTTTACCAACTATTAGCGATAAAGCGGATGACAACCATTGTGTCGGTAATGAAAAATAACAACATTTTCGATGTAAATAAAGTTTCTTTACTCAATTTACCACAGAACAGTTGAACATATTACCTAGCCAATTAACAACACCAAGAAAAATACAGGTTGTTAATTTAGGACAGATTGGTTTTAGATCGAATCAAAAGGCTTTATAAACTCAAACTTACTCGGATTGTTCTAGATCTGGTTGACCCAATACACTGTCGACATAAATCTTAGATGCAATGATACCTATGATTAAGACCACAAACATTAAAACTGGTACGAGGAGCACAGGTAGTTTAAACTTACTATGCCCAAACTTAGGATCGTCTATAAATTCCATTTATTACATTTTCTAAAAATTTAGCAATTTGGTCAATAGGAACTGTAAATAATAAGCATATGTCTAGGGCTCGACTACCCATGAATTCTTTCCTGTAAGCAATTCCTGCAAATTAGCTTTCCCATTAGACTGGGCATGTACAACTTGTTGAATTAAAGCATCCTCATATGTTTCTCTTCCTTCCAACTGTCTAAGTACACCAACGGGCGTGGGAAACGTGGGGTAAGTCATCTGAGCTAATATATTTGCATATGCGGAGTTGGATGATTTCGGTTGATGAATAAGCAAATCATCATGTCCAATTCCGTCTCCTAAGGTAACAACCTCAGGATCCAATCCATTTAATCGAATTCCCTTATCTTTATTCGCACCAAAAACCAATGGTTTTCCTTCTTCTAAAAGTAAAACTTGGTCAGGTTTTGAATCCCTAGATGTAACAGTATCAAAAGTTTTATTATTAAAAATTACGCAATTCTGAAAAACCTCAACAAACGAAGTACCTTTATGTGCTTGGGCAGTCTTAAAGGTTTCAACCATGTGTTTCATGTCAGTATCGGTTGTACGAGCAACAAAAGTCGCTTCACTCCCCAAAGCAAACAAAAGAGGATTTATTGGATGATCAACCGAACCAACAGGTGTACTCTTGGTTTTTTTTCCGACCTCTGAAGTTGGACTGTACTGCCCTTTGGTTAATCCATAAATCCTATTATTAAATAAAAGAACATTAATATTCAAATTTCTTCGAAGGAGGTGAAGGAGGTGGTTTGCTCCGATTGACAATCCATCTCCATCCCCAGTTATCATCCAAACAGACAAATCCGGATTAGCTACTTTAACTCCAGTAGCAACAGTTGGCGCACGACCATGAATTGTATGAAATCCATAAGTGTTCATATAATACGGAAATCGACTACTGCAACCAATACCGCTTACCACAACAAATTTCTCTCTAGGAATTCCCAATTCAGGTAAAGTTCGCTGAACTGCGTTGAGAATCGCGTAATCACCACATCCAGGACACCACCTGACATCGTTCGGGGTTACAAAATCCTTTTTTGTTAAGCTACCTTCGTCTGTCGTTATTGTACTCATATGTTTAAATTTAGAATTGGAGCCTCAATTTAAATATTCAAGAAATTTTTCACGCAACTCAGATACCTTGAACGGTTTGCCCTGTAGTTTGCTGTAGGAGATGACATCAATCAGGTACTTTGCACGTAAAAGCATGTTTAATTGCCCGAGATTAAGTTCTGGAACGATCACCTTTTTGAAGGATTTCATAATTTCTCCTAAATCATCAGGTAATGGATTCAGATGACGTAAATGAATATTACTTACTGAGAAACCCTCATCTCTAAGACTTTTAACAGCAGAGGAGATTGCACCATAGGTTCCGCCCCATCCGATAACAAGTAAGTCACCCTCTGATTCTCCATTTATTTCAATCGGATCTAATGATTTTGAAATGCCTGAAACCTTTTGGGCTCTTAGCAGACTCATATCTTCGTGATTTTCAGGATCGTAACTCACTCCTCCGTCCTCACCTTTTTCAAGCCCGCCAATACGATGCTCCAAACCTGGTTGACCAGGAATTGCTTGCGATCTAGCTAAAGTATTCTGATTCCTCCGATAAATAACATATTCCTCATCCGTTTTTGCATAAGAATTCTTTATCTCGGACAAATCCGAAACATTTGGAACGCGCCAAGGCTCGGCACCATTAGCAACATACAAGTCACTAAGTAAAATAACCGGTGTCATGTAAGTTAATGCAATTCTAGCGGCCTCAATAGCCACATCAAAACAATCAGATGGTGAATGAGCTGCTAAAACGGGCAAAGGACAATCGCCGTGTCTAGAAAAAAGAGCCTGTAACAAATCACTTTGTTCAGTCTTGGTGGGTAAGCCTGTACTTGGTCCTCCACGTTGAACATTACAAATGATAAGGGGTAGTTCAGTTATCGAAGCGAGTCCGATAAATTCACTTTTTAAACACATTCCTGGACCACTTGTGGCACAAACAGTTAAATCTCCTGCAAAACTTGCCCCTAAGGCTACTCCCATTGCGGCAATTTCGTCTTCTGCCTGAACACACTTAACTCCGTATTCCTTCAAATGGGATAAGCCCTCTAATACTGGAGATGCAGGTGTGATAGGATACCCTGAATATAAAAGTTCACGCTTAGATAGTTTGGAAGCTGCCACCAATCCATAAACCAAAGCTTCATTGCCCGAAATCTTACGATACACGCCAGGCTGAACTGGTGCCTTTGAAATTTGGTAACGATTACGGGCGGTTTCCATGGTATCCCCCAAGTTAAAACCGGCCTTCAAAACTAACGAATTAGCCAGTGCTAATTCTGGCAACTTTTTCCCCCACTTTTGATCAAAGAACTCTAAAGTTGGGTCTAGTGGACGCCCGTAAACATAATACATGAATCCTAAAGCAAAAAAGTTTTTACATCTAACTTTATCCGAAGGTTTCAAAGGGCTTTCTTTCAATGCTTCTTTTGTTAATCCAGTAAGATCCAATTCAACAAGATGATATCTTTTTCGAAATTCATCATCTTCCAGAGGATTATTTTCATAGCCTGCTTTTTTAAGATTCATTGATTTGAATGAATCGATATTTACAACTAGCATACCACCTTCGGGCAAATCTTCGATATTTGCCTTAAGTGCTGCGGGATTCATTGCAACCAAAGCATCAGGTGCATCGCCTGGCGTTAAAATTTTTCGGTTACCAAACTGTAACTGAAAACCAGATACACCTGCAAGAGTACCAGCAGGGGCACGAATCTCGGCAGGAAAATCAGGTAAGGTAGCAATATCATTACCGGCAAATGCACTACTGTCAGTAAAACGCTCGCCTACTGTCTGCATTCCATCACCGGAATCACCGGCAAAGCGAACTACCGCTGAGTCGATTTCTTCAAAAGAGTCATTGGGCTGAATCATAAAGGGCAAATCAAAGGTTTATCGTGTATAAAAATTGTAAAACTTTATCAACATTGTGATTTCAACAAAAAATCTCAATGTAAATCTCAACATAATGTTGTTTTTTTATAAAAAAATATAACATATGCGAGGATTGCCTACCATTCTTCGCAAGGAAGTGGAAATGGAAATAGATTAAATGCGAGAGAAATTCGCTTTCTATTTGAATTATTCGCATGAACACCATGACGAAGATGTGAACGAAAAAGAACTAACTTCCCAATTTTAGGAACAATTTGAAAGTCTTTTTTATTTTCTTTTCTAAAAAATAAATTTCCTGATTTGTCATCGCATTGAAGATACAAAACACCAGAAATAGAAGCTAGCTTTGCATGATCATGAATTCCAGTCCTCTCATCAACCTCTGCAATATTAAACCAAAAAGGTAAATTTGAATCATAAGAATTAGGCAAAGATTCATAAAGAGCGCAAATTGACAGATTCCATTTTTCTTTAGCAATTTCTCGAGCTAAGCTCATAGCAAATTTCACATCGGGAACGAGATCTATTGAAAGATATGTATTTTCCCATCGCCCCCCGATCTGATGTGAAAATCTGAATTTATCTTTCTCTTTTTCCAACTGCAAAATAACTTTTGAAAACCAATCCTGAGAATTTGGAATCATACAGGTTAGTATTAATTCACCTTCCCAATTATGTTGCTCAATGGTTAAGCCACTCAATAAATTATTATTAATTGTTGAATAGTCTCTCAATTATTGCTTTCTGCTCTGGATACTGGACGAATAATTCGTTCTTTTTTGGCCAATAAAAATCTTCTTGTTCAAAACCGGGACAAACCGAACAGCTTAGCATTGCTCCTCTCGGTTCCATGAGTTCAGCCCCAAAAACAATTCCTCCCTCAATTGAGTATTGAAGTTGCTCGCCATCTTGCCAATTCAGCCCGAGTTGAACACTTCTATACCCAGATGAAGAAAATAAGTGTAATCTAATAGAGGAACCAAAATGAAAGTACCAGGTCTCGTCAGAACTTAAATAATGCAAAGCTGATCTTTCGCCTTCGGCTAAATAATAATAAATCGCTGTTCCGCAAAGTCGGGTTCCCTGAGGAAGACAAAGTGATTTACTCGATTCGAAGGTTCTGCGATACCAACCTCCTTCAGGATGCCGAGACAAACGATAAAAATTAATTATCTCTTGATCACATTTCAGCATTTCATATCTCAACTAATATCACTGTTTAAAGTAAGATGTTGCAACTAATCAAATTAAAACACATCGATGTGGTTATTTGCAAAAATGGTCGGGATGGAGAGATTCGAACTCTCGGCCTCCTGCTCCCAAAGCAGGCGCGCTAACCAGACTACGCTACATCCCGTTAAAAGATAACAACTAGCTAATTTTCTAGAAATATGCAAAGCAATTTACAAACATTTAAGATTTTAAAAGAAAATAATCCCTTTCAGTTTGCAAAAACGCATCAACATATCATGATATGATGATACGAAATGAATAATTTTTCCAAAACAAGACCAGTTGAAAAAGACTTAAGGAATCTCTTAAAAGAGAGAATTGTCATGATGGATGGTGCAATGGGCACAATGATCCAACAAGAAAAACTAGAAGAAGAAGATTTCCGGGGCGAGCATTTTCGTAATCACGCCAAGGAATTAAAGGGGAACAATGATCTTCTTTGCCTTACTAGACCTGATATTATACGCAAGATTCACCAGGCTTATTTTGACGCTGGGAGTGACATCGTGGAAACAAATACATTTAGTGCAACTACGATTTCCATGGCTGACTACAACTTAGAGGAAATTGTGCCTGAACTAAACTTTAGTGCAGCCAGATTGGCTAGGGAAGCTGCAGATCAAGCAATGGCCAAGGACCCGACTAGACCAAGATTTGTTGCTGGTGCTATTGGACCGACAAATAGAACTGCATCCTTATCTCCAGATGTCAACGATCCTGCACTTCGTAATGTCAATTTTGATCAACTCGTTGGTGCCTATTACCAACAGGTAGAATCTCTCGTGAAAGGTGGAGTTGATATTCTTCTTCCAGAAACAACATTTGATACCCTTAATTTAAAAGCTGCAATATTTGCTATAGAAAACTTTTTTAATGATACGGGTGTAAGACTTCCAGTGATTCTTTCAATTACTATCACTGACGCTTCTGGGCGAACTCTATCTGGACAGACCACTGAAGCGTGTTGGAATTCTATTGCACATTCAAATCCCCTTTGCGTGGGTTTGAATTGTGCATTAGGTGCAGATGCAATGAGACCCTACCTGCAGGAATTATCAAAACATGCCGATTGCCTCATTCATTGCTACCCTAATGCCGGTTTACCTAACCCCCTTTCTGCTACTGGATATGATGAAAAACCAGAAGATACAGCCGAGTCGCTTTCTGTTTTTGCTGAAGAAGGACTGCTCAATCTTGCAGGAGGTTGTTGTGGCACTACCCCAGATCATATCCATGCAATTTCTGAAAAACTTTCCAATTATGCTACTCGAGAAGTTCCAGAAATTGATCCTGCCCTAAGACTCAGTGGTTTAGAACCATTTACAATGTCTGAGAAGCAGTCATCTTTTCTTATGGTAGGCGAGCGTACCAATGTTACTGGTTCTCCACGTTTCCGTAAGCTTATTGAAGCAGAAGATTATGAAAATGCCCTTAAGATAGCTAAGCAACAGGTTGAAAATGGAGCCAATGTAATTGATGTAAATTTTGATGCTGCAATGCTGGACGGTGAAGCCTGCATGGAAAAATTCCTCAACTTAGTTGTTTCAGAACCTGATATTTCTCGGGTTCCGATTATGATTGATAGCTCAAAATGGTCGGTCATTGAAGCAGGATTAAAAGTCATTCAAGGCAAATGCATTATTAACTCTATAAGCCTAAAAGAAGGAGTAGATACCTTCAAAGAGCATGCCGGACTTGCTATGCGATATGGTGCAGCTGTTGTGGTAATGGCATTTGATGAAAAGGGTCAGGCTGCCACTCTTGTTGATAAAGTCAGAATTTGTGAAAGAGCCTACAAAATCTTAGTCGATGAAGTAAATTTCCCTCCCCAAGATATTATTTTTGATCCAAATGTTCTCACTTTAGCCACAGGCATGCCTGAGCATGATGCTTACGGAATCGACTTTATTGAATCTGTTCGCGAAATAAAAAAAAGATGTCCCTTTGCACGAACAAGTGGAGGAATTAGTAATGTGTCCTTTTCCTTTAGGGGCAATAATCTAGTTCGCGAAGCCATGCATGCGGCCTTTCTTTACCATGCATGTAAAGCTGGATTGGATATGGGAATCGTGAATGCAGGCATGTTAGCCGTTTATGATGAAGTTGATCCTGAGTTAAGGGAACGAGTTGAAGATGTAGTCCTCGCCAAAGATGAAGATGCTGGAGAAAGGCTCTTATCTTATGCAGAAGAGATTAAAGACCAAAACACAAAGAAAAAAAGTGGTGGAGCGGATATGTCATGGAGAGAAAAACCGGTTGGGGAACGCTTAACCCACTCTTTGGTCAAAGGCATAGGTGATTTTGCTGAAACTGATGCTGAAGAGGCTAGAAAATTACTAGGTCGTCCCCTTGAAGTAATAGAGGGTCCACTGATGGATGGAATGAAAGTGGTGGGTAATCTGTTTGGTGATGGTAAAATGTTTCTCCCTCAGGTTGTTAAAAGTGCTCGGGTTATGAAAAAAGCTGTCGCCTATTTGGAACCCTTTATGGAAGCTGAAAAAGAAGGAGCAGACTCCAAGAAAAGAGGGACAATGGTGATTGCGACAGTGAAAGGAGATGTACATGATATAGGTAAGAATATTGTGGGTGTCGTTCTCGCTTGTAACAATTGGGAGGTTATCGATTTAGGAGTGATGGTGTCATGTGCCAAAATTCTCGAGGCAGTCAAAAAGCACAATGCAGATATTTTGGGCCTTAGTGGTTTAATCACTCCTTCACTCGATGAGATGATCCATAACGCAAAAGAAATGAAAAATTCGGAATTAACAATCCCTTTATTGGTCGGAGGAGCAACCACTAGCCGTGCGCATACTGCAATAAAAATAGCCCCATTTTACGATAACCCAGTCAT
Organism: Opitutales bacterium; assembly: GCA_965660725.1. Lineage (GTDB taxonomy): Bacteria > Verrucomicrobiota > Verrucomicrobiia > Opitutales > Seribacteraceae > Seribacter. Next base: position 8,746 of record CBFIBI010000029.1, read on the forward strand.
TCAGGTACCCGATGCATCACTGGTTGTAAATGTTTGTAACGATCTGACTAATGAAGAAAAGAAAAAGGAGTTAATTCTAAAACTGAACGAAACTCAAGAAAAGGAAAGAATTCGACATGCTGGCAAAAGTGAGCAGAAGCTTCTTTCAATTAGCGAAGCTAGGAAAAAAGCCTTAAGTTTCGACTGGGCGAAACAAGAAATCGCTGAGCCTGTTAGCAAAAAATGGGGGAGACAAAAACTTTCTGCAGAATTGAGTGATGTGCTCGATTTTTTTGACTGGTCTCCATTTTTTTGGTCTTGGGAGTTAAAAGGAAAGTATCCTTCTATTTTCGATAGATCAGACTCTGGAAGTGAGGCCAAGGAACTTTTCGACAATGCACAAGAGCTTCTCAATCAAATTATTACAGAAAAAAGATTTACATGTGAAGCCGTTTGGGGAATCTGGCCAGCTAACGCGGATGGAGATGATGTTATAGTTTACAAAAATTTGAAAAAAAATAATGAACTTGCACGATTACATTTCATAAGAAGGCAGCAAGCTATACTTGAGCAGCCTCAATACTGTCTTTCTGATTATGTTGCCCCTCTTCAGTCCAACCGGGTCGATTACATAGGTGCTTTTGCGGTTTGTGCAGGAAAAGGCGTTGATTTGATGGCCCAAGAATTCGAAAAAAACAATGATGATTACAATGCAATTATGACCAAAGCTTTGGGCGACCGTTTTGCTGAAGCTATGGCTGAATTCACACATAAGAAAGTTAGAGAATTTTGGGGTTTTGGTAGTGATGAAAACTTAAATAATTCAGAACTCATCAAGGAAAATTATCGAGGAATTCGGCCTGCAAGCGGCTATCCATGCCAGCCTGACCATACCGAAAAAGATATCATTTGGAAATTACTTGGTGTCGAAAAGGAAATTGCTCTTGAACTTACTGAGTCTCGTGCCATGAATCCGGGGTGCTCAGTTTCTGGACTCTATTTCTCACACCCTGAATCCAAGTACTTCAATGTTGGAAAATTAGGCAAAGATCAGGTTGAGGATTATGCTAAAAGGAAAAAATGGGGTATTGAGGAAGCCAAAAAGTGGTTAAGACCAAATCTTGGCTTTGATGATTAACAGAACTCCTTTGGCATTGCAGGATATTAACTCTGCTACTAGATAATATCTCAATTATGAAGGAAATGACTCCATTGGAAGAAATTAGGCATTCAACTGCCCATATTCTCGCTGCCGCAGTTTTACGATTGTATCCTGATACTCAATTAGATATCGGACCGCCCACCGATAATGGTTTTTATTACGACTTTGATTCAAAAATCTCATTTACACCTGAGATTCTCGAAGAAATTGAAATTGAAATGAAGAAAATCATTAAAGAGAACCAAAGATTCGAGCGGGTTGAGGTATCTCGAGATGAAGCAAAAAAAATCATTCGTGATATGGGGCAGGAGTCTTTTAAAATAGGTCGTTTAAATGATATTCCTGAAGGAGAAGCGATAACTTTTTATAAAAATGGAGAATTCCAAGACCTTTGTGCAGGAACTCATGTTTCTTACACCAAAAAGATAAAAGCTTTTAAACTTCTAAATGTTGCCGGATCATATCATCGCGGTAATTCTGATAATAAACAACTTCAGAGAATTTATGGAACAGCTTTCATTACAAAAGACGATCTTGCTCAGTATATTGAAAGAATTGAAGAGGCAAAAAAGAGAGACCATAGAAATATCGGTCGTGAAATGGGATTATTTCATATCGATGAAATGGTTGGTCAAGGTTTGGTACTTTGGAAACCAAAGGGAGCTATTATACGAAATGAACTCGAAAAATTTATATCAGCAGAACTAAATAAGCAGGGATACTCTCAAGTTTACACCCCGCATGTTGGCAAACTTGACCTGTATAAAACTTCCGGTCATTTCCCATATTATCAAGATTCCCAATACCCACCTATTATTCATCGCGATTGCCTTACTAAACTAGCGGATGAGGGTTGTAGTTGCTCTGAACTCTCAAATAAGTTGGATGAAGGAGAGATTGAGGGCTATCTACTCAAACCCATGAATTGTCCAATGCACATTCGAATTTTCCGCTCAGAGCAAAGGTCCTACAGAGACTTACCAGTTCGAATGGCTGAGTTTGGAACTGTTTACAGATGGGAACAGTCTGGAGAATTAAATGGTATGACTCGAGTCCGTGGATTTACTCAAGATGATGCACATCTCTTTATACGGGAAGATCAACTACAAGAAGAAATACAAGGATGTCTCGGTCTGGTTAAGTTAGTTTTTTCAATCTTGGGAATGAACGATTATCGAGTAAGATTAAGTCTACGCGATCCCGAATCCGACAAGTATGTTGGTGACCCAAGTTCATGGGACAAAGCGGAGAATACTCTAAGAAAAGCTGTTAAATCTTTAGGTGTCGATTATGAAGAAGAACTTGGTGAAGCGGCATTTTACGGGCCAAAAATTGATTTTGTTGTCAGGGATGTGATCGGTAGAGAATGGCAACTAGGTACGGTTCAGGTGGATTATAATCTGCCGGAAAGATTCGATCTTTCTTATGTTGGATCAGACAATAAGGATCATCGGCCTGTTATGATTCACCGTGCACCTTTTGGTTCAATGGAACGCTTTTGCGGAGTACTCATTGAGCATTTTGCAGGAAATTTCCCAACCTGGCTAGCTCCTGAACAAGTCAGAATCTTACCAATGAATGACGATCTGGTAACACAGGCTGAAGACCATTTATTGAACCTTCAAAAAAGCGGCATACGTGCAACTATTGATAGTTTATCTGGAAAACTTGGTGCCAAAATAAGAAAAGCTGAAACTGACAAGATTCCACATATGCTGATCCTTGGTAAACGTGAAGCGGAAGAAGGAAAAGTCTCTGTTCGCTCACGAGCTAACCCGGATTGGGACGGACCCAAAACGCTGGATGAATTCAAACAGAAAATCATTAACGAAATCGAACATAAATCATTGCCGACCTCAATGCATACCACCCAAAAATGAAGAGTCGAGTGGTCAAATTATAAGCCTATAATAATTCTAATTTTGTCTATGGACCAAATTGCCAATAAAAAGAGAAACATGCAATCGGTTCAAAATTTGGCGACACCATGGTTATGGTTGGCTTATCCTGCGATTCTATTAGTCCGTTGCTATCAATTTTTTTCTCCAATCAAAAAAATAATTTTGGGGCCCTATGCTGCTTGCCGTTTTCATCCCTCATGCTCTGACTATACTCTGGAATGCTTAAAAACTTTCTCGCTCCCTGTTGCATTATACAAATCTCTTACCCGAATTTTAAGATGCAATCCGATGCATCCTGGCGGATATGACCCAGTTAATAAATCAGATTGTTCCGGGCATAAACATGAATAGTCAATCTTATTCCAGTGCTCCCTTAAGGTGCAACCAAGCCACAGATTTACTGCCTTTTATACATGACTGCATTAGTAAAGCCACTGAAAGTAAAGGTACCTTTTATTCATCCATTACTTTTGGAACCAATTTCTCTGATCCACTCGCCATTCTGGAGCAAATTTACAAACCGGATCAATCAATTTGTTATTATGAAAAACCAACTGATGAATTTTCTGTTGCATGCGGTAATCCAATAACGCTTTCGAAATTTACTGGCACCAAGCGCTTCAACAAAGCAAAAGAATGGGCAACAAAAATTTTCTTAAAGACCTTTGTTGCGGGGAATCACCAATTGGAATGTTCTGGTCCAACCCTTTTTACAAACGCAACTTTTGAAGATCAATCTTCTGATCCTCAACTCCCCTCATTAGAGATTTTTCTTCCCAATTGGCAAATAGTACGCAAAAGAGGCAGCCACCTCATTATTATTAATACCAAGATTGAACCCGAATCAGATGCCGAACAAACTGTAAGCCGTATAAAAAATTTATTAGCTCGCTTCCAGAACCTTCATGATCAGCGTCCAACTGATATTGATCCTCATAAATTTAAATTAAGTCTTCCCTCGGAAAATAATGATTACGAACAAGCCGTTCAACAAGCTTTGAATCGAATAGCAGAAGGTGAAATTTCTAAAATCGTTTTAGCAAGAAAAATTTCTTACACAACAGATCGTAAACTACCAGTTTTTTCAATTGCTCATTCTCTTAGAAATAAGTTTCCGGATTGTCATACCTTTTGCATTTCGACTCCGGATAAAGGAATGTTTATTGGCTCCACTCCTGAAACAATTTCACGGTTTTCAGGAACAATACTCGAGACTGAAGCTGTTGCAGGAACTGCTCCCCGTGGTCCATCAGCTGGGAAAGATGCTCATTTTGGTAAAACTCTCCTTGGACGGGAAAAAGAGGTTTTAGAACATAGGCTTGTGATTGATTCAATGTTAAGAAGATTAAAAGCCTCTGGCATTTCTGACTGCAGTGAAGGTCAAACTAGACTTTTACGCTTAGCAAACCTTCAACACGTACGAACTCCACTTCGAGCCAAACTACCCGAAGATATTCACCCATTTGATGCACTTGCTGCCCTACATCCAACTCCAGCAATGGGTGGATCTCCAAGAGAGCATGCACTCCCTCTAATTGCCGAGCTCGAAGGTTTCCAAAGAGGTTTGTACGCTGGAATCACAGGTTGGTTTGACTCTAGAGGGAGAGGTGAATTTATGGTTCCAATACGCTGTGGAAAAATCATAGATAATTCACTCACCTTATTTGCAGGAGCTGGAATCGTTGAAGGCTCAATCCCAGCTAACGAAAGGGCTGAAACTGATTGGAAACTCGAGGCGATGCTAGAAGTTATCCAGGGATGAAATAATCTCCCCAATGAAACAAAGCTACGAATCAATCTCACAAGCAAATTATGCTTGGGGTGATATCTTAGCCAGTACCCTATACGAGTTGGAAGTCACAAATATTTTCTTTTCGCCCGGCTCAAGATCTACCCCATTAATATTAGGGTTAGAAAGACATTCAAAAATAAATTGTATACCCGTTTTGGATGAAAGAACAGCTGCATTTCTAGCTTTAGGATATTCGAAAAGAACACGCTCGCCTTCAGCAGTTATTTGTACTTCAGGCTCTGCTTTAACTCATTGGTTTCCTGCGATTACTGAGGCTTCACATTCGGGCACTCCAATAATTTTTTTATCTGCGGATCGACCACCCGAACTTCAAGACTGTGGAGCAGGCCAAACAATTAATCAAATTAATATTTTTGGTCATTTTGTACGATTCTTCGAACAAATCTGCATACCAAAAATTTCTGATTTATGCATAAAATCGCTTCGTCAGTCTCTACTTAATGCTGTACAAGGGTCATTAGGAAAAAATCCTGGTCCAGTTCATCTTAATTTCCCGATTCGAGAACCATTCCTGCCCAAAACTAAACCTAAACTTCCCAAAATCCCAGATTTATTAATTTCCTTATCATGTGTTAAAGAATCTGATTATGCAGACTCCATAGCAGCAATCCAAAAGAAACTTTACGAATCCAGTTATCCAATAGTCATTGCTGGGCAGAACTCCCCCTCGAATCCTATACGCTTATGGATCCAAGAACAGCCAGTACCTGTGTTTTGCGATTCACTCTCTCCTTTAAGGGAAACTAAATTTAAAATTAAGATTCTTAAATATGAGCACCTTCTTCGGGATTCTAGATTTACTGACAATGCTTTACCCGACCTCATTATTGTATTAGGACCGCTACCAACTTCCAAAACTCTAAGAAAATGGATCGATCAAACGGGAGCTGCACGAGTAATAATTGAGCCAAGGGGTTGTAATGTTGATCCTCTAGAAAGCCCTAGTATTTCATTCGACTTACCTTACAAGTATCTAAAGCTACTTAAATTTAGAAATATCAGTAAAAAATGGGGAAATTTATGGTACAGCCATGAAAAGAAAATTGAAAAAAAACTTAATGTTTTTTTTCAAAATGAACTTAACGGTTTTGAAGCTAAGGCCATTTATTTGTTGTCAAAACATATGCCAAGAAAATCTCTTCTTCATGTTGGTAACAGCATGCCAATTCGTGATACTGAGTGGTTCTGGCAACCCAGTGAAAAAAAACGGAATTTGTTCGGAAATCGAGGAGTCAATGGAATTGACGGTACACTCGGAACAGCAATTGGAATTGCTCATACCGCAGAATATCCTTGTTTTCTTATAACTGGCGAGCTTTCTTTTTTACATGATTCAAACGCTCTTCTTTTTTCTGAAAATTTCCGTGGAAGTCTCACCGTAATACTAATTAATAATCAGGGAGGAGGTATTTTTGAAAACCTACCGATATCGAATCAACCCGAGTTTGAAAAATGTTTCGCCACGCCTCAAAATTGTGACTTCAAAATGCTTTGTAGCGCTCATCAAGTAGAATTTTATTCATTTGAAGATTGGGAGAAATTTTCAGACTTAATACAAAGCCCAATTAAGTTTGGCATTCGAGTAATTGAAATCAAAACAGACCGAAAAAAAGATCGAAAAATTCGCAATAAAATCCTCCAGATCAAATCTACAGATTAAAATTCCTATATGCCTGAACTTGCAGAAGTTGCTTTCGCCTCTAAACAATGGCAACCCGCCCTCAACCATAAGATTACTGATGTTGTTGTCCATCCGAGCAGCAGAGTTTTTCGAAACTATTCCAGAGAGCTCTTTATCAACCAACTCAGAGGTGAAACATTTACTTCTGCGCAAACTCATGGCAAACAAATGCTTTTTAGATTTTCCAAAAATGTGTGGCTTGGAATTCATCTTGGTATGACTGGATCTCTCATGTTAAAAGTCACAAACTATCCAATTCAAAACCACGACGCCCTGCTTTTAAAAACAATTAATTATCTTCTTGTTTTCAAAGACCCTAGACAGTTTGGTCAATTACGAATCGACCAAGGAGCGAACCCTCCGGATTGGTGGAGTAAGCGCCCTGTCTCTATGCTAGATGAAAGATTTAATATCAACATTTTACAAAATGCCCTATCTCGACATAAAAAGCGTCCCCTAAAAGCCCTACTCCTCGATCAACGCTACTTTCCTGGTATGGGCAATTGGATGGCTGATGAAGTGCTTTGGCGTGCTCGAATGCATCCGGCCGAATTATCAGGCAAAATTAAGAATTTAGACACAAAAACATTATTTAAGAAAATTCGTTTTGTTACACTAGGTGCTATGAAATCAATTGGTGAACATGGAGGCGATCCACCCAGAGGTTGGCTTTTTCACTCTAGATGGAGAAACGGGGAGAAATGCCCTAAATCGCAAGCAACTTTAATTAGAGAGAAAATTGGAGGAAGAACGACCTGTTGGTCACCAAGCTTGCAGAAAAAGATCTAAATATTGGACCTCAATTTCTCTGCTTCTATTAGGTCTAATTTGATTTGCTTTTTAAGTTCATCCAAAGAGTTAAATCTTTTCTCTTCTCTCAAAAACTTGTGCAGGGTCATCGTAATAGTATTCCCTTCAGAGGCAAATAGTGAATCTATTTGATCTAAAACATGAATCTCAAAAAGAGGTCGACTTGCATCAAGTTCAACAGTCGGTCTCATTCCATAATTGGCAATCGCATAGTGCTTCTCCCCAAGTTTTTGATCAGTTACAAACCCAAGATACACTCCATAGTTAGGCTTGGCTTCAGGTTCCCACTCTAAGTTGATGGTTGGAAAACCAATTTCCTTCCCAATGCCTTTACCTCGAATTGGTAAACCGGAAATGGTGTATTTTGCACCAAGTAACTTGTTTACTTCTTCTATTGAGCCATTTTTTAAAGCTTCTCGAATTCTCGAACTGCTTATTGTCATATTTGTAAATAATTTTGAACTTACAATCTCAACGGTTAAGCCAACTTCTTTCCCAAATTGACTAAGCAATTTGTGATCTCCGATTCGATCTTTTCCAAACCGAAAATTTTCTCCAACACACAGACCAGTTAAACTCGGAATTCGTGCAATTAAAAAAACAGGGAAATGCTTTGCTTCGACATCGGCAAACTCACGATCAAAATTTCTTAAAACGACTCCATCCATTCCATATTCCAATAAACAGTCAACCTTCTGTTTTTCATTCATCAGCAATGGAGGAGCGTTTCCAGGCCGAAGATATGAAGCTGGATGTTTTGGGAAAGTAAATGCAATTGCCTTCCCGCTACTCTTTCGAGCGAGTCTTTTACAACGACTCAATACTTCCTGATGCCCGCTATGGACACCATCAAACATTCCCATAGCGAGAAAAACGGGTCGATTTGTACTTTTCCCTAATTCTTCTATGGTCTGATAAACAGATATGTTCTCAGAGAACATGAGTGGGTACAGCTTGATGGATTGGAACCAATAAAGATTGAAATTCTGCGAATCCCATTTCTTCTATTTTATTCAAAGGTGTAGCATTCGAGATATCAAATTGATCAATTTTTGTCCTCCGCAAAGCAGTCAGATGAGCTCCGCAATTTAATTTTTGACCTAAATCATGAAATACAGTCCTTACATAAGTCCCCTTACTGCATGACAATTCAAACTGACCTCTCGGAGATTGATATCCTTTTAATTTTAATTCATTAATTCGAATAAAGCGGGGTTCTCGCTCAACTGTTTTACCCTTTCTTGCTAATTTATATAATGGAACACCATCAATTTTTTTTGCAGAAAACATTGGGGGGGTTTGATACTGATCACCGAGAAAACTTTTCATTAGCTCCTCAATTTGCTCTTCATCTAGATCATCAGGAAGTAATTTCTCTGCAACAACTTCCCCATCGCTATCTTGACTATCAGTTTCAACCCCAAGCAAAAATTCTCCCTCATAACTTTTGTCCAAGCTAATAAGGAACTGTGAAACCTTAGTCGCTTTGCCTATCAACATAATCATGAGTCCAGTAGCCAAAGGATCTAGAGTTCCTGCATGGCCAATTTTTTTCATTTTTAGTTTTTTCCTTAACCGATCAACAATATCGTGTGATGTAATCCCAACTGGTTTATCAACCAGCAGAATTCCTTCAAAAGTTGGGTCTTGTACATTCATGTAAAAATTCTAACTCGTTACTTTGGCTAAATGGTGGCCAATTTTTTCAATAAGCTCGGGATAAAAATCGTCTAATTTTCTTTCAACATTAAATCCTGCGGCACAGGCATGGCCTCCTCCATGAAACTTACTTGCTAAAAGATCTACCCGATAGATTGAATCTTTCGCACGAAAGCTTCCCTTCAATTGGCCATTACGCTCCTCTACTAGAACGCCAATTTTTACCCCATCAATAGAGCGAGCATAATCAACAAAGTTTTCTGAATCCTCTGGTTTTGTATCGGTCTCTCGATAATAAGAATCTCGTATCGTACCAATGCAAACACAGTCTCCGTGCTCCATTTTAAAACTTGCAAGAAAACGTTGAAGCAATTGCACACGTCCGGGTTTTTCACATTCGTATAATTCGTGCGCAACCCGAGAAGGATTTGCGCCCGACTCACAAAGCCGGCGACAAACCTCGAAAACAGAAGCATTGGTCCCTCCATAACAAAACTGACCCGTATCAGTAGCAATACCAAGATATAATCCATCTGATGTAGTTGCATCTAGATTCATTTTATTATCCAAGAAAAATTTCGCTAAAATTTCGCCCGTTGCAGAAGCGTCAGGAAAAACAAAATTATTTTTAGCATAATGATTATTGGAAACATGATGATCTACATTAAGAAAAACCTCAGGAAAGCGTATGTTCAATTCTTCTCCCACACGTTTTTGGTCTGCACAATCAACGCAGATTACAATAAAGTCGTTTCCTTGTATTTCTTCCGGACTAAAAAAAGGGGTATTCCCAATAAAGTGCTTCAATGTTCTAGGAACGGGATCCTCGTTAACGGCACGTGCTTTGATTCCAAGATTAATTAAAACTCTAGTCAAAGCGACTTGGGAACCGATACAATCTCCATCCGGACGACGATGACCAAGCACAAGCACATCTTTTCCTCTTAATTGATCAAGGACATTGGCAAAATTTGAAGATTCTTGAAGAAATAGTGTCATGATGAAGATGTTTGACGACTAGCACTGATAACAGAAACAACTTGGAAGGGAAAGCATTGAAATATTTACTTATAGTACAAAAAGCCATCGGCATCGATTGCGCATAAACCATCGACAATATCAATTTCACCATCCATGCCTAAGAGGCAAAAGTAGGCATTGTTTTGATAACTTAGACCAGGAAGCAACCTTCCCAAAGTATTATCTTTAAATGCATCTTCAAGTTCATCAATAGATCCATCTAATTCAAAAACTGATCTATAATTTAATGAGACCAGTCCGTTCTTTTCAGTACTTAATCCGTTCACTTTTTGTACTGAACGACCGCTTTCTGTATTTTGGTTGTACACAATTATTGTTTTTTCAGAAAACTCAATTTTTCGACCTCCTAAAAATGCTGCCCACACAATCCAGGCGACTTCAATATTTCCATCCAAACTCACTTCAAATCCCTCTTGATCCCACAAGTGAATTTCACGCAATCGAAGACTTGAAGCTATAATCTTTTTTGCACCATCAGGTTGCTCGAGAATACCTCTCATAGTATACAGGTATAATTTAAGATTTTGAGGAAGCTTATGAAAATTTTCTTGCTCATTGATAAAACCTACGAAATCTCTGCGACTCAAGATTAAGTCTCGGCTAAAATGAATAAATTCCTCATCGGATTGACCTCTTAATAATTTCTCGACACACCTTTTAGCTTTCTCAGAAGAAGGTAAACGTTCAACAAATGATTGCCTCCCCAATTCCAGCACTTCCCTCCTTACTGATTCAGCATTGAAATCTCCTGCATTCATAATTTTACCTGCACGCACAGTAACCTGATAGAAAAAAGACAATGGCCGCTTCCAAAAAAACCTCCCTCGTTCCATGCTAAAAATTGAGCCCCATACCCGATCAATATGAACAGGAAGAATTGGAACTTTTGCCTCCTTTGCTAATAACAGAATACCACGCTTGAAAGGAAAAATAGAACCGGTCCTAGAAATTCCTCCCTCCGCAAAAACACACAAAGGAGTTCCATCTTTAAGTTTTTTTACACATTTTTTTATTGATTCTAGAGATTTCTTCGGAGAAACAATTTCTGTCTCAGTTAAACAAAAAATCATTCGGATCATTTTAGACTGTGCTAAACCGCTGTACGCCAGGAATCGAACTTTTCTAGAAAAAGCAGCACCGATAAAAACCGGATCAGCATAGGATAAATGATTGGAAACAAGCAAAACTCCATTTCTTTCAGGAAAATTTTCCATACCCACAAGTTTAATGCGATACATAATCTTAAGTAACAAGTGAAAACAAGCCCGTATAAAATCCTCAAAGAGATACCTCATGCATATCATTGCTATTAGACTGGCTGGTACAGCCATGATTAATAACTCCTGTTTTGCAGAGAAGCCTAAGGAGGAAAGCAATGCATGAATTAAAATAAAGCAAATGCTTACAAGTTGAGTCATTAAGTTGGAAGCAGCTAAAACTCTACCCCTCTCTGCTTCTTTTGCTCTATCCTGAAGAAATCCATTTAAAGGCACAAAAAATAGTGCACCTGAAAAACCCAATAAAAGGGAACCATATTCAAATGTACCCTTTAATGGGTTAGCGAAATACAAAAAGATTAATGTGAGTGGGAGCAAAATCGCACCAATTGCACTCAAACCGATCTCCACTCTCCCGCGGTTTAGATAAGCTACAAATAAACTACCAAGCATTATACCAAGTCCGAGAAGCAAAAACCAAAACCCATAAAGACTTCCCATTCCAATCTTACCAACTACAATTTCTCCTGATAACTTAACTAGAACTAGATAAAAAAATCCGCCAACTGCCCAAAACCAAGCATCTCCCAAGGCTGCCCCACGGAGTCCTGGTTCACGTAACAAAAACTTTAAATCATTCCAATAACTCCACAGTATCTTTATCTTAAAAGGTTCTGCTTTGATAGCATGAGTCTCGGGCGTTGGTAAAAATAGAATCCAAGAAAAAATAGCAAAACCAATAGCAAAGCTTGCCAATATCAAACCCGCATACCAACCACCATATTTTGGTACCAGACTGTCAAAATAACTAGCGGCAACAAAAGCCCCGCCCAAGATGCCAACCATCGTTAACATTTCCATCCATCCGACCGCCATAGCCAGTCTTTCAGAACCAACGAGTTCCTTTAATATTCCTTTTTTAGCTGGTGAGAAAAAAGAAGACTGAACTGCCAATAAGAAAAATCCTATAAAAGCCACAGACAAGCTTTGGATATACATTGCACCCAAAAGTACACTCAAACCCAAAACCTGAGCTATTAAAGCATTACTGACCACTTTCTTTTTTGAATACCGATCAGATATCCACCCAGCCAGAGGAGCAAAGATTACAAAAGGAAGTATTAAAAGAATTGAAACGATCTGATTTGTCTCATCCATCTTATCCTTTCCAAGTTGATAAGCTGCCATAATGGGCAGCATTGCTTTCATACCATTATCGTTGAACGCACCAATGCATTGAGAAATAAGGAGCGGAATTAAAACCCCAAATGACCTTTTCTTTTTTTCCTTAGGCATTAAAAGGTCTTAGGCTATTATTCATAATCCATAATCCCATAGCATAATCGGTTTTGCCAAAGGCAAAATCAACCATTTTCCCTAACAAACAGAATCAATTGCACGAGCAAGAAGAAAGTCTTTTTCAGTTACATTTCCACCAGCGTCATGAGTGCTGAGAGATATTTCTACACGATTGTAACAATTAAAAATTTCTGGATGGTGATCTTTTTCTTCAGCCTCAAAAGATAGCCTAAGTATAAAGCTCATCGCATCTCTAAAACCTTTGAAATTATAACTTTTTTGAATTTTGTTCTTCAAAAAGACCCAATCTTTCAATTCGCTAAGTCGTTCGTTAATTTCATCTTCCGATAAAAATTTCTTCATAAGAAGGAACTAGAATATGCTTTCCTCGTTGTCAATTGATGATGAACTCGTTGAGATGGTATTTTTTAATGAGTACTTTCTCTGAAATTGAACTAAATAAACTCCCAAGACATGTTGCTATCATCATGGACGGAAATGGACGTTGGGCAGGTATGCACGGGAAACCCAGACTTTTTGGGCACAGAAACGGTGTCAAAAATGTGCGTAACATAGTCAATACTGCCCGAGAAGTTGGAGTTCCTTTTGTAACCCTCTATGCATTCAGTACCGAAAATCAAAATCGACCTGATGAGGAAAAATCTGGTCTCATGCATTTATTGGAGGAGTTCCTTAAAAGAGAACTCGCGAACATGCTAAAAGACGGGATACGTTTAAGAGCAATAGGAGATTTAGCTGGCTTACCTAGATTTGCACAAAATATCGTAGAGGAAACTATTGAAAAAACTAAGCATAATAAAGATTGGAACCTAACCCTTGCTCTTAATTATGGAAGTAGGCAGGAAGTCCTGAACAGCATACAATCTTTTGTAAACCAAGCCCTTGAATCTGGTAAGGCTCCCGATCAGCTATGTTGGTCAACTTTTTCGCAATACCTAGAGACCAAGGACTTACCTGACCCAGATTTAATCATTCGAACATCAGGCGAATTCAGACTCAGTAATTTTTTGCTTCTGCAGGCTGCATACGCTGAGATTTTTGTTTCCCCATTACATTGGCCTGAATTTGATAGAGATGCTTTTATAGACGCTCTTAAAAATTACACTCAGCGCGAAAGACGATTTGGAAAAACAAGTGATCAGCTGACCCATTCCAACTAAACAGCCCTACTTATTAAACACCATGATTTTAAGATCTTTTTCCACCATTTTCCTCTGGAGCCTTATTGCACTTGTTGTCTATTCCTTAAAAGAAACAGGGGCCATGTGGGTACTCAACTTTTGTGCCACGCTTACTCTTTTTGAAGTTTATACTATTCTAGGTCGGTTGGGGTATGCAGCCAACCGTCTTTCTGGCCTAATTACTGGTGGGTGTTTAATTCCCGCATCTTTCTATTTTGAGGGGAATGGTGTGGATGTTTTGGCAATCGGAGCTCTCTTTTGCTCTGCTGCATGCGTTCTTTTCCCGCAGGCTCAACGTGGAATGTATATCAAAAGATTAATGCCCACATTTTTCGGTTTATTGTTTGTCTCTTTCCTTCTTCAGTATTTCGTTCGTATACTTCAGGTCGGTGGGAGTGAGCACGGGAATTGCTTTATGGGATTTGGTCTATTTTTTGCCCTTTGGGTCGTAATAGTTGCTAAATTCAGTGATATCGGAGCTCTTATTATTGGAAAAGCAATCGGAAGAACTAAAATGGCTCCTTCGATAAGCCCCGGAAAAACTATTGAAGGCCTGATTGGAGGCTTTGCAGCATCTGCAGGAATGGGGGCTTTACTTCCTTGGATCTTTCATGAAAAGCTTACCGAGATTGTTTTTTTTGGAAATTGGGCTTTCTCTCCAAGCCAAGGAGCTACATGGGGATTGCTCTTAGCTTTAAGTGCTGTAATTGGCGACTTAATTGCATCGGTACTTAAACGCCTTGCATCAATGAAAGACTCGGGTGGTGCAATACCAGGAATTGGCGGTTTATTTGATTTGACTGACAGCCTAATTCTTGCGGCGCCTACGGGTTACTTTATCTTATTCTTTTTACAACAGTGACCCGCCCTAAAAAGTTAGTCCTTCTTGGTGCCACCGGTTCAATTGGTGAGAGCACGCTGCGGGTTATTCGTAAACACCCCGAAAAGATTGAACTGATCGGCATTTCAGCAAATTCACAACATGAAAAGCTTATAAAAATTGCGAATGAATTCAATGTTCCAAACGCGTCCCTAACTCAAACTCCTTCAAAGGGATTATCGTTTCCGAAATCTACAAATTTATTAACTGGTTCTGAATCGCTTTGCCAACTGGCGTCGATTGACGAAGCTGATGTGGTTATTGTTGCGGTGGTAGGTGCAATCGGGTTACTACCCACTCTTACCGCACTAAAAGCAGGAAAAGATGTAGTATTAGCAAACAAAGAATCATTGGTTGTTGGAGGAAAAATTGTTACCGAAACCGCAAAAGAATATGGGGCAAAAATCATACCTGCTGATAGTGAGCACAATGCAATTTTTCAGTGTATCAAAGGAGAATCTGACCGCACTGTAGAATCTGTTATTTTAACTGCTTCAGGTGGACCCTTTCGAGAATTACCTCTCCAAGACCTTAAAGATGTTAGCGTTGAGCAAGCGCTGCACCACCCAAATTGGTCGATGGGGAAAAAAATTACTGTCGACTCAGCCACGATGGCTAATAAGGGGCTTGAACTTATAGAAGCTCGCTGGCTTTTCGATCTATTACCAAATCAATTGGAAGTGGTCATTCATCCAACAAGTATCGTTCATGGCATAGTGCGGTTCGTGGATGGATGTTGCATTTCTCAAATGACTCCCCCATCCATGACTTTTGCTTTACAAAATGCCATTCTTTTTCCAGAAAGACATCCAAGCGTGGAAAAATCTATCGACTTCTCCAAACCTCTTGACCTTTCCTTTTCACCGCCCTCCCTAAAAAGGTATCCCTGCCTTCGATTGGCTCTAGAAACATTAAGGGAGGAAAAAACTGCACCCCTTATTTTTAACGCTGCAAATGAAGTTGCAGTTGAAGCTTTTCTTAGAAAACGAATTGGCTTTCTTGATATTTCTAGCATAATTGAAAACACTTTGAACGATATCGAATATATTTCACCAGATTCTACTACTGATTTGCTTAATCATGACATGGAGGCACGCATGTGTGCTGAAACTCATGTCACACATTTTTCCAAAAGGAATAAATAACTATGTTATTCTTATCAGATTTTGTTTTCATTTTAGTAGCACTTCTTGCTCTCGGATTTACTATTTTCATACACGAACTTGGTCACTTTCTTGCCGCCCGCCAACGTAGACTAATTATTAAAAGATTCTCTATCGGATTTGGTCCAAAGATCTTTGGATGGGTTAAAGACGGAATTGAGTATCGAATTTCCATGTTTCCATTTGGTGGCTATGTAGCTTTGCCTCAACTTGCGGACATGGGCAGACTGGAAGGGGAAAATGAAGATTCAGAACAAAATAAATTGTCAGCATGGGACGATATTCCAGACGAAGATGACACTCAGAGTTCCCAAGATGCTGAATTAAAAAGTGAAAAAAATAATCCTAAAATTTCTTACGCTGACAAGATGATTGTTTCCGTGATGGGAGCGGTCTTTAATATCCTACTTGCATTTATATTATCTAGTATTCTTTGGTTTTTTGGATATGAAAGAACTGATGGAGAACTGACTACTAAAATTGGCTATATTTCAGATACAGTTGAAAGATGGAATCCGATTGTCGAACAAGGTGAAACGGTTACTAGCCCTGCTAAAAAAGCCGGTCTTCTTCTCGGGGACGAAGTGATTGCTGTCGATGGAAATCCCGTTGAAGATTTTATGGATATACAAAGTCGAATTGTAACCGGGAAATTGGTCACAACTGAAATTAAAGCCCGCAGACTTACCAAACTTTCAATTTTACGCGATGGAGAAAAAATGGAACTTGAAGTATTCCCTGAAGTTTTTAGCAATGAAGAAATCCGGACAATCGGAATTGGGCCAAAGCAAACTTTTTTTGTAAAAGAACTGCAACCAGATATGCCCGCGATGGAAGCAGGTCTAGAGCAAGGCGATCAACTCCTTTCAGTGGATGGAATTAAAATCTTTTCCTTCATTCATTTGGTAGACTATTTATCGAATTTAGAAAGTGGTCAGGAAATTGCACTCACTGTGCGTAAAGGTGGAGAAAGTGGGCTCGAGCAAACTTATAACATACTTCCCGTTGAAAAAGAAATTCAACAGGGTTCAACCCTTACAAAACGAAAACTAATTGGATTTAGCCCCGCATTCAAAACGATTACAACCTACCCAAATCCTTTGGTACTTATCCTTAGCAGGGTTAAAGATATGTATCATACACTCACTGGGTTGGTAAGTACCAAATCAGATGTAAAACTCCGAAATATGAGTGGACCAGTCGGTATCGTGGACAACTTAAGTTATTTCGCAAGTATCGGATTTAAGAAACTCCTTTGGTTTATAGTTTTTATAAACGTCAATCTCGCTATCCTAAATCTCCTACCTATCCCAGTTTTAGACGGAGGTCACATGGTATTTGCCACCATTGAAAAAATTCGCGGAAAACCTCTTCCAATCGCATTTCTTGAACGATCACAGATGCTCTTTGTGGTGCTCTTATTTTCTTTCATGTTGTATGTCACAGTATTTGACTTCCAGCGTCTTTTTTCCTTTTAAGAAAATTTCTTAGATTATGGCGTCCTCATACTGCGCCTCGCGCTTTCAATCGACTCGAAGAATTTCTCGTATCGTTTCAATCGGTAATGTTCCAACTGGGGGTACTTATCCGGTCCGAATACAATCAATGACAACAACCGATACATTGGATATTAATGCTACGGTCCAACAAACCATTCAACTTGCTGAAGCTGGATGCGAAATAGTTCGTATCACTGCACCTAATATTCGAGCAGCTGAAGCTCTTAAAGAAATCTCCAAAAAAGTCCGTAGTAATGGAATTGAAGTTCCCCTTGTAGCTGATATTCACTTTCTCCCCAAAGCTGCAATGGAGGCTGCTAAACATGTTGAAAAAGTGCGCATTAACCCTGGTAATTTTGCTGACCGAAAGAAATTCCAAATTCGAGAGTATACTGATTCACAATATGATGAAGAATTATCAAGATTACATGAATCATTTTCTCCTCTCGTACTACGATGTAAAGAACTGGGAAGATCTATCCGAATCGGAACTAACCATGGCTCCCTTTCCGATCGAATAATGAATAGATTTGGAGATTCGCCCAGAGGCATGGCTGAGTCAGCACTCGAATTTATAAGGATCGCTCGGTCTAATAATTTCCATGAGCTCGTACTGTCGATGAAATCAAGTAACCCCAAAGTCATGATCGAAGCTTACCGCTTAGTCGTTTCTTTAATGAATGAAGAAGGTATGGATTATCCTCTTCATCTTGGGGTAACAGAAGCAGGTGATGGAGAAGATGCACGAATCAAAAGTGCAATTGGAATAGG
>CBFIBI010000030.1:0-24816 GCA_965660725.1 Opitutales bacterium
TTCGTACCGTAAAAAATGGCAGTCCGAAAAGCCGGATATTGACTACGATGAATGCGAATGTCAGGGCGGAAACGGTATGAGTCCTGGAGATTATTTTTTCGATTCAAATGATGATTATATTGATCGGGAATCGATCGCTGAGTTTGATGATGGATGGACTGGGGATACTGAAAGCATATATTTTGAAGCCAGTCACAGGGGTAACCTTACCCTTCGCGACGAGCAGGGAAACTGGATTCGATTCGATCCCATGCCCAATGATTATTGGAAAATTTCCCAAGGGACTTCCGAGGACAGTGAAAAGCAACCTCTCTACGTCGACTTGGTATCTGGAGATGAGTTCGATCTGATCGAACGGATGAAGGAAATTTGTGGAACCCCGGCACTTGAAAGAAAAATTTTCCTTCACCGAAATGGAAAGACCTACGGGCCTTACAGTCGAAGCTCGGTCGAGCACTTCCTGCTCGAGAACCTAGCATCTTCTAATGACTGGGCGAGGTTCAAAGAATCCGGGGAATGGAGCCGTTTGAAGGATCTTTTGGAAGAGTAGAAGGAACACTCTTTACCACTAAACTTTTCTAAGCTCTAAATTTGGAAAAGTATGCGCCGATTTTTTGACCAATCGATGAATTTAAGCTATTTTTAATCATGAAAAAAAATCGTCCGCATCCCGTATTTTATGCCTTTGGATTTTTGATGATCATGGGAGTAGTCTATCAGGGAAATCCTCATCATTATTTTCCTTTCTTCAACAAGGACAAAGGTAACAGTTCGCAAAGTGAATCGAGCAGCTTACCATCCAGTCTTCCTGTTCATTCATCGAGTTCCTCGAGTGATTCAAGTATGTCATCCTCAAGCGATTTGAAATTTTCTTCTAATCTAACAGGTCGGGATTCGGTGAACCCGTCCATTGTGTCGACGAGTGGTTCTGCTTCTTCGACGACTTATCAAAAAAATAAGTATGGGTTTGAAGAACGGGTGGGCTCGGTCAAGAAGAGCGGGGATGGAAAGTTCGAAGTTTATGAAAAAAATAAATATGGCTTTGATGAGAAGGTAGGCTCGATCAGGCAACAAAGTTCAAATTCAAAGCGGTACGATACTTACCGAAAGAATAAATACGGGTTTGAAGAGAAGACAGGTTCGATCCGTCAGGTGTCCAATGATCGAAAAGAAATCTATGAGAAAAATAAGTACGGGTTTGAGGAAAAGGTCGGCAGCATGAGGAAGAATTATTCAGGTGGATACGATGTTTTTAGAAAAAATCAGTATGGATTTGAAGAAAGGGTGGGTTCTGTAAAATAGGTTTCAAGTCTGGTAAAAATGCTCCTGCTTTCCTTCAATGGGGCTTGCCGAAAATAAATTGATTTGAGAGTTTAATAGGGTGATTCCTCCCTCTCAAGAAGACTCAATTTTTATTGCACGAAATGGTAAAAGGTTTGGTCCTTATTCCCCTTTGGAGGTGGATGAATTTTTAAACGATGGAACTTTAAATCATGCTGATTTAGGGTGGACGCAAAAATTGGGAGATGAATGGAAAAAGTTGTCTGACTTGGTCCCAAGTTTACAAGTTTTGAATAAACAAATAGAGGAGGAGATTACAGGGCAAAAGCAAAAAATTATCAGTTTATTTGAGGATGGGGAATTTGAATTTGTAATAGACTTGTTGGCCGCTTCAAGGAACGAGCAATTATACCAAGCTTTATTCGAGGGATGTATCGTGGATGTCGAGGGAGAACTTAAACATCCTTCGTGGGTCGGTTGGAAAGAAAAAGAAAATACTTACTTCTTAAAAATTTTGGCATCAGCTCCCTCGTTCAAATTTATCGAAAAATTAAGACAACAAACCTTAATCCTTGAACATGCTTTGCATGAGTGCTCAGAGGATCAATTTCCCACAGAAATTTTTCAGTTTAAAAATCTACGAGTTCTACGACTGACGGGGGGAAGCTTTGAAAGATTTCCCTCTGAGATTGGTCTTTTGAAAAGTCTGGAAGAATTGAGGTTGGAAAGTATGAATATTCAAAAATTACCTCACGAATTCCAAAACCTGAAGAATTTGGTTCATTTGGATATGACAGGTAATTTATTTGAGCAACCGGGTACGAATTTTGAAATTATTGGTGAGTTGGACAATTTGAAAATCTTACGATTGGACTTTTGTAAATTAACGGATTTTCCAATTCATTTACTTGGTAGACTCAAGGCATTGGAAACTATTTCTTTGCAGGGAGTAGAGTTGAGTGACCATAATTTATCGGAATTACTCGAGGTACTTTCCGGGCTTAATTTTTTACGCACGATTTCTCTGGCAAATTGTGGAATTAAGGAAATTCCAGAAATTAAAGGCGGATTCGCAAACTTATTTGGAATTAATTTATACGGAAATGAAATTGAAACACTCCCCGTCTTTTTTTCTGATTTACCCAACTTTAAATGGTTAAATTTGGACCGTAATCCGATTTATTACGAAGAAAATCGAAATTGTGAAGGGAAAGTAAAAGCGATTTTTCAGCATGATTCGCACATTTCTCGAGAAACCTGTGTTTCAGAAATAGAATCTTTTCATGAGGATGAAAAAAGAGAAAGCCCTTCAGAAGATGGAATGCAACCGGTTACTTATCTTTTAGGAGAAGCTGAGGAACAATTAATTAAATTTAAAAATTGGATAAATTCTGTTTCGCAGATTGATTTCGAGATTGAAACATTTGATCAAAAAATAGATGAGTTAATCTCCTTTGGTGATTCCGCTCTTTTGGCTGAATTGGTTCGTGGTTGCAGAGTGACTGAGGAGGGAATCTTTCTAACCGGTGTTTATTTTCCTTTTCCTTATTGGGCATCTGAACTTTTTCCTTCCACATCATTGCATGGAGATGCAAGAACGGAATGGGAAGAGACCGGGTGGGGAAGCGGAGTAAAATGTAAGGAAGCGGAAAGCATGCATTATTTTCTTTTGCGTTTAATTCCATATCTTCCCCAAAATTTAATAGATGAGAGTTTAAAGCTGGAAAAAATCCAGATACTTGATTTGTGCCTCCCCGGTGTTCTGCCGAAAGAAATTGGGGAATACTTTAATTTGACTGGGCTTAATCTTGTAAGAAATAAGTTAATGGATTTACCGGACGAATTGGCCAGGCTCGGGAATCTTGAAAATTTACAGGTGAGCCAAAATAAATTAACTGAATTGCCGAGGTGTATCGGGAATTTAAAGAAGCTTAAATGTCTGAGCCTTTCAGGAAATAATATAAAGATTATTTGTGATCAAATTGAGGGATTGGAGAAATTGGAAATTCTTGACTTCTCAAATAATGAAATTGAGGAATTACCATTTCAAATCGCCAACCTTTCGGAATTACAATTTTTAGGATTGAACAACAATCAGTTAAAAAGTTTACCCTCTGAAATTTGGACTTTGTATAAATTGAAGCATTTATGGGTGGGTTCAAATTTGTTGGAGGAGTTACCAGATGAAATTTATCAAATGGATAATCTTCAAATACTGGGAATATGTGGAAATACCTGTTTGCCAAAAAATACAGAATGGATACTTGATCGAGAGGTTTTTTTATCTTCAAGTACCAAATCTATGATGCTAATTAAAGAAAAGAGGGAAGATCTTAAAGAAAGAATAAAAAGAGAATTGCCATCGTGCGATTGAACCGATGAGCAACGATACCACAGTACATTTAATTGTTTATTCTAATGATCAAATAGAGATTACTTGTGCGTTGGCTTATTTAAAAAATAAAGATAAATCAGCCGAGCTGGAATTTGATGAAATAAAATACAATTCATTGATGGGATATTTTTTTCGTATGTATGGCTTTGCAAATGAGAATGGTTCCTTTACTTCAATAACCGGAGAAGATGGAGAAGTTTATGATTTATTATCCCGCTTCCCAGGACTTGAAATAGATGGACATTATAAAGATGAATATACAGCTGGAGAACTAGAGTATGGATATATAAAATCTCAGGGCGATAAATCAGAAGATACTCCAATGATTTGTTTAAAGATAGCACTTCCATCGCTTTATAAGTCGGGTGGTTGGCAAGGAAAGAAGTTTTCTTCTCTGGGAGATTTCGTTTTCCCCCTGCTTGCTCCCTTTTATTATGAAGGTGGCTCGACTTCCTATCCTTACAATCAGAACAATTTGGTAACCTGCGAGTATTACTGCGAAGCGGATGAAGATTTGAAAGTGGAATTATGGGAAGAAACGATTCAATATTTAAAAAAGTTAAGAGTACCAAGGGACACGCTCCTGATTGAAGAATGCTATTATCGTGAAACTGTCATGAGAGAAGAAAAAGTTTGGGGCCAGGAAAGTGAGGATTCCTTCAAAGTTACAAAGTATGAAGTAGATACTTTTTTGAATGCACTTTATCCGGCAAATGCATCCGCACCCAAAGATTTATTGGATAATCCAGATGAACTTATTATAAATGATTTGGAATTTTCCGATGAAGATGGAAATAATGTTATGCATTTGGCAGCAATTTCAGGAAAATTGAAAGAATTTCCAACCGCATTTTTTACAGCAGAAAATTTTCTTGTTAAGAACAAACATGGTGTTTCAGTTCGAGAATTAGCGATTGAGAATGGATATGCCGAACAATTGCCAGAATGGATAAAAATCGAAAATTTTGAGGAATTATTCAAACAGGCTTCTTTCCTTCAAAAGTTGAAAGAAAATGGTAACCATGAAGTGGTTCAAAACATCATTAACAGTTTTCCCAATCCTCTTTTTACACCGTAATTAAAAATTAATCCTGTTCAGGAGCGGGCAAAATTTCGAAGTAATAACCCTTACCGTCCGCTTCCGGACAAAACTCGAGTTCTTGTTCATCATAATAAATTCTATTTATTGCATCTCCTTGAGCACCTCCAAACACTGGTTCCGAATGCAATTCCAGTTTTGAGAGATCAAAAGTTTTCCCCTCAATGGTATCATTACAATACATTCCCTTTTCTGCGCTGTATCCTTGAAAGGATGGGCCAGTTGGGGGCTCTCTGTCCGATTGGACCCAATTTATTTTAACATCATCATCTCCCGGTTCCCCATCTTCAATCGCGAAAGTTTGGTATTTTTTCTGCCATCCATATTTCCATTCTCGATATTCTGTAACTTCTAAAGTGCCATTCTGACAGCCATTGATAGAACTGATGTCGTCCATTTCATACCAGCTTCTTAAACGGGCGTTTTCCGGAATTTCTTCATCTTCTTCATCCCATCCATCACAGTGCTCAATAAGTTCACTTTCACTTTTGTCCTTCCAGTATTCGTATTGTTCTTCTGTAAGACTCCCTTCGTGTGCTTCAAGCCCATATCCCCCCAAATAAAATTCAATCCGGGGAAGTGTGCCACCCGATTCATTTTCATTGGCGAATCTTTCGATTTCTGAACCATTGGGAAAGGTTAGGTGAACAAGATGGGGTAAATATTCCAGTTTATCGCAGTCTTCCTTAGAAATAGATGTACTGTTAAGATTGAGTTCTTCCAGATTATCAAGGTCATGCAATGAGGGTAAATTCTCGATTCCAAAACAACCTTGTAAATTTACTTTGGTGAGGTTTTTCAAGTGACTGAGAAAATCAAGGTTTTCCATTTTTTCGCACATTCCAAAATTAAGATTGGTAAGTTGATTCAAATTCTGGAGCTGTTCCATTTCAATAAGCGAGGTACAGTCGTTAAAGTCTAATTACTCAATCTTTTTTAAATTTTTTAATCCATCTAAATCTGTTAATTTACTTGATGAAACCTGGAGTTTGGTCAAATTTTTGTGATCAGATAAAAAGTTGAGATCTTCAATAAAATCAAACCCATTAAGTTCAAGTTCCGATAAGTTTTTACAATTTTTAATGGGAGATACGGATTCCATTGAATCCAATTGATCGCAACTCCTCATTTTTAACACATTCAGCTTTTCAAAACTCTCAATCGATGAGATGTCTGACAAGCCATGCATGCTTGAAATTTCAAGTGTTTCAAGGGATTGAAAAATTTCCAGGTTGCTCAGGTTTTCCATGCTTTCATTCACGGAGATATCAATTTTTTTTACATTTGATGGAATGATGGAAGGATCCAATTTTGATTCAGCATCAGAGGGAATCCTTTGTAAAAGTTCCAGAAAAAATCCTTTCTCTTCATTCATCCAGTCAGGAAGTTCAATCCATCCACCTTCTTGGTCAATTTTACAATCCTGAAGTAGAGTACAGCAGATTTCCGGATTTTTTAGTCCCTTGATTAAATCGAGGGCAAATTCAACCTCGTCATTTTCCATAAGACTTTTGATTTTCTCAACAGTATCTTCAGTAGATTCATCTTTCGATGGGGGCAGATTTTCAAGTAATCCCCCAAGTTTTATCCAGTCTTTTTTTCCTCCATAACAAGCCAAGTCGTCCTTGGATAGTAAATTTTTATCTAAAAAGGATCTTATCGAACTTTCTAAGTAAGGCCCGTAGGTATGATTATTTCGGAAAATGAATATTTTCATAATGGAGATGTAGTTAATTCTGAGAATAAATGAAGATTCCTTATTATTTGTTGGGAAAAATCAAGCTTCTAGATGAAAAAGTTTGTTTTGGTGGGAATTAATTTACACTAGAACTTTTCAAGGTTGAGATTTAAGGTTTATTAGAACCGATGATTATTCTGAGCTTATTTGATCTATGAAAGAAAAAATAATTGAATTACTTGATAATGATGAGTTTGAATTTGCATTCGACTTGGTCAAAGGTTCCGAGGACTTTGATTTCTTTGAATCATTTCTTGATGAAGCAACCATTGAAGATGGTTACTTGTGTTTGCCCGACTGGGTTGGTTGGGAGGGAATAAGAAAGTGCTTTTTTTTAAAGGTTTTACAATGCTCACCAGAATACGAATTAAAGAGAAAAATTTTGGAAAAAACTAAATATTTAGAAATACATTTTCTTAATAACGAGTTATTTCCAAATGAGGTACTTCAGTTTACGAATTTAGTGTACCTGCATTTGCGTGGAGGTAAATATAAGTCATTACCCCCTGAAATAAAACGATTGCATACATTGACGGATTTTAATCTTCAATCGGTCGGACTGGTTGAATTGCCTCAAGAACTCTCAGAACTAAAAATGTTAAGAAGATTGGACCTTCCGGGGAATAAACTTTCTGGTAATTCTGCAAATTTGCAGGTAATTTCCCAACTTAAATTACTTGAATTATTGGTACTCAATTCGAATGATTTGCAAGAGATTCCCTCTTTCATCATTCCCCATCTACAAAAATTAAAATCTATTAGTTTAAATTTTAATAAATTTTCATCTGAGGGTTTAACAAAAATTATCTCTGAACTCTCTGAATTACCGGAACTAAGGGAAGTATTTTTGAGTGGTTGTAAAATTGACAGGGTGCCCCATGTAAATAATGGTTTTAAAAAATTAGTAAAATTAGATTTGGGTGAAAATAATATTTCTAATTTACCTGATTATTTTTCTAAATTACCTAATTTGAAATGGTTGGTATTAAAAGGGAATCCGGTTTATGAGGATGGCTCGTTCAAATCGAACGATCGTTTGAAGTACGAATACGAATCCTGGGTATATAATAAATAAATCTCCAGTTATCGTTCATAAAAATATTTTTGGAATAAAAAAGGGCTTAAATTAAAAATTTAATTGATACCGGTAGGGTAGGGGAGGGGGTTAAACAATTATAAAAAATCATATTAAATATTGATATTCAATATTTTGTGAGAATAATATGAAATTTTAATATTATTTATCATTTTTATAAATAAGAAGACTTTTTAATAAATTTTGTTTATCTGAATTCCTTTAAGATGCTATTTTTTGATAAGATTTTGACCCCATAATTTTGAAAAAGAGGTTGGAATGATCGATCCTGGGAGTTGATCTTGTCGGTAAAAATGTATCCTTGTTTGACGGAAAAACTGAACATTATTTTCAGGATTTTTCCCAAGTTGGTACAATGATCGTATAAAGTAGGGCATATCAGTACAGGAATTCTATGATTTTTTACACGCAAAATTAAATCAGCACTGTCTGCTTCGCTAGGACGGGCAATTTCATATCCTTTAAGAAGTAATTGTGAACTTATTTCAGTAAGTAGTCTCTTTTTTTCTTTAAAGTAATCTTCCTGATGTTTTCTGGAGTGTTTAAGCCGTTCTGATTGATAGATTTCCCTGAGTTGTTTTTCACTATTTTCGGACAGAGATAAGGCGGTTACCAGATTATTTAAAGTGATCAACCGTGGCAGGGTTTTACCATTGAGCAAATCATATAAGGAAGGTCGGCTAATTTGTGCTTTTTTAGCAATGTAGGAGACGCTGTTCGGATTGTTTTTAACCAATGAATTTAAAAGTTCCGCGAAAGTATTCATGGGTTCAAAGAATCTTGTTCTGTTAATTTTGCAAGCCTAATTGCCTTACATTAATGTCTTTTATTAAGTTATATGAAATGTAAGCTTTTAAGCCTTACGAAAAGAAATAAATGCATTATTTATAATAATTATGGATGCATGAGGCATATTTAAATCATAATTTTGATAATTAATCTTATACAATAAAAAATATTATGTATGTATTTTAACCTTACATTTTGTATTTTGTATTTCTTGGGTAAAATTGGGTTACACGGGTTGGATTAAGTTCTTTGGATTTAGAGTTTAAAGTCTTTAAAACCATCCTTAAATTTATGGGTTGTTTTTATCTATTTATTGAGAAATTTTGATTTTCTACTCTATTTTTAGAATCTGATATCTCACTTGGGAAAAATGATTTTTCTTTACCCTTTTGCCCTCAATTTTTTGAGCTTTTTCGATGTAGCTTTTAGAATCTACATCTGTAAATCTTACACAAAGTAATTGGTTGGTAATGAGCATAGTTTTACCACCAACTGAGTTTTGTGCCTAAGTAGGCAAAAACAAGTGCAAGTACCCCTATTGTTCCTAATGTGTAAAGAACTAAAAGGGGGATTAGCATTGGCCATTTTTCTCTCTTATCTAAATCTTTTTGGGAGAAATGCTCATGTTTGGAAGATATATGGTTAAAAATTGCCTGTGCTCTGATTTTGTTACCTTCCGCTTTTTCAAGGCATTCTTTAAACAACTGTTCCTTTGACAGTTGCTTTTCATTCTTTTTTGATTGTACTTCCACTTCTACAAATTTCCTATTGCTTCCCTACCCCTTATTGCACGATATTGCACCGCCCAAATGAATCGATCGATTGAAATCTTAAAAATTTTACGAAAAGGTATGCAGTCCATGGTTGCTGAGGAGCCTAATGTACAAATTCATTACACCAGAATTTTTAATTTTTCGGAAAGACGGGTATCTCTAAGGATGGAAGTAACGGGGGAAGATGCAGTATCTGTACCAATGGGGCGCGTGGATGTGGTGGAAATGTCTTCGAAAAATGGTCAATCTAGCTGTAATTGTACGTTGACTGAACTACAGACCGGTAAAGAACAAAGAGTGGTCTTACGATTAAAAGATGCAGCTCAGAAAGAAAAAGAATGTGAAAAAGTTTTCAGCTTTTTCAGATCAGTTTTATCCATTCCAGAAAAAAAGCCATTGGATGGTGGGTTTTCCTCTACCCGAGGAGCACACAAGAGTGATACTAACGGGTAAAGAGTTCTTCCTTATTAACCAGACGAATAGGCCCAATTTTTTCGAGTTCCTTCAAATCAATTTTTGAGGAGTCTCCTACAATCGAAAGGAGTTTTTTCTTGGACTGAATTGAGTGGGTGTAAAACTCTTCCAATGTGTCAATACCAGCGGTACTTGTTTTGTTAAATCGATTCTTCCTCGGGTCTTCATTCATTCCTAATGCGTTAATGTCATAAACATATCCTGCGGTGGCTCTGTAAGGTAGAGGACTGGTTCGGTAGGTACTGAGTATTGAAGAGTGTGCCGATTCCCAACGAGTCTCGTTGATAGGCATATTTTCAAGTAACTCCATGAACGCATTAACAGCATCAAGAGTTTTATCCGCTTGGCATCCAATTGAGCCGACTAAGATATTTTCTTCATCGGAGCGTGAAGGTGTAAAAAAGTGTGCCCATGCAGAATAAGCTAATGCCCTTGCTTCACGAAGCTCTTGAAAAACAAGACCTGCCATTCCACCACCGAAATATTCGTTAAAAAGTTGGGCAGCAGGCATGATTTCCTCGTTGTATGGACCAACCGAGAATTCAAGGCGAACCTGAGCTTGTGCCATTTCTTTATTGAAGAAGAAAACTTGGTTGTTTTCTGCAGTGTGAGAGCGTAGAATTTCGAGAGGCTTGGTTTGATTTACAACTTTCAAATCTCCAATAAATCCTTTGCTAACGGCTTGAATTACCTCTTCGGGGGATTTAGGGCCGTAATAAAGAACGGTTCTTTCAGAATTGAGGACTTCTGTAATTAACTGTGTTAATGATTCAATATTGGAAGCATTGATATCGGAATCAGTTGGACGGTTTAAGTAGCGGGATTTGTTACCATATCTATGGAAGTGAGCAAGTGCATGACTTATTGCACGGGGATCTTTTCCTTCGTCATCCCGTTCTGCAAAAATGATTTTCTTAGTTTCTTCCCATGTTTCGTTAGAAATATTTGGTTTTTCAACAAGATCCCGTCCAAGTTTTAGGGAAGCATCGAAATTTTCATCAAGCCCGGTTAGTACCAATGAACTTAATCTTTCCCGAACAGCGAATGCAAAATCAGTTCCTAATTTGTACCATTCGATTTTAAGATCATTTGATGAGATTTCATCAGCCCCGGATCGATCAAGCATTCTTTTTGCGAAAGGCAGCATTGGGTTATGCCTGAACCCTTTTTCCATTCTTAATTCAAGAGTAAAGAGGTCATTAAGTGGATTATTTACATGAATAAGAGAGATGCCAGGTGAAATTTCTTTTACTGTGTAATTTTCCCCTTCTTTGATAAATTTTGGTTCGAACGGACTAAATGGAATTGAGGTAACCTCACGCATGAAGCTAGATTCCTTATCCGGATCGATTTTAAGAGGATCGATTTTTGGTTTTTCAATACTTGGTAACTTGTGTTGTTTATCAATCCGGTACCCTACAACATAATTTTCACCATAGTATTGATTGGCCACCCGAATGATGTCCTGTTTAGTCAATTTTTCCAGTTCTTTTATTTCTTGATCAGTTGTTTCCCAATCGACGAAGGAAAGAAAGGTGTCTCTCATTAACTCAACTCGCTTTGCATTGTTCTCCCGGTTTTCCTTCTCCATTTTTTTAAAATCGGTAATGACTGCGGGAATGACCCAATCCTGAAAATCTCCTTTCTTAACCTGGTTTATTTGCTCTAGGAGTAGTTTTTCGACATCTTCTAGCTCTTGTCCTTCCTTAGGTACGCCATAAAAAAAATGAACTCCGTGGTCGTTCAGATTCTGAGGGAAGCATCCAGCAGAGCGAACCTTTTGTTTTTCAACAAGATCCAGGTTAATTAAACCTGCAACTGAATTATCGATAATCATATCCATCAAGCGAAGAGCATGGTAGTCCGGGTGATGCTTGGGTGCAGTTCGGAATCCAAGCAATATCTGTTCTTCGCCAAGATATTGGACTTTTACAAACTCCCTGCCCGAAAGAGGCTGTTCTTCCCATTTTGGCTCAGGTCTAAGAGGGGCATCAGACTTCCATGATGAGAAGTGATCCTCGATAATCTTTATGGTTTCATCAGGATCGATATCACCGGAAATACAAATAGCCATATTCTCGGGTACATAGTGTGTGTTGTAAAATTTTTCGATTTCCTTAATAGATGGATTCTTCAAATGTTCAATCGTACCAAGGGTGGGTTGTTGGCCATAAGGATGAACTTTGAAAAGAAGATCATTAACTTTTGTGTTGAGTAATCGGTCTTTATTATCGATCGATCGATTTTTTTCTTCATAAACAGTTTCGAGTTCAGTATGAAATAACCTAAATATTGGATTGGCGAATCTTTCGCTTTCAATCTTTGCCCAATGGATGAGTCGATTTGCTGGTAAATCCACTTTGTAGACCGTTTCCTCGTGCCAGGTATGTGCATTTATTCCTTTTCCGCCCATGTTCCCATACACACGGTCCATTTCGTTGGGTACCGCAAAAGTAGAAGCTTCTATGGAAATTTCGTTAATTTTCTTATAAATTTCATCCCTTTTGGTTTCATTTTGTTCAGCAGAACGTTCTTCATAAAGCTTGGCAATTTGATCGAGGAGAGGTTTCTCCTTTTCAAAATCCACGGTTCCAAAAGAACTAGTTCCCTTAAAAAGTAGATGTTCAAGATAATGAGCAAGTCCCGTATTGGTTTTTGGATCATGTTTGCTCCCAGCACGGGTTATAATCTCCGCATAAAAGCGGGGCGTTTCATGGTTTGGGCTAAGGAAAACGGTTAGTCCGTTATCCAATGTATGTTTAATAACTTGCATGGAAGATGATGAATGGCTCGAGTTTGTATCTGAAATTAGATCTGTGCTTTGCTTTGTGCAGGAAACTGAAAATAAAGCGCACAAGGCAGAAACTAACCTAAGGGTTTGGAAAGTAGTAAGGTAAGGCATTTTCTCTTTGATTTGATTATTGATGCAAAATTATTTTGATAGCTTCTATATGAAATTTTGCAAATAAACGAACATGAAAGTGTACCAGTATGAAAAATGTGAATCGTGTAAAAAAGCGATTCGATGGTTAAACGAAAAAGGGATCGAGCATAAAATCCTTCCTATCCGAGAAAAGACTCCCACCAAAAAAGAGTTTCTACAAATGATTGATAGCCATGATGGGCAACTAAAGAAACTTTTTAATACTTCGAGCAAAGATTATCGTGATCCAAATGTTAAAGAAAAAATACCTAATCTCACTCAGGAACAAATAATCTCTCTTTTGCAGGAACATGGAAATTTGATCAAAAGGCCTTTTGTGGTGGGGGATCAATTGGCCCTGCAGGGATTCAAGCCTGATCTTTGGGAAGAAGCCTTTAACCCAAAGAAAAAATTAATTTAACCAATTGGGATTGAGCCTTTTTCTTAAATTCATAGGATTAATCATTCTAAAATGAACTACGATCAATTAGATTACTGGATTAAACACATAAACGCAGGTGATTTTGATGACCTTGTATCGATGTATTCTGAGGAAGCATTATTATTTGCTACTTTCGACGAGCAGCCTTTGAATACCCCAACACTGATTCAAGGATATTTCAGAGGTTTTTTGGCCAAAGAAGGTTCTGGAGTGGAATTAGATACCTCCTCTGTCCGTAATACTGAACTGGGTGAAAGCACATACTTATCGAGCGGGTTATACACATTTTTTTATAAGGATGGGGATCAACTTATTCGACATGATGCAAGGTTTTCTTTTATATTTGATCAGGAAAGTCCCCGTTCTATATTACACCATCACTCCTCAGTAATTCCAGGCTAAGAGATTTATCTAATCCGAAAACCTAAAAACAATTATGTTATCCCCGCAAAAAACCTTAGATACTTATTATCTGGAAGCACGTCGTGATTTATTGGAAGTCGCAGCTATGCTTGACAGATATGACCGTTCAGTTGAAAGAGAAGGCCAAAAAGCAGATGATGAATCGCGCTTGAATTCGTTATTGGATGCCCTTGCTTTACTTTCGAAATCAGATCACCCGAAGTCTAACCGAGCAGAACAGTTATTGGTTCATTTCGCAAAGGTCTCTTAAATTTTTGTTATGCAAATTATACAACCTCACTATCATGCAATTGCCAGAACCGCACAAGATTATGAGCGTATGGCAATGTCTGGCGTTGTGGCTGTCTGTGAACCTGCTTTCTGGGCTGGGTTTGACCGCAGGCATCCTGAAACATTTATAGATTATTTTGCTCAGATTTCAGAATTTGAGCCAACCCGTGCTGCGGAGTTTGGAATTCGGCATTATTGTTGGGTTGCGGTTAATCCAAAGGAAGCGGAAAATAAAGAACTGACGAACGAAGTTCTCAGGCAGATGCCTGAGTTTTTGGAAAAGCCGACCTGTCTTGGCGTGGGAGAAACTGGACTTCACAAATCGACTCAGAATGAAATTGATTCGTTGCAAGCCCATGTCGAGATTGCCATGAAGCACGATCAGTTGGTTCTTATACACACCCCACACTTAGCTGATAAGGCACACGGAACTAAAACAGTGCTCGAAGTATTAGCGGGAATGGATGTTAATCCTGATAAGATATGGATAGACCATGTGGAAGAGCAGACTATTGAACCAGTTCTAGATGCCGGTTATTGGGCTGGGATGACCCTTTATCCTGTGACCAAGTGTAGCCCCCGAAGATCAGTCGATATTTTGGAAAAATATTCAACCGAGCGATTGTTGGTAAATTCATCTGCCGATTGGGGCCCGAGTGATCCATTTACTTTACAGGAATCAATAGTTGAATTCCGCCGCCGAGGACATAGTTTGCAGGAGGCTGTGGAAATCTACCACAATAATCCATGCCGTTTTCTCGGTCAAAACCCCAAATGGGACATTAAACCTATTACAATTAGCGAAGAGTAGATCGAATGGTTTTGAACCTTTACGATACTATGACCCGGGAAGTCCAAGAGGTCTTTCCCATGGATAAAGACTCGGTTCGTTTTTACGCTTGTGGTCCAACAGTTTACGGTCCCGCACATATTGGAAATTTTAGAACTTTTGTGATGCAGGATGTTTTCCGCAGGGTTCTTGAAACTTCGGGTCAGAAAACATTCCATGTTCGAAATCTTACTGATGTTGATGATAAGACAATTCGTGAATCTCAGGAACAAGGTATGAAGCTTGCAGATTTTACGGATAAGTGGACGGCTAGATTCCAAAAAGATTGTCAATTACTCAATTTACTTTTTCCCCATGGTGAGCCTTCGGCAGTCGAGCATATTCCCGAGCAAATTTCCCTAATTGAAAGATTGATCGAAGGTGGAAATGCATACCGAGTAAACGATGGTTCGGTTTATTTCAAAGTGGATGCCTTTCCTGATTATGGACGCCTTTCTCGATTGGCAGACCGAGAAATTACCACATCTGAAACAGATCGCGAAACTTCAGACGAATATGATCGCGATACTGCTGCAGATTTTGCACTATGGAAAGCGCGTCGACCTGAAGATGGAGAAAATTTTTGGGAATCTCCCTGGGGACAAGGGCGCCCAGGCTGGCATATTGAATGTAGTGCTATGAGCATGAAATTTCTCGGAGAGTCTTTTGATCTGCATTCTGGTGGCGTCGATTTAATTTTTCCTCATCATGAGAACGAGATAGCACAAAGTGAGTGTGCTACTGGCAAAACCTTTGTCCGCCACTGGTTCCATATTGCTCATTTAATGGTGGAAGGGAAAAAAATGAGTAAATCATTAGGTAATTTGCATACACTGGAAGAGTTGAAAGAAAAGGGATATCAGGCTCAGGAGGTAAGGTATGTCTTATTATCTGGGAGCTACAGGCAACCTCTTAATTTTACTTTTGATTCTATGAATGCTGCCAGAAAAGCAATTTCTAAATTAAAGATGTTTGCCGAGAAGATCGGTTTTTGTCCAGTCGATGGAGATTCCCTGGAAACCAATTTCGGACCTTTTCAGCCCGTTCAGGATGCCTTGCTTTCCGACTTGAATACCCCTGAGGCACTTGGGCGTTGTTTCACTCTGGTTCGTGAATTAGGAGAAGCATTTACATCCGGGAAATATGAGGGTGAACAGAGAAAATTGGAAGAGCTTAGAAGAGGTTTTCAGGCTGTATGTGATGCATTTGGTTTTATTATCCATGAAAAACCTCAAATTGAATCTGCACCTGAAGAAGTTCAAAGCCTTGGACAAAAACGCTGGGAAGCAAAACAAGCAAAGGATTGGGATACTGCTGATCAGATAAGAGATGAATTGCTCTCGCTAGGGTGGACGGTTAAGGATGGTAAGGACGGGTTCGTGCTTGCAAAGATCTGATTTTTATCTGGATTTTATTAATCCGTTAACGGATTAAAATTAATTAGATACCATGAAAAAAATTCCTCTATTTTTCAGCCTTGTTTTGTTTCTCAAATTCCTTGCTTTCCAACTTCCTGTAAGAGCGAATGAACTTGCTAAATGGGTTGATCTTTTTAACGGAAAAGACCTTTCTGGTTGGGTGGATGTTAATACCTCACCATCTACCTGGTATGTAAAGGACGGCCTTTTAATTTGCAGAGGCAAGCCAATTGGAGTGATGCGAAGCGAAAAACAATATGAGAATTTTCTTCTTCATGTTGAATGGCGGCATATGGAAGCTGGTGGAAACTCTGGTATATTTGCGTGGAGTGACGCAATTCCCTTCGGTAATCGATTGCCTAAAGGTTTGGAGATTCAAATGCTTGAGTTGGACTGGGTGAAATTAAATACCAAAAAAGGAAAAAAGCCTCCACCCATTGCCTACGTTCATGGCGAACTATTCGGTGCTGGAGGAATGAAAGCAATACCTGATAACCCCCGTGGGAGTCGAAGTAAGTCTTTGGAAAACCGTTGCAAAGGTAAGGGGCAATGGAATGTTTATGATGTCGTCTGTGTGGATGGTGTGGTCAAACTTTCAGTAAATGGAAAATTTGTAAATGGAATACGTAATTCACAGTACAAAAAGGGATATTTATGCTTAGAGTCAGAAGGTGCGGAGATTCATTTTCGTAATCTTAAGATTATGGAATTACCTGGAGGCGTAATTTCACCTGAAGAAATTGCACCAATTGTAAAGTAACTCTGAGGTGTTTAGATTTATTATTACTTTTAGAACAAATATTAAATATTTACAATTTAAGCTTTTAAACTCCATAAATAGACATAGTGTGTATTAAATATATATGTTTTTGAGACACATTCAGTATTTGATTTTTTTTTCAGTGTTTTCCTTTAGTTCTTACGGAATTATTAATTTCGAAGAAGATGTTCTTCCAATACTAGAAGACTACTGCATTGATTGTCACGGTTCTGATAAGCAGAAATCGGGATTTCGGGTGGATCGTAGGGCTAACCTTTTAAAGGGTGGAGACACAGGTATGGCCGCCATTTTACCCGGTAAGCCTGAAAAGAGTTACATGATCGAAGTCCTAAAGAGTGATGACCCCGAAATTAGCATGCCCCCTAAAGGAGGTCCTCTTTTTGAAGACGAAATTGAAATTCTTGAGAAATGGATTTCTGAAGGTGCAAACTGGCCTGGACAAATGGAGGATAAAATCGAGGAAGGTACTGATCACTGGGCTTTTCAGGCAATCGAACGCCCAAAAGTGCCTGGGAAAGAACCTAATCCGATAGATGCATTTATCGATTCTAGGTTAAATGAAGAAGGAATTCCTCAAAACAATGTTGCTGATCCATTGACTTTGATCAGGCGTGCTTCTGTTGTTTTAACTGGTTTGCCACCCGAACCATCCAAGGTGGCTGAATTTGTTTCTGCTTTCCGAAAAGATGAAGAAAGTGCTTATCTTACTTTGGTTGATGAATTATTAGCATCCCCCCACTTCGGAGAACGCTGGGCTCAGCACTGGTTGGATGTGATTCGATGGGCAGAGACGAATGGTTCGGAATCAAATTTGTACCGAAAACTTGCATGGGTCTACAGGGATTATGTTATTCGTTCATTTAATAAGGACTTACCCTACGATGAATTCATTCGTCAGCAATTAGCAGGTGATGGTATGGGTGTAGGTGAGGCTCTTGGCTTTTTGGTGGCAGGACCACATGTCCCTGCTGCTACAGTTGGCCAAGAACCATCTGCAATCCGGCAAGCCCGTGCAGATAGGATGGATGAGATTATGCAAACTGTGGGAGCTTCAATGCTTGGTGTTACTATGAGTTGTGCCCGTTGTCATAATCACAAATTCGATCCCATATCCATTCAGGATTATTACTCAATGACCGCAGTTTTTCAGGATATTGAATTTGGTAGCCGATTTCCTGAGTTTTCCAAAGATCACCCTAGGAAAATACAGGCAAATGAATATTGGGGAGGAATTGCTAGGAACCGAAATCATGTAAGAAAGAAAACCTCAGCCTGGGAAGAAGATTGGGGAGGTTATAGAGAAGTTCATTGGAAGCCTATTGAAGCGGTTGCATTAAGATTAAATTTCTGGTCCGGTTATGTTGGTCTGGATGAAGTTGAAATTTTTGGATTACCATCTGAGAATATCAACTTAGCTAGTGCTTCTAATGGTACCTTGGTCAGGACTGACCTGATGTTTGCCCAGCAGGGTGACCGTTTTCCAGTTTCCAGAGTGATTGATGGTAAATTTGGGACGCAACGTTGGCAAGCTAGCTATAACAAAGAGAAAAAGCAGAATCCTTGGCTTGAATTTACTTTTGATAAACCTGTTAAAGTGGGTCGTTTACGAATGAGTAGTAATCGTGAATATTATTTCGAAACCGATTATTTAGAGCAGAAAAATAAATTTAATTTTGATAAATTTTTGGTAAATGTAAAGTTGTCAGATGGAACTTGGGAGCAAGTTGCATCCATTCAGGAAATAAGAGACTTGATGGGGCGTGATAAAAGTGTAGGCGATGCGATTGGCGAAATAAATCATCTTGCTTACAAACTTTCTGAAAAGGGACCCCGACCCAGTTTTGTGGGTAGTTTTATCGAACCTAAGATTACTCGAGTTCTTCACCGAGGAAGTCCTGAAAATCCGAGAGATATTGTATTTCCCGGGGCACCAAAGATCCTTGCTGGTGACTTGGGCGTTGATAACGACGCAAGCGGGCGATTAAGGCGTGCAGAATTTGCTGAGTGGTTAGTGGATGAAAACAATCCCCTTACCGCCCGCGTCATGGCGAATCGAATCTGGCAGCATATTTTTGGTGCAGGCTTAGTCGTAACTGGTGGTGATTTTGGCCGAGCGGGTGCACCGCCGAGTCATCCTGAATTGCTTGATTGGATTGCATCTGAGTTTTCCGCACCTAGTCGAACTGAAGGTACGCCCTGGTCAATGAAGGAACTCATTCGTTTGTTTGTCACATCAGAGGCTTTTAAAAGATCAAGCAGGCCGTCTGATATTGGTTTAGAAAAAGACGCGACGAGTTCACTTCTTTGGCGCTTTCCTCCCAGACGGGTCGAGGCAGAGGTGATTCGGGATGGTATCCTACTCGCTTCCGGTAAATTAAACAGGGAGATGGGTGGACGGAGTTATCGCATTCACAATATTAAGAAGACCTACGCCCAATGGGAAGTGGTCAATAATTTTGGACCTGAAACTTGGCGACGCATGATTTATCAGGAAAGGATGCGAAGAGTAGATGATCAAATATTTACAGCCTTTGATTTTCCGGACTGCGGGCAGGTACGTGCAAAAAGACCAGTATCCACAACTCCTCTACAGGCACTTAACTTAATGAACAGTGATTTTGTGGTTGATCAGGCAAAGCATCTTGCGAAACGTGCTAATGAAGAATCTAAGGGGAACCTTAAAGCGTCTGTTATCCGGGTGTTTGAATTAATTTTTTCTCGCGAACCTAAAAAACAGGAATTAAATGCCTCTCTGAAAATTGCCAAGGATCGTGGACTTGAGATTGTGTGCCGTGCCTTAATGAATTCTAATGAATTCGCATTTTTACCTTGAGGGCCTTTAAAAATGAATAATCACGAAGAAAAAATTTCCCCTATTGGAAAATCTCTTTTAAACAGGCGTGGGTTTATGAAGAACGCCGGATTTTCAACCGGTGCATTAGGGCTCGCTCAGTTGTTAAACAAGGATGGTTTATTTGGATCGGATGATCCCACGAGCTTTACAGGTAAATCACCCATTCGCCCCAAACTTGATCCTGATAATCCTTACACTCCTCGCGACCCTCATTTTGAAACCGATGCTAAACAGGTATTGATAATATTTTGCCCGGGTGCGGTCAGTCATGTTGATACCTTTGATTATAAGCCCGACCTTACGAAGTATCATGGACAAAAACCTCCCGGTATGCCGGCAGTTACTTTCGAAGGACCATCAGGAAATATTGCCAAGCCGTTTTGGCAATTTAAACCGCGGGGCAAGAGTGGAAAAATGATCTCCGATCTTTTACCAAATCTCGGAGAACTTGCGGATGACTTTTGTTTTGTTCATTCTCTTCATACTCAAACCAGTGCACATCCGCAGGGAGAAAATTTTTTAAATACGGGATTTACTATGGAAGGATTTCCTTCCTTTGGAGCGTGGGCAACCTATGCTCTTGGTTCTGAGAATGAAGAACTTCCTGCTTTTGTAGCTATTAATGACCCACGGGGACCTGCTCGTTCGGGCAAAAATAATTTTGGCAACGGATTTTTGCCGGCTGCTTTTCAGGGAACTGATTTTAATGCTAAGAATCCGCCAGCTAATTTGGCCCGTCCGGCATCGTACAACAATACGGATGATCGTTCCACAGTTAGCCTGCTTCAACGTTTAAACAGTATTCACTTGGAAAAATATCCCGGAGACGCAGACTTGGCTGCCCGGATTGCCAGTTATGAACTGGCTGGAAAAATGCAGACTTCCATTCCGGATGTTATGGATATTTCCAAAGAACCTGAATCCATTAAGAAAGAATACGGCTTGGATTCCGGGACGGTTTTGAAAAAAGAATATGCCAAAAACTGTATTCTGGCACGCCGTTTAATCGAAAAAGGGGTACGGGTCGTCCAGTTATTCAATGGCAGTGACCCATCCGGTGGGAATGGAATAACCAATTGGGATTCGCATAGTAATATTGATAAAACCCATGCCATGCAGGCTGAAATCATGGATCAACCGACTGCAGCTCTTATTAGTGATATGAAACGGCGTGGTCTGCTTAAAAATACTTTGGTCGTTTGGTGTACGGAGTTTGGTAGAATGCCCTTTTTACAGGGCAATGGTACGGGTCGTGATCATAATCCTGATGCCTTTACCTGTTTTTTTGCAGGAGCCGGAGTAAAAAAAGGTTATAGTTACGGAGAGAGTGATAATTTCGGATTTAAGAGCGTTAAGGGAAGATCAAGTGTTTATGATTTTAATGCCACCATTCTTCACTTGATGGGACTGGATCATGAAAGACTTTCCTATTATCATAACGGTTTGGAAAGAAGGCTCACCAATGTTCATGGACATGTGATCAAACAGGTGCTTGCTTGATCAAAGAATAGTCGTTTTCATAAACGACTTGCCCATGAAAAATTATTACTTTCTGTTCTTGAGTTTAAACCTCTTCATATTATTCTTCTTTTTAACTTCGTTGGAATTAAAAGCGGGTTCTTTTGCTGAGAAACCACCCGCAAATGAATCAGTCCAAAAACTTTTTTCGAAAAAGGTACAACTGGAACCAAGTGTACATGGAAAGCCCTTGCCGACCAATGACTGGTGGACCACTTTATTATCTGAAAAGGATTTCCCAGGTCGTCTCTATGCGTATCCATTCACAGTAAGTGCAAATGCCGAAGGGGTGCAAATTTGGTATCCTTTGGAATGGAATGAAAATGGAACGGAAATGATGGCGGGTGAAGCCCTTCTGATCGAACCAATTGATCCTACTCCCGACCCTAATCCGCCAGAAAAAGTTCTTTTTGACTTCGAAAAAGATTGGGCGACACTTGGATGGACATTAGAGGGTAGTGCCTTTGGGCAGGCACCTATGACCAATCAACAGCATGGGAGTAGGGGAATTGTGGGCAGGCGATATGCCGCAAGTTTTTACGGGCATGATGGTGCACTGGGCAAAGCGATATCACCGGAATTTCCAATCGATAAAGATTATCTGCATTTCAAAGTTGCCGGAGGGAGTGAAAAGGAAATTCTTGGAGTACATCTTTTGGTGGATGGAGAATCTGTCTATCAAGAAGTTGGAAAAAAGAATAATGACCTGGAATGGCGAACCTGGAACATCAAGGAATATCGTGGAAAAAAAGGAAGGATAAAATTGGTTGATGAATCAAAGGGTGGATGGGGATTTATATCCGCTGATCATTTCGTACTTTCTAACCTGTCCACCACGCCTAAATCGGGGGCATTTTCACATGCTTCCACCCTGAACTGGGGAGACTGGCATGTTTCCATGAGGCTGCATCTTAATCAGAGCAAGAAAGCGGATGTTACTTTTGGTCGGGGAATGCCTTATGTATGGATCGAGCCAAGTGGAATTGATCTTAAGATTCCAGGTGAATTAAGAAAAGATGATACCCTGATTCACGATGGTAGAACTTTTGGTATTTTTGCCCCGAATGGATCTCTTAAACAAAGAGAGGGTCATGTTCATTTTAATGGCCCAGTTCTTTCTATCGCAGCGTTAAACTCAGACCCCGATATGATTAAACTTTTTAAGAACCATGCCGGTTCGATTCCACGAGATACTCAATTTGATTGGAAGTATGAAAGAGAAAAGGGACGGGTTCGTACATCATGGAATGTAAAGACAGTTGACAATGGCGCCATGTTACATGGTTGGGCTCCTCATCATTACCGGACGACTAGTCATAATCTTCAACTTACCGGTATGGAATACAAGACCCGCCGCGGGAAAATGGTGGTTGCGAAGGGTAAGGAATTTGAGATTTCATGGCCTTTTACCGGGATCATTCCTTTGTTCCCTCTGCCAAAGGACGAAGGATTTAAAAAGGAAAAACTGGCCGATTTTATAAATCGCTGGGGGAATGAATTGCTAAAAAAGCCTGAAGAAAATAGGCAGGGTGGAGATACCTACTGGGGTGGAAAGTCGATGCTCAAGACCTGTCAGGCATTTAACATGGCGTGGCAATTGCAACTGCCAATCGCCAATGATTTATACA
The DNA here is from genome assembly GCA_965660725.1 of Opitutales bacterium. Classification (GTDB taxonomy): domain Bacteria; phylum Verrucomicrobiota; class Verrucomicrobiia; order Opitutales; family Seribacteraceae; genus Seribacter. The sequence goes on from CBFIBI010000030.1 coordinate 22,732, forward strand.
AGGAAGCAAAGCGGGTGGTGGAGGATTGGTTAACCTACGAAGCCGGAGAAAAAGCTTTTTATTATGCCCGTTATCCACTCCCTTGGTCCGGACTGGTGGGATTTAATTCATCCTACGGGTCAGAACAATTTACTGATAATCATTTTCATTACGGTTATCTGGCCATGAGTGCCGCTCTAATTGGAATGCATGATCCAATTTGGCTTAAAAAATATGGAAAAAGTGCCACTGAAGTAGTTAAGCAATTCGCCGAATGGGAAAGAGAATCTCAAAAATTCCCCAGACTGCGAACCTTTGAATGTTGGGGTGGACATAGTTATGCGGGTGGAATGTCTAATGGATATGATGGGAATAATCAGGAATCTTCCTCCGAAGCAGTTGGTTCTTGGGCAGGTATGTTTTTCCTGGGTGCTGCACTTGGAAATGAGGAGATGCTGGCCACCGGTGCAATGGGTTATGCGATTGAGACCGAGGCAGTCCATGAATACTGGAATAATGCTTACGGATGGAAAGATCCAAGGCAGTCAAATTGGTCGCCAAATTATAAACCCACTATCTGCTCGGTCATGCGGGATCGGGATATGGGTGCCTGGACCTGGTTTAGTGGTGAACCAATTCATATTTATGGGATTCAATGGCTTCCTGCCTGGACTCACATGAATTATTTTGGTGCCCATGCAGAACACTCAATATTTCAACTTAATCAAATGATGGTAAAACAGGGCAAGGATAAGGGCAAAATAACTTGGGAGAAAATTGACGGGGACTGGGGACAAGTCTCTGCTGCCTATGCTGCTTTTTGTCAACCTGACGAAATCTGCAAGGTGCTTGATGAAGCAATTGAGAATAAATGGCCTATTGCTTCCCCAAAACATGCAGGCATTCCCTATTATTTGGCTCACGCCAGCCGGGCATATGGTTTAATCGACAAGGAGAGCTATACCGATTTACCCACCTCGGTTGTCTTTAAGAAGAAAAATGGTCAACGGACTGCCTTGGTCTATAATTTATCTAATTCTGACCGTCCCGTACGGATCTATGTTCAGGGCAAAGAAGTTTTAAAAGGTAATTTACCCGCCAAGGTTTTAACGGCTGTCCCGCTAAAATAAAGCAATCGAAAATTAATTTTATGAAAAAGATATTTAAGAAAATTGCGATTTCTTCTTGATACTGAGACTCAGTATCAATAGTAGAATTGTATGAAACATTTCTATATCCAAGTATTTTTTCTTTTATTCCTGTTTCCAGTGCTAGCTATGAGTAGTGCTGAATCTTCCGAAAGCTCGAAATCAAAGGAAGCACTAATTAAAAAGATGCAAAAAGGTGGACTTGTATTGTACTTTCGACATGCCTCTACTGAAAAAGATTATGCTGACCAGGTTAAAGCGAATGTTAATGACGGATCCACTCAGCGTGTTCTCAGTGAAAAAGGGTGGCATGAAGCAGTCCATATCGGGGATGCCGTCAGGTTTTATAAAATTCCTGTAGGAAAGGTCATTAGCAGTGAATATTTCAGGGCATGGCAAACAGCTTGGCTTGCCTTTGGGAAATACGAGAAAAATGCCGATCTAAACTTTTTACCATTTGCTGAATTTACGGATGAACAAATGAAAACAATGAAAAAGAGAGTTCTTCCTTTTCTTTCAACTAAACCTGAGAAGGGAAAAAATACGGTAATTGTTGCTCACGATGATCCTTTTGAAGCAGCGACTGGATTTTATCCGGAACCTCAAGGCATTTGCTATATTTTGGAACCCAAAGGGAAGGGTGCTTTTGAAATCGTTGGTTTTTTAAAACCAACTGATTGGTAATATTTAAATTATTTCAATCTTAGATGGCTAAAATCGGAATGTTTTGGGGAAGCAGAAGTCAGATAACTGCTATGGCAAGTGAGGGCATTAAAAGTGAACTAGAATTGCTCAACCATGAAGTTGACTCTTATGATGTAAGGGATGGAATTATAACGAGCTTCCACTACTAAAGGATGCCAACGATCCTCTTCAAAGGGTATATCCTCTAAGATGAGGATGGACTCATCAAACATGCCCAACTCACGATAGCCGTTAGAGCGGGATAGGCGGGTGC
>CBFIBI010000031.1:0-23030 GCA_965660725.1 Opitutales bacterium
GAACTGCTTGGTCCGACTGGTTTAGTTGATTTAATGAATGAATACTTAACAGCCATGACTAATATTTTACAGGAGGAAAGGGGGACTCTCGATAAGTATATTGGTGATGCTATTGTCGCTATGTATGGTGCCCCCATACCCATGGATGATCATGCTTATCAATCTGTAAAAACAGCGATTTTAATGCAACAAAGACAAATCGAACTTCGTGAAAAATGGAAGTCAGAGGGAGATAAATGGCCTGAGATAGTATCTCGTATGCAGACAAGAATTGGATGCAATACAGGTACTGCAACCGTTGGTAATATGGGTGCTCTTGACAGATTTAATTACACAATGATGGGCGATATGGTAAACCTTGCGGCAAGATGTGAAAGTGGTGCTAAAGCATATGGTGCTTATATAATGATTACCGAAGAGACCAAACTAGCGTCAGAGCAAACACGAGATGACATTGCATTTCGTTATCTTGATAAGATTGTAGTTAAGGGCAGAAAACAGCCTGTAGCAATGTTTGAACCAACCGGTTTTATGTCTGAACTTACACAAGAAACACAAGATTGTTTAGATTGCTTTAGCCAAGGAATTGAAAAATATTTAAAACAAGACTGGCTAGGGGCTTTGAAAGCTTTTGAGAAAGCCAAAAGCTTAGAACCCAACAAACCTGGTATTACACCAGGAGTTGTTGACAACCCATCAATGATCCTGATCGATAGATGTAAGACAATGAAAGACAATCCACCGGGTGAGGATTGGGATGGAGTTTATGTAATGACTACTAAATAAATATTTACTTCCACTTTATATTACAACCTATACTTGGTGTTTGATTTTTGGGAGGCTGATTATTTTTAAGTAGTTGTTCAACTGCGTTTATCATGTCAGTTCCTGATGGTTTTTTTCCATTTCCTGGTTTTGAGTCATCATACTGACCTCTGTAAAAAAGTTTTCGAGACCCGTCGAAAAGAAATAAATCCGGAGTGCACGCAGCTTTGTATAACTTTGCAACAGACTGATCCTCATCGTAAAGATACGGAAATTTAAAATTCAATTCTTTTGCTAATTTGGCCATATTAGCAGGGTTATCTTGAGGGTATTTTTGAACATCGTTAGATGAAATTGCATACACTTTTATACCTTGAATAAGAAAAGAATTAAACAATTCGGAAAAATGATGAGCTAAATGGAGAACATACGGGCAATGATTACAAATGAATACGATTAAAAACCCTTTGCCTATTGAATCTTCTGAAAAGGAAATTTGTTCACTTGTTACGGGTGAATAAAGAGAAAAAGCTGGTGCTATTGTGCCTATATCGACCATGTTTGACTTTGTTGCAACCATTGGTAAAAAATGTTTAATTTAATTGTTCTGATGTATATTTTTGATTACTGAAATATTCTTCGAGCATTTGTTTTGCTATTGGTGCAGCTGTCAGTCCTCCTTGAATGTGATCTTGTGGAATTACACCTTCAACTAGGACCGCAACCGCGACTTTAGGTTTTTCTACAGGAGCGAATCCAATAAACCATGCTAAAGATAATTTCATGTTATGGTTCCGCCATTGTGCGGTTCCAGTTTTTCCAGCTATATTAATACCTTTAATCTGACATCTTTTAGCTGTTCCGTTCAAAGTGGCTAGGTGCATACCATCAATAATGGCGTTGTATTTATGCTCATTTAATCCAATTGGAGTTGTTTTTCTAGATGTTTTTTTTCCAAGAATTAAGGTTGGTTCGAATACCTTTTGTTTAGTGGCCAATGCGGCCGCGAAGCATGCCATTTGAAGCGGGCTTTGTCTTAGCCCGCCTTGACCAATGGCAAAGTTGAAAGTGTCTTCTAAAGCCCATGGCTCTCCTACATTCTGTTTTTTCCAAGTTGGATCTGGAACATTAGGGCTGTTACGTAAGCTTGGTAATTCAATGTTTGGGGAAATGTCCATTCCAAAAGCATGAGCTTCCTTTATCAGCTCTCTTTCTCCAAGTAATTCTGCTAGTTTAAAAAAGTAAACATTACAACTTTGTGCTTCAGCGTCTCTTAAGTTAATCTCACCATGTTTACCTGGATAGCAATGGCAAATCATTCCTTTATAAATTCCATCGCAAAGAAGAGTCTTTTCAGGTGTAATAACATTATTACGAAGAGCAGCTACAGCTGTAACTAGTTTAAAAGGGGAGGCTGGACTATATCCAGGGTGCCATGCTCTTGGCAACCAAGCTTCCTGTCTTTCAATCTTATCATATGTGTTTTGTGAGATCCTTGGCGACAATTCGCTTAGATTATAGTTCGGAATACTTGCTAAGGTAAGAATTTCGCCAGAATCTACATCTATCATCACGCCTGCTGCAGGAGGAGGTGGCGGCGGGGCTATGAAATATTTATTTTCCTCACTCTGACTTCTCTCGAGAACACCTTTTGAATAGAGTAGTCTGAGCAATTGATTTGCATCGGCTTTTGTCCCTTTAAATCCAGCAACAGTTGAAGCCTCTGATGCACCTAGTGGAAATGGTGCATCTTTAAAAGAGGACAGTAGTAATTCTGGACTGATTTCATTTTCATTTTTTGATAATAGTTCATTAAGAGTTCTTTTGTGAATTGTTTTTTTCCAATCAGCATCTGGAAGAATTCTGTGATTTTGTACTTTTAAAGACATCTTATGCAGAAGCATTTCAGTCTTTTTTTGTAAGTCGATGTCGATTGATAAGTAAAGAGGTTTACCTTTACGAGAAGGTTTTTTCTCAATTTGTTCGAACCTTAATCCAATAGGGTTAATTCTCCAAATATCTCCTCCATCTTTTCCCCTAAGGTGGTCATCAAAAAATTTTTCTAGTCCAGATTTACCTTTTTTACCCTTTATTTCAAAAGTAGCTAAGTCATTACCATTGAGGTTTTCAGTTTGGGGTTGATATCCACTTCCGACATAACCTAAAATGTGAGATGCCGACGAATTGAATGGATAGTGTCGGATAGAGTTGGATTGAATTTTCAACGGCGAATCAGTAGGTATAGATTCAATTAAAAGAGCATATTCTCTAGGAGTTAGATCGGATGCAAGTTCGTAAGGTAGTACAAGCATTTGATTCCAATGCTTAATAATTTGATCGATTGAAAGAGAAAGATTTCGACCGGTGATTTTATTTATACTATTAAGATAATTCTCAACAATTGAATATCGAGCTTCCCATCCAATTTTAAACGAATTAACAGAAAAATTAATCTGTTTATAATCGTTTTTATTAGTATTAAAAAAACTTTCAATAAATCCGTTTTTAATGTCATTTGAATTATATGGGGAAAAGGAATTACCATTGCGGTTAGAAATTTTCCGAAAATTGATTTTAAATAAACCAGCAGCACTAAATTCAATCAGATCACCAGTATTTTCTGTAATGATTTCTTGAATTAATGGAGAGTCTTTAATTTGAATATTACACGCCCAATAACCGTAATTTAATTCATTTACATCTTTTCTTTCATTATTAATATATATTTTAGTCAATTTTCCTTTATCAGTTTTATTTCCTCTTAATTTGATTCCTCTTCTCATTATGTGGTCTACGCCCCTGCAAGCATTAAGCAAATTTACAATAGACAGGTCTTCAACTTTTTTCAGGTCCTCTCTAAACTTAGAGGAAATTTTCTTTAAAGAAATCTTTTTTTTCCATATTTCATCTTTTATGTGGTCGAGATGAAGGACAGCTGTGAATTGTGCTTTATTTCCAATTAAAAGATTTTGATTGCGGTCGAAAACATCGCCTCTTGCACCTGGTTTGAGAATTCTTCTTTGCCCCTGAATTCTTTCTTTATCTCTAAATTCTTCATTCTTTAAAAATTGTAAATTTGTAAGAAAACCAATTAACAGGAAAAACAAAAAACCATATAGAATTTTGAAAACAATAAATCTTTTCTCTTCCGAATGAAACTGTTCCAATATTTTCAAGTTTTTATTATTAATTAGGTTGTTTTTTTAATTTTTAAAATTTTTATAACAAATTCTATTTGCCAATATGCAAGAGCTAATAATATTGAAGATGATAAAACAATATCAATGGTAAATCTACCAAGTGACCACTCTCCACTTTCCCATATACTTAACTTTATAGCGAGAAATAATATTATCAGCATTAAGCAATTAGCTATGCATTGAATAAACAAAGTCCTAAATACTTTATTGTTAACATAGTCTTGGAGATACATTCTTCCAATTATCTGAAAAAAAGTTAGGCTTATACTATGAAAACCAAATGGTGAATTATATATTGTGTCTAAGAAAAATCCAATTATGATACATATTATAAAACCACTTTGGAAATTTAAATATATACTTGGAATTAAAAAAAATAGACCGGGTAAATAAAGTGAAAATCCCCATTTTATAATCCTGTCATTTACAAAAGAAATCATTATTGTAAATATAAGTGAATACAAAAGTATTTTTAACGCTACAATCTTTGCGATATCAAAATTCATATTAATCACTTTTTACTAATACAGCTACTTCGTATACTTTGTTAATTTCCTTATCAATGTAAACAACACCAGTTTTAAATAATCCATTTTCTCCACCCTCTAGTCTTTTTACTGTTCCAATGACTATACCATGTGGAAAATTACCTCCTAACGATGATGTTAGTAACCTTAGTGGTTTCTCATCGGTTGGACTTATATCGTGTGGTACATCCGTTACAATTCCTTGTGGGAGACCGTAAGTGTTAATCCCATTACCTTGAAATCTTACAGGTCTGTTGTCCTTTTCAAAGTGAGCAACAATTCTAAATGATGGATTTGTTATTAAGTCAATTTCTGATGATCTTGAATCAACTTCTTTTACTCTACCGAAAATACCTCCATTATAAACAACACCTTGCCCTTTTTCTATTCCATAGTTGAAACCTTTTCTAATTGTTATTTTTTGCCACCATGAATTAATTTTCCTTATAGATACTCTGGCGATTTCTGACTTGAAAGTTCTTGCTTTATCCAAATTAATTGAATCATTTAAGCTTTGAATTGAATTCTTTAAATTTTTAAGCCGGTTAATTTCTTTTTCAAACTCTAGAATTTTGACCGTTTGGAGACTCAAATCGGCATTCAATCTCGATAATTTCTTTCCTTTCTCGATTAATGTTTGCTTTGAATCAGTTAAATGACCCCAGTAGTTGCTTAGATCTTCTACTCTAGAACTCAATTCCCAGATCGGTGCTTGAAATTCTCTAAAGGTTGACTTGGTAAATATTTTAACACTTGTTGGCAACACCCACCAAAAAAGAATAAATCCACCTAGCCATAAAAAAGGTTGGAATTGTCTTCTTTTAGACTGTTTAGCCAACTCTAATATTTATTGCGTTACGAGTCGGTCAACTTGATCGCGAGTTAGTGAACCAAGCAGGTTTAAGAATTTACCTGTGCCATTAGCTACACAACAAAGAGGGTCTTCGGCTTGGATTACTGTTAGACCAGTAGCATCACTAATTACTTGGTCAAGACCTCTAATTAGTGCACCGCCACCTGCTAATACTATTCCTCTGTCAATTAAATCTGCAGAATGTTCAGGTTGGCATCTGTCCAAGGCGTTTTTGACCAAGTCAACAATTTGTGTAACAACTTCCTTTAGTGCTTCTTCTCTAATTTCTTGAGAAGTAATATGCTTAGTGACAGGAAGTCCAGCGGTTGCATCGCGACCACGAACATCCATGCTTATTTCTCCATTAACAATTGGTGCTGCTGAGCCCACATTGAACTTGATTTCCTCAGCCGTACGTTCTCCGATTAAAAGTCCATAAGCTTTTTTCATGTAAGCAATTATTGCTTCATCGAGCTCATCACCTCCAACTCTGATACTTCTTTGAAAAGAAACTCCGGAAATTGAAATAATAGCAACTTCAGTAGTCCCTCCACCAATATCCACGATCATGTTGGCGTATTCTTCATCAATTGGAAGCCCTGCTCCAATCGATGCGGCCATAGGTTCACCAAGCAGCAAAACTTCTCTTGCTCCCGCTCGTATTGCAGAATCTTTAACTGCTCGCTTTTCCACGGCAGTAATACCTGATGGAACCGCTATTACGACTCTTGGAGGCACAAGTTTTCGTTTATCCACCTTTTCAATAAAGTAACGCAGCATTGCTTCGGATATCTCAAAATCTGCGATAACTCCGTCTTTCATTGGGCGTAGTGCTTCGATTGTACCAGGAGTCCTTCCCAGCATTCTTTTGGCATCTGACCCAACCGCACAAACTTTTTTACTTGTTTTATATCTTGCAACTACACTGGGTTCACGAAGAACTATACCGCGATCCTTAACAAAAACTAATGTGTTCGCAGTCCCGAGGTCTATACCGATGTCATTAGACAAAAAGCCGAATAAGTTCCCTATCATAAAAGATTAAATCATTACCCTTATTTTTAACTCAACTGTCAAAGTTATTTAACAATAAAAATAAAATAATTCCATAATTTTAATTTATTTAAGAAAAATTATTTTATTTACTGACACTTTTCTTAAATGATAGAAAAATCATTAAAATCCCTCCTGCAAGTAGGAAGATAGAATAGAATTGTCCTCTAGACATACCGGCTATTAAAGATGCGTCAGGTTCTCGAAATAATTCATTTAGAATTCTTCCGACTGAGTAAATAATTAAGAATTCACCAGTTAGACTTCCTGGGCGCTTAGTAGTGATATTGGTACGCCAAAATCTCCATTGAATATATATGAAAGGCACAATACCTTCTAAAGCTGCAGCATACAATTGAGAAGGATGCCTTCCTATTTCAAGCATGAAGTCAGGTGCTTTCGGAAAAAGTACGCCCCAGGATTTGGTAGTTACTTTGCCCCATAGTTCACCATTTATAAAATTAGCTATTCTTCCAAAAAAGATTCCAGGAGGTACAATGTAGACAATGAGATCACCAACAGGAAACGGAGATTGGTTTGATTTTTTTGCATACCAAATTGTTGCAATACAAACACCAATGAAACCACCATGACTTGCCATTCCACCTTCCCAAACTCTTAAAAACATTAATGGATCATTTAAGAATTTATCTCCTTGATAAAGAAATACATACCCAATTCGCCCACCAATTAAAACACCAATGATTTGGAATGTTATAAGATTCATTATTTGTTCGGAGTCGTAGGGACTTCTCTTCTTTTTCCAAGCTAATTTAAGCAAACTTGCCGCAACTAAAAAGCCCATTAAGTATGCGATGCCGTACCATCTTATGCCACCTGGTCCCCAGTCAGAATAAGGTTCAGGGAATTGCCAGAGAAACGGACTTAGATCATGAATCCAAAAATTTGATAAAAGCATATTCAAAAAGTTAAACGATAATAAGAATCTTATTTGTTTTTGTCTTTATGAAGTTGCAGGTGATGTTTTTGCTTTGCGAGTACTCGCATGTCAACTGCAGGATCATCATGTTCAAAAATTTCCTGACCTAATATATTTTCAATAATATCTTCCATTGCTAAAACACCAACTACTGAACCAAACTCGTCAACGACCATGCTTAATTGGCAGTGTTGAGATAAAAGCAAACGCAATGCTTTATCTGCAGTTGCGTTCTCCGGGACGAAAGTTGCTTCTTTAGCAAGATTACCAATCCGAATGTTTTCGTTTTTTTCTACAACCGCATTATGTAAATCTCTTCTTCGAACCATTCCAGATATTGTATCGATTGAATCTCTGTATATTGGAATTCTCGCAAAAGGTACATTGGGATGGAGTTTGAAAACATCTTTAACGCTTAGGTTTTCATCTAGAGCAGTTACAACAGTTCGGGGCGTCATGATTTCATGTACTTCTACTTTATCTAGTCTAAGTGAATTCGTAACCAAGTCACTCTCTTCACTTGTCAATGAGCCGGTCTTAGCACCTTTCCTTGCAAGTAAAATAATTTCTTCTTCGTCACTCGAGTTATTTTTCTCTTTTACTGGAACAAATACCTTTACAGTGTATTTACATATTTTTGAAAAAGGGGACATGACAAATCTTACAAAGTAAAGCGGATAAACAAATTTCCCAATGAATTCAGATCGATATGCAAATGCTAGGTTTTTAGGTAGAATTTCTGCAAAAAATAGAATTCCAATTGTCATCCCGCAGGCAAAAATTAATAAATTATTTCCACCGCCACCAAGAGTTGTTTCGGCCAAACCACCAACCAATGTCGCTCCAAGTGTATTGGCGATAGTATTAAGACTTAAAATGGCAGAACTAGTCTCTTCTATTTCCTGATGGAATTTTTCTAATAGTTTTCCTCGTCTTTGTGAAACTAATTTTAGATTTTCGATTTCAGCAGTTGTAACGCTTAAAATAAGGGCCTCAAGGGTAGAGCATAAAGCTGAAATTCCAATGGTTAGAGAAACGGCTATGACAAGTTCGTTAATCAAGGGTATTATGTTAGTTAATTAATGAGAAAAATTACTTGAGCAATATGAATTCATAAACGATAAACTATCTACAATTTAATACTCAAAGAATCAAATGACCAAGATAAAAAATTTACCTCTTCATGATTTACATGTTAGAAATTCTGCTAGATTTACTGATTTTGCTGGTTGGAATATGCCAGTGTCATACGGAAGTTCAGTTGAAGAACATATAAATACTAGAAATAAAGCATCCTTATTTGATGTTAGTCATATGGGGGAAATTCTTGTATTTGGTCAAGATGCAAGTGCTTTCCTTGATCATATTCTAACGAATTCGGTCCAAAATATTGAAAATGGACAAGCGGTTTATTCACCGATTTGTTTTGAGGACGGTGGGACTGTTGATGATCTTATTGTTTACAAAAAAGGAGATTTTGAATTTCTATTGTGCGTTAACGCTTCAAATATTACAAAAGATTTTAACTACCTTTTGGAGCATAAATGTTCTTATAAATGTGAAATCCAAGACTTGTCAGATGAATATGCTCAGTTGGCTATCCAAGGTCCGCTAAGCCAGGATATCTTATCTACTGTTTTAGATTATGATTTGTCACACATCGCTAAGATGTGTTTCATTGATCAAGGTTTCAAATTGACAGAGGCAATTATTGCTAGGACAGGATATACAGGAGAAGTTGGATTTGAAATTTATTGTAAATTAGAAAAAATTAATTTTTTTATTGATAGCTTCAGGCATTACGTAAACAAAGGAGATCTAAAATGGGCGGGTTTGGCTGCCCGAGATAGCTTAAGATTAGAGGCAGGTTATCCACTTTACGGAAATGAGTTATCAGACGAGATTTCCCCTTTGCAGGCTGGTTTGAATTGGGCAATATCATGGGACAAGCAAAACTTCATTGGACGAGAATCTTTATTGGATCAAAAAGATAAAGGAATTTCGCCTAAAATATTATTTTATGAAACGGAAAATCGAAGAACCCCTCGAGATGGGGATCAAGTTTTCTTTGAGGGTAAACCAAGTGGTAGGGTTTTGTCTGGAGGTTATTCGCCTGTTCTAAGAAAACCTATTGGAAGCATGCTTGTAGAATCTAATTTTATTAAAGAGACAAAAAACAGCGGTTGGACAATAAAAGTGAGAAACACAAATATTAATATCAATGTGACTACACCAGTTTTAAAAAGGATAAATAAAAACTAATTTTCCTGCTTGAAGCCTTTGATTATGATATCTGAGCCACTGTAATTATTAAAGTTAAGGTTTTCAACCAAAGTATTTTCGATAGATTTTTGAAGGCTACTTCTTAATGCTTTAATGTCAGAATTCTTTTTAATCAGAATTCTGATTCTGAGGTATATTCCGGAACGCTTTTTGAAAATAGTTGTAGAAGGTGAAAATATACCAGGGATTTCTTCTGAACAATTTTTTACCAACTCATGGAGTGCATTTTGTGTAATTTTGACCTGCCCGTCATTGTCTGAAAAAACTGGAATCAGCTCTTGCTTTAGCTTTCTAACTAGGAGCCAGATGAGACAAAGGCTTATGAGAGTTATGCAGGAGTACAAATAAATTGGATTTTTTAATGCTTCTTCAAATGTCCACTTTTGAAGAGTTGACCAATATTCAGCGGGCATTGGAATTTAGGAGTTAAGAAGATGAATCAGTTGGCCAATTATCATCATCAGAATCCTTGTCATTAGCTTCCAGTTTGATATCATCAATAATAACATCGATGGACCTCGCCTGATTGCCTGTCATTGATTGGATTTGGTCTTTGATGCTCTCTTGTATTGCAACTCCAGTTTTTGCAAGATCAACCCCAAATTCTAGAACCACACGAACTTCTATTTCATAACCACCTTCGCTTGATTCAGTTACTTTAACTCCGCGCTCGGATTCTTTTTTGGAAAAGAAATCTGTTAAGCCTTCGACAACTCCTGCTGAACCAACATTAACAACTCCTTGGACAGATTGAGTGGCAAGTCTTACAATACCTGCAATTACGCTATGATTAATTCTTATAGTACCAAGCTCGCTGGACTCTTCAGTAATTGTTGGTATCGAGGTATCATCATCATCCTTTGTTTTTTTACTCATTTTATAGATTCTTTAACATTGTTATCTAATAAGTCCTTGGGGGCACGGGCTAGAAAGTCCTCGATGTAGGATGTTGTGGCTTCACCCTGACGAAAGGCAGGGTCAAGAATTACAGCCTTGAGAAAATCAATATTTGTATCAATTCCTCTAATTATATATTCGCTTAAAGCCCTGTACATCCTATCTAAAGCAATCTTACGAGTCCTTCCGTAGGTTATTAATTTACAGATCATGCTGTCGTAGTGAGGGGAGACATGATAACCTCCGTAGGCGTGTGAATCTACTCTTACTCCATGTCCACCAGGAGCATAATAAAGATCAATTGTACCTGGAGAAGGTGTAAAACCTTTGGACGGGTTTTCTGCACAAATCCTGCATTCAATTGCGTGTTTCGACAATACAATATCTTTTTGTGAAAAAGAAAGTCTTTGCCCAGATGCAATTTGTATTTGTTCTTTAATTAAATCAATTCCGGTTGCTTCTTCAGTAACAGCGTGTTCCACCTGAATCCTAGTATTCATCTCAATGAAATAAAATTTCCCCTTAGCATCAACGAGAAATTCAATTGTGCCTGCATTCACATAATCAGCAGCTTCAGCAGCTTTTATAGCAGCTTTGCCCATTCTAGTTCTCAAACTTTTATCAAGAAATGGCGACGGAGCTTCCTCTATTACTTTTTGATGACGCCTTTGAACAGAACAGTCTCGCTCACCTAAATGAATCATGTTTCCGTGTTTGTCGGCAAGTATTTGAAATTCAATATGGCGAGGGTTTTCTAGATATTTTTCAACATACAATGATCCATCACCAAAAGCTTTTTCAGCTTCCATTTTTGCGGCAAGAAATTCCTTAGCAAATGTAACTGCATTATGAGCAATTCTCATACCTCTTCCACCCCCTCCTGAAACTGCTTTAATTATAACTGGAAATCCAATCTTCTGAGCTACTTTTGTAGCTTCAATTTCGTTTGCAAGGGGACCATCGCTTCCAGGAATTATGGGTACTCCAGCTTTGTGAACTGTTTCGCGAGCCATGGCTTTATCTCCCATCTTTTTTATTGTTTCAGACTTCGGTCCTATAAACTGAATATTACATGACTCGCATTGTTCAACGAAATCTGAATTTTCTGATAAAAAGCCATACCCAGGGTGGATTGCATCAATATCTCCAATTTCAGCTGCACTCAAAATTCGATCAGCACGAAGGTAGCTTTCGCTTCCACTTGGTGGCCCTATGCAGATTGCTTCATCTGCCAATTGAACATGAAGCGATTGCTCATCAGCTTCGGAATATACAGCTAGAGTTTGGATACCAAGTTCTCGGCATGCTCGAACTATCCGTAGTGCAATTTCTCCTCTATTTGCAATGAGAATTTTTTTTATCATGCTGACGGAATTTTAAATGCGTATTTTGAAAAGAGGTTGCCCATATTCTACGCTCACTCCGTCTTCAACTAAAATTTCAATAATTTCGCCAGATTGATCAGATTGAATCTCGTTCATTACCTTCATTGCTTCGATTATGCATAAAACGGAGCCAATCTGGATAGTTTCTCCAACAGAAACAAAGGACGGGTCATCTGGAGAAGGTTTTCTGTAAAATGTTCCTACCATAGGGGATTTGAAAATTTGTGCTCCTTCAGTCGATGTCTCCTTACTTTGCGAAGGTACTTCAGGCGTAACGGTATTAACGACTACGGGTAATTCAGGATTTTGTACATTTGCTAGCATTGCTTTACCAGGCCTAGCCAAACGAAGTTTTAAATCTTGGGTTTCAATTTCTAAATCTGTAAGGTCAGATTTTTGCATCAAGGATATAATTCCTTTTAATTCGCTTAAGTCCAAAATAATTTCCTCCAAATATTTGTTAGTAAAAGTTGTTATCAAAATCTATTTCAAGCAAGTTGCAATAATAGATTTACATTATTCATTTCGGAAACTCTTGAGAGGATCAATAAGTAGTTTCCAAGATGGCTGATTCCAATCTCCTGAAATTTTAAATTCTGCCAGAAAAGATACTGGGTCAGCAAGGGAAGCTATTTTATCAATTAATGGGATAGGGATATTTCCCAATAATTTTAATTTTGCATTAAAATCAATCGTTTTATTTAGAACATCAACAGAACCTTTACATTCTGCTTTAGATAAGTTGCCAGACAAAATTAAATTTTCAAAAACAATCTTTTCGTTTTTTAGTTCAAATAAACCTTCAAGTGTATCGAAACTTAAGGAACCTGTTGGGATTGGTATAGGCGATTTTAGTAATCCTTCGGATAAGAAGCCAAACAAAGGAATTCGACTAAGTTCTTTATCAATTACTTTAATTTTACCACTACCGTTTAATTTCATAAAATTAGAAGATGGACCAGACGCTTGTAATGTTAAATCAATTAAACTTTCTTTTGACTCATAAGAATATTGTTTATCGAAAATTTGGTCAGGATTAGATTTTTTTTGTAAGGAAGTTAACGATTTTGATAGTTCGAAAATTAAGCAATTTTTGATATCGGTATTTAAGGTAATCCAATCTTTGGTGGAATTATTTTTAAGTTCCAACGACAATTCACCTGTATTTGTTTTCAAATTATTTAACTTTATCAAAAAATCAGAAGAATTTGCTTCTATAGATCCCGTCATAGATTCAAAGTTTAGCCCGAACCAAGATCCTTTTTGATCCGCATTGAATCTTATAAAAAAGGATGGTTTGAGTTTTTGTAATGTTAAATCGATTTTTGATATTGGTATTTCTCCCTCAGATAAAATGTCAATTTTAGTAATGTTGAAGTCTTTTAAGTAGTTTTCTACTTTTTCACCAAAAGGTTTTTTCCCAATGTTGAGAGGGTAATCCCCTTCAATTGAATAATTCAACTGCTCATTATTATTTTGAAATGATAGAGTGCCTTTAAGTTCACCAAAGGCATGCTTAGTGGATTTAGATTGAATAGTTGTATTTTTACCCTCTACTACAACATTGAGAATAGATCTTTCTAATGGTAACTGTTTGTAAACAATGTTCTTACAATTGACATGTCCATAAGTAATTGAATTATTACTTTCTCCCCAAATTCCAGATATAATAAAATTTCCATAAGGGATTTCGCTTTCGCTAAAAGAAAAATCTTTCCAAATATCTCTCCACCAACTACCGAACCAATTGCTTATGTCTGTTGGAATGCAGTTTCCGTCTACAATAAATTGATAAGAGTTCGGAGACCATTTTTGTGAATACGAACCATTTACATTACTACTGCCCATTATTCCAGTTACTTTATTCAAGTATACTGAAAAGTTAGAGTCTAATTGCCCGTTTGCAAAATAGTTTCCCTTGGGAGAATTTAGAACGGAGAAGTTATTTGCTTTAATGTTTAATGAATTATGAATTACACTAGAACCATTTATTAGTGAAGCAATGTTCACTTTGAAAGCATCACCAGTAAATAGATCAATTCTTTTTTTATCTCTTAAAATAAAAAGATCTAAATTATCGGGGAAAAAATAATTTAAACCTTTTATTCGAAAATCATTGGTGTCCGTATTCCAGTCGATTGAGTTAGAAATCTTACAGGAGTTTGAATCAGAGAAAAGGGAAAAATTAATAACTGAAGAAGACTTCTTTGTGAAAGATTCTATATTTGGGAAGGAACCATTAATTTTGCCTGCCCCAAGGATATCTTTAGTATTTATCTGAAAATCTAGGTTATCTGAATTTTGAGTTAAGTTTTTTATTTCATGTATACCAAAAGTGAGTGATTGATTTTTGAATTTGAGAATCAAGTCTTTAATTCTAACTCCAAGTTTCTGTAGTTTATTATTAGACTTGTTTATTTCGATGTAAGAGCAATAGTCAGAATGTAATAAATTATTGTCAGCATTTCCCTTTTGATTAATATATAATAGGTAACTATCATTTACGGTGAAATTTAAAATATACGAGAGCTTGTTTTTTGAATCATAAAATCGATCTAAATATTTATCAGGTAGATTATCAAATAGATTTATAAATCGATCTAATTGACTAATATTAAAAAAATTATTACTTTTTTGATTTTTACCAAAAGTTCTCGTGATAAGGCCTTTAGATTCAACATTTATGTATTTCGAATTAAGATCAAATAGTATTTGTAATTTATCCTTTAAAAAATTAATGTCTAAAGCATTTATGTTTATAGGATTTTTATTTTCTGTGAATGAAATAGTCAATTTTCCAACAAGAAAATTAGACGGTTTCAGGGAAATTAAATCCAAATAGTTCGAAAATTTGACTAGCACATTTGTGCACTTTATCTCGTATCTATATTTTCTGTCTTTGAATTTAATTTCTTCTAAAAAAAAGGATTTTCTTTGAAAGCTTAAATTTCTGTATGTACAGTTTTGTAATATTGGAACTGCATCTTCAATTAGTTTAATTGATTTTAAAGGAATTCTAAATGTGAGATGGTCAAATGATAATATAACTAATTGAAAACTTGTGATAATGCTTAAAAAATAAATACTTATTTTTGAATTTGATTGTGTTCTGAATATGTTCTTCGGATTCAAAGTATGAGTATTTTTTAATTTTGGTTAATCAAATTTTGAAAACTTGTAATATATTTATTTTTAAGATTAAAAGTTAAATTACTATCTCTAAAGCAACCTAACCATAAAGTTGCTCCTAAGCGTTCACTTAACATAATTGTTTTAGTTTTGTTATCTTCTTTTTGATTGTATCTAAAATCGACTTTATACTTCCATGGAACCCAATCTCCTTTGTACCAAGTTCCATCATCTTTGCTACTAGTATTTAAATATGAATCAAGTGTTAAGCTCTCAAACTCTGTCAATAGTTTAGAATTGTTGTATTCATTAAGCTGGGCATTACTTGAGTTCTCACTTATTTTTATCGAATTGATTTTTATATCTTCGTTAAAAATGATTTTGTTGCGAAATTCGTAACTCATTCTATCTACTATATTAGACCATTTCTCCTCAACTAAACACAATATCGATTGTTGTGGTATGAAAACTTTCCACAACGAAGCATCTTCAGATGTTTTACTACTTAGTATTTTTACAGAAGAGGTATCATCAAACACGATATCTAGAGTGACTGATGCATCATCAAATTCTGATGTGTCTATTTGCTGCTGAGAGGGGTTAAAGGAAATGAATTCGCTTACTTCCATTTGATTTAAATCTCTGATTAAATCTTCAATCATTTTTGAATCTCCATTTATTGTCTTATTTGATTCTTTAGATACTACCCATAAATTTTGATCTTTTTTTAAGGAAAATTCATTTTTTATATTACGAACTTTTACTTCGGTAATATTATTATGATCAAAATTGAATATTCTTTTTTCTCTTAATTTTGTTGTCCAGTCTTGTAGCATATCGATAAAAGTTGATTTTATCTTAAAGATATTTTCTGAGAAATTAGTTGCACAGTAACAGAATTTGCGATTTGCGTCCTCGATATAGTCACTTAAGTAAAATGTTTTGTTGGTATCACTAGACATAATTACTAGCTTTGCCTTCCATTCGTTTTTTAAATCTATTGATGATTCCCCTTCGATTTCACTTATTTTTTCATTAAGTAAATTACTTATAAGTAATCTAACTTCGTTTGAGTTTGCTTTTTCGATAAAAGGATATGTGAATTTCCATTCATTTTTATCTTTAACAAGAACAGTTTGAGTTCCTTCTCCAATTCCAGGTTTAAAGGATGCCGAAATACTGTCTACCTTATAAAAATTAGTATTTATAAGAGTCATGTCAGTCCACTCTGGGAGAGTAGAGGTGCTTACTTCGTTAATATCTTTTGAAATTCGCCATATTTCATCGTTCTTTATATTATTGAATCCAAGTTGGCAATAAATTGACTTTCCGTCACGGCTCGGTGCTCCTAGTATGAATTGAATAGAGTTTTCTGAACGGGTTACATTTATGACTTTTGAATTGGAATCAATTCCATAATCTTCGAGGATTTCACCTCTTTCCTTTAGTTCTTTTAGGCTACTGAATTTACTTAGTTTAATATGTGAATAAACATTTAAAAATTTTGATATAGCGTAATAGTTAACTCCCCATTTTATAGGGTGATTGATGTTCCAATTATAACCATCCCTTATCATGGATATTTCTTGGTTATTATACTTTATCTTAATTTTAGAAATACTGTTAATTTCTGTTATTTCCCTAATTAATTTTTCTGTTGAATCATCTTCTATGTTTCGATGAGAAAAATAAATTATCAAAAAAAGAATAATATTAAAAATGATAAGGATTGATTTGATTCTGTTCATTTAAAGATCTTTTCTTAGCCAACCGACGAATCCGCCTAGTATTGCGATAGCAAAAGGAATTATGGACATACTGTAAAGCAGTTCATGAAACTCTTCTTCATTCATTTCGACATTATAAAATTCTAATTTTTTACCTTCAATTGCAGTGAGTTGTTCTTTTTTTGACAGCCAGTTTATAAGATTCTTACAAATAATTTTATTACCAGTACTTTCTTTAAGTTTTTTGTTATTCACGATACTAGAACTACCTAATACTGCTATTCTAGAGTTCTTACTTTGGTCATTATTTAATGCATATTTTTTGGAAGTCACAATAATCGGGACTGGACCATCTAAGTCCAAAAGCTTATTTTTAGTTGGCGGGAATGTCCTATCTGTCCAAGAAGATACAGCCCACGAAGATTTAGACGAAAAAATGATTTCATTAACTTCGTAATCTTCTGATTCAGGAATAATTGCTTCTACGGGTCGCAACCTAGATGATTTTATAGAGTACATTCCGCTTCGTAATTCCTCGACTATCGAATTTTTAGAATTCTTAGAGTATGTTTTTAACCAATAGTCTCCAGAGAATACATCGAAATTTCTCCTGTCTGGGTCGTATAACAGCATATCATGGCATCTTATGCCCCATTCCTTTAATAATGTACGTAAACCGTAAGCAGGTTTATCTATGACTGAATTTTCTTCATTTGGGTCAAGGGCAATTAGAAGTCCTCCTCCATTATTCAGAAAGCTCCTTATCAAGGAAATTTCTTTATCATAAAATAATCCATTGGGACCAATTATGACTAAAATTTTACAATCATTTGGAATAAGGTTTTTTTGAGAAAGATTTATAGTTGATACATCTAAACCATAATTTTCAAAAATACTTCTAAGTTCAGAATATCCATTATCTGGATTAACATTCGATGGGCTTCCCTCCCCATGCCCTTGAGTAAAATATACCATATGACGGTCCTCTTTAGGGGATGCTATTTCTAAAATAGTTCTTAGGATCAATTCTTCACCATTGAATTTTGTTGGTTCTAAAATACCATTAACAGATTCTTTCCAATTGCTGTAAAAACCTGATTGCCAAACTGATTCTCTCGCTGCTGAGTTGTTTGAACGGTAGATTGAATTGGTGTCTAAGATATTTTCACCTTCTATTTGATTGTATCTAAAAATGATTTTTCTTTTATTGTTAGGAGTACATGCAATGATAACATTTCGCTCTGTTAAGTTATATTTTTGAACTAACTGAGTGTTTTGCAAAGTATCTATATTCACACGGTGAATTCTAATGGGATACTTGGTTTTATATTTCTCAAAGCTATCTAACACAATACCAAGGTCGTGAAGTAGTCGTTGGATTATTTTGGGGTTTTTATTCGTTTCCGGTATTGTAATGATGAAGTCTATAGGAGACTCTATTTTATTAATTAAAACTTTGGTGTCGAGTGATAGACTATGTTTTTTTTCTTCAGAAAAATCTATGGTTAAGCTAATCTTTGAAGTTAAGTAGATTGTTAAAAAAAATAAGGAAACAAGAAAAAATGTAGTGAGCCATATATCTCTTTTTTTCTTAATCTTTGATTGTTTAAAATCCATTATTTATTAAGTCTTTCGATTTGAATTACGGTTAGAATTAAAAAAAATAGTGTAATTGAAACTTGATTAAGTATGGTTTTAATTTCGATAATTCCACTACTAAAGAATTCAAGTTTGCTTAATCCGTTTTTAAGGAAGTCGAAGCAAGCTAGGAGTATCTGGTCAAATTTTGCAGAATAGTAATGGCTAGTGTCAGATTTAAAATTAAATGTCATCATGCTAAGGAAAATCGTAAGTAGAGTAAATGTAAGCATTCCTGCAACCATTTGGTTTTTGGTAACGGCACTGGAAAAGACTCCTATAGCAGTAAAAGTCGCACCATATGAAATAATAAAAGATAAATTACCGATCCAAGCTCCTCTGGTAAAAAATCCTAGATTTTCCCCCTGCTCAGGAAATAAAATGCAAAGTAATACCGGAAAACAAAAAGATAAAAGTGTTATGATTAGAAAAAGTATATAACACGCAGTCCACTTGCCTAATACTAAACTGATAAAATTTATTGGAGCAGCATATAATGTTTCGAGAGTCCCAAGTTTCCTTTCCTCAGAGAAACATCTCATAGTAATGAAGGGAACAAATGCAGGAGAACCAAAAAATATAGCGATTGTAAGAGAAGAGAGCGGAGGCAGGATCCAATCGGTGAAAATAAAACTCTCTATGAAATAACGAAAACCTACTGCAATGAGAGAGAGGAAGTAAAATGTGGAAACATATGATGCAGGTGATATGAAAAGTAGAAAAAGCTCATATCTTAAAATTACAAAATAGGAATGCATTATTTTGTTTTGTTTCTATTTATTAGATCCTTTTTATCCCAGTTCTGTTTTGTAGCTTTTAGGAATATTGTCTCCAAGTTGGGCTTTGTAATTATAAATTCAAAAATTTTGAATAAACTTTGAGAAAATAAACTTCGAATAATATGTTCAGCATGATCTTCACCATTATCTGTTGAAAACACAAATCTCCTTTTTCCATTAAGGTCAACAGGATCAACACTGATAAGTTCGCAAGATGAATCTACTGTTCTGATGATATTTTGAATGTCAATCTTTTCGGTTTTAGCAACAATTTCAAATTTAGTTTTTTGAATAAACGCTTTTTGCAATTCGTAAAGTGACCCTTCGGCTACAATTTGTCCATGACTCAGTATGATCATTCGATCGCAACATGCTTCAACCTCAGATAAAATGTGACTAGATAACAGGAACGAGACTTCCCCCTTAAGGCGTTCCATCATCTTTCTAGTAATTGCTGATTGATGGGGATCTAAACCGATGGTTGGCTCATCTAGAATTACTAATCTTGGGTCAGCAAGAATGGCATCGGCAATTCCGACTCTTTGCCTGTAGCCTTTAGATAAATTACCAATTTTCCTTTCAGAAAATTTTCGTTCCAGGTCGCAGATTTCAAGGGAAACTTTCACCCTTTCTCTTTGGCGACTACCGTGTAATCCTTTAAGCTTTGCTCTAAAATTGAGGTATTCAATGACTCTTAAATCCTCTGGAAGGGGATTGTTTTCGGGTAAGTAACCAATAAGGTTTTTAACTTCACCATCTCCTTCGGCAATATCAACTCCGCATACTTTAGCTTCACCTGAGTCAGCACTAATTAACCCAGATAAAATCCTTAAGGTTGTACTTTTACCTGCCCCATTAGGACCTAAAAATCCAACAATTTCGCCTTTTCCAATCGAGAAACTTATACCTTTAAGTGCATTAATTTTACCATAACTTTTTTTTAAGTTTAGTACTTCAATTATTGGTACAGGTTTGCTCTCAGAGGTCATTCTTGTGATAATGTTGTTACAGAATTTGTTTGATAAGCGATAGCTAATCCAAGAGTCGTTATATTTGGTAAGTACGAAGATCCTTTAATATTTAGAATTTTACCGTTACCCCCAGTAATTATTACAGAGGGCTGTTTCCCTTTCAATTCATTCTTGATTGAATCTAATATTTCAATGATCATTGCTGGAAATCCAATGATTGTCCCATGTAGCATTGCTTCCTCTGTACTTTTACCGATTATATAATCTAATTTAAAATCTTCATTAAGTTTTAGTTTTGGTAAGAGAGCTGTATTTTGATTGAGAAAGTCTAAGAATCCCTGTGGGCCAGGCGTAATTATACCCCCAATATAACCATTTTCTTCCGAAATTACATCAAAGGTAGTAGCAGTGCCAACATCAATTAAAATACACGGTGATTTTTTTAGATAATAAGATGCAATAATATTTGCTAATCTATCTTGTCCGATTTCATGTGGTTTGGGGTATGCAATTTTTATATTTTGTATTGAATTATAGCATAAATTAAATAATTGCACATTTTTGAAGATCGCGAACTTCTTGAGTGAATTTTCTGCATATGGTACAACTGAACAATAAGTAATTGGCAAAGTTTGGTTTTTAATGAAATTTGAGATAATTAACGCATTTTCTTTTAACAAATGAGTGCTAGTATTTATGGAGTCTACTTCTTTGCCATTTAAAAATAAATCAATTCTAGTAGAAGTATTTCCAATATCTATAGCATATCCAGAATATGTTAATTTCATTATTTTTCTATGGTTGCTTCGCCACTATGAATGGAAATTACTTCACTATTTGGCAATTTAACTTTTATGCTACCATCCTCATTTATTCCAACAGCTATCCCAGTAATCTTCTTTTTATTGTTTATTATGGTTACTTTACGATTTTTTAATGAGTCTATTTTTTCCCATTCTTTGACTAGCTTATCCGCTATTGTTCCTTGAACTGTTTGTTCTAATGAATCATGAATACATTTTAATAGTCTAGCTGTAATCTCATTTATTTTAAATGAACTACCTGTAATCTCCTTAAGGGAAGACATTGTTTTTCTTATTTCACTCGGAAACCGGTTTTTATTACAATTTAAATTCAAACCTAACCCAAATATTAATGCTTTAACACTATCGCTATCGATTGATGCTTCTGTAAGCATTCCACCAAGCTTTTTATCTTCAATTACTAAATCATTAGGCCATTTTACAGATATCTTTTGATTGCCAGTAAGGTCCCTTAATAGTTCTACGATTTTAATAGCCTGCCATAAAGTAAGGGTTCTTAATTTAACTAAGTTAACATTAGGTCTTATTGCAATTGATATATTTAAATTACCACTTTTTGGACTATACCATTTCCTACCTAATCTTCCTCGTCCCGCAGATTGATAATTTGCAACAACAGCGAAAGGTCCATTTATACCATTTGCGATAAGCTTCTCGGCTTCTGTATTTGTGCTTTCAATCGAATCGTATACAAAAATTTTATAAGTTTTATCAATTTTAAATATCCAAGCCTCTAGAAGATACTTATTAATTTTATTTGGTTCAGCTGCTATCCGGTATCCCTTATTACGGGTCGCCTCAATAACTAGTCCCTCTTCTCTTAATTTATTAACTCTTGCCCACACAGCTACTCTAGACATTTTTAATTTATCAGCTAACAAACTTCCGGATATATAAAATGGAGAGTTGTATAGGAGTATTCTTAGTAAAAAAGAGTTAACACTTTCGTTTTTATTTTTTCTGGGAATTCTTTGAGTAGAATTGCCCTTTTTTTTACCTGTTGGGTATTTAGACACGATTATAACATCTCATTGCCAATCAAGACCTATATCTAGCCAATGACTAGTGTACACTGGTGAACCTGTTGAAATAAAATGTGGTTTTGACTTAGCATATTCAGTTATAGAATTTAAGTTTATACCTCCACTTGCTTCGATAACTACTCTGTTTTTGTTAATACTAACTGCATTTTTTACTTCTTCAGTAGAAAAATTATCAAGTAAAATTGCATCAACATTACTTTTAATTACAGGTTCAACAAGTTCTATTGAATCAACTTCAACCTCAACAATATAGTTATGGAATTTCTTTTTTATGTCAGCCAGCATCTCGGTTAGTTTGTTGTAACATTTGATCTTTAACGCGGCCAAGTGATTATCTTTAATTAAAATTCGATCAAAAAGTCCAAGTCTGTGATTGTAACTTCCCCCACAAGCAGTAGCATATTTTTCTAGTTGCCTGAAGCTAGGAGTAGTTTTTCTTGTGTCTAATAAATCAACTCCATAAGGAATAATTTTTTTGACATAGACATTACTTAAAGTGGCTATTCCAGAAAGTTTTTGAATAAAATTCAAAACAGTCCTTTCTGTTAATAGAATTTCCTTCTGTTGACCGCTCAAGGTCGCGACTATTGTACCGGCTTCTAGGTTATCTCCTTCCTTCACATGCCATTCAATTTCAACAGAATTGGCATTAAATTCATCAAGTATAATAGGAATAATGGGTAGACCGCAGATTATTAATTTTTCTTTAACAATGATTTGTGCACGACCTGTTCCCGAAATCTTGCATGATTCCGTTGTTATATCGCCTAAATTTAAGCCTTTTTTAATGCTACCGATTTCTTCTTCCACGCATAAACGAAGATGCGTTTTCAACATCTGAAGGTCTATGTCACTCCAAGTAAATCGGTTCTTGAAACTTTCTAATGCTACTGGTTCCGAGAACATAAATTATCATGAAAGATTGATAAGCTCACGAGTCGTTGGAACCTTTGAAATTATTTGCCCTGGATCGGGCCCAACTCCAATGAAGCGCAGTTTTGGCAGATCAATATTGT
>CBFIBI010000032.1:0-22976 GCA_965660725.1 Opitutales bacterium
CTATATAATACATCTATTCAACCAACAAAATTAACAAATATTTTGCAATGAGAATGGAAAATTAAATAAAAGTTTAAGGCTTTTATAAAAATTATATTGCCTTGACAGAATGACAGAATTCTAAATTTTGAAGTAGTTGATATAATCAACATTAAACCAAGAATTATCACTACAAACAAAGTAAACAAGTTGTCATGAAAAATATTCTGACCCTCCTCAGTATTCTTTCGTTAGCCCTCTTCGCATCATGCGGCGGTGGTGCAGGCGAAGGTGGTGATGAAAATGCGACCGAAGCAGAGACAAACGCTTCCGAGTAATTTCCTTCATCCACTAGGAATATAAAAAAGACCATCTACGGATGGTCTTTTTTTTGGAAAGTACAAAAACTTTCTAACAAATTAATTAGAAGAAGTTTTATCAGAATCTGGAAAATTCCCTGATAACTTTAAGGTAACTTTCCCTTTTGCAATCCATTCTGTTCACCTTCTTAAAACATCTTAAAAACCAACACAACTCATAGAATAATCAGCATGCCCCATAGGAGTATGAAAAACCCTGCCTTTACCATAGCTCATTGTCATAATCAGTTCACTTGTCCATTTGCATCAATTTCTTTTTCCATCATCCGAATCTCATCCATTTCCACAAATTTGCTTTTCCCACCAGTCATTGCCGCGATCTCTTCAAGTGGTGCTTTCGCACCAGCGGGAGCACCGTATCCAATTGTATATATTTTAGTCCTGCCTTTTTTCTGTTTAATTATATCCATACCCTGCAAATTTTTATTGGCATTCCCATCAGTCATAAAATAAATAACATCCGGTTTCGGGTTCATGTAAAATGCCCACTCGAAAGAATTATCCCACACAGTACCAAAAGTAAGTGGCGTATCATAAACTGCCTTGATTAATTTCTTTTTATTGGAAGGAGTTACCGGAAGCCATTTTGGTCTTACCGGTTTATAACCTTCATTGGGCTTCCAGCCACTCCCATTATTAGAACCACTCCAATTTTTATGCAATACATTAGCGTCTTCACCTGCCACCCAAGTGGGTCCACTAAAAAAAATAACGGCGAACGAACCCACTGCTGGAAGCTTTTCAATCGCTTTACCCAATTCACTTCTCATAACTTTATCGCGGCCCTTCATTGAGGCAGAATAATCAATTATGAACAAAATTTTATTGGCCTTGGATTTCACTCCCATAAAGTTTGATGCGAAGGCCTTATTTAATACGGACATATCCACATTTACACTGACATCACCAACATTTCCCATTGGACTTATAGCGATTGCCGGATTAAGTGATTTTGTCTCTATATCAACTACAGGAGCTGAGATATCAGAAATTGCCTGGGCTTGAAAAGTAAAAGTTTGAGATGGCTTTGCCTGCTTTTGCCTTTGCATCAACCTGACTTTTTGTTCCTGTTTCTTGGGTGCCGCTGTGGGTTGACCCGCATCCGAAAAATCTGACCCAGCATCATCACTTAATGGTAACCCCATCATCATGTTCCAAAAAATGGAAAATGTCAGTACCATGAAAAAGAGAGCCAATAATAAGCTATTAAGCAATCTGTATGTTCTGAGGTAACTCGAAAAAGGACCTTCCAGAGATGGAGATTCTTTGATCAGTGTTACATTATCTAAATTTTCATTCATTCCAATAAGCAGACAGCTTTCTTAAAACAGAAGCTTAGTGAATTTTATTGAATGAGAATTATATTATTAAGCAAGAATTATTTATCGAGATAAAATTTATTAATTTAGTACGTTAATGAGGTACTCATAATGGAAAAATGACAGAATAATCTATACAAATTAGATTTGTACTAAAGAATTTCTTTAATCAAATGACCAAAGACTTCAGTTAATCTCATATCCCTCCCACCAAAGCGAAAAGTACTTTCAGTGTGCTCAATACCCAATAAATAAAGCATTGTGGCGTGAAGATCATGAATTTCATAACGGTTTTCCACCGCTTTGTAACCAAACTCATCCGTTGCACCTACGCTAAGACCCGGTTTAACCCCTCCACCCGCAAACCAAGTTGTAAATCCAAAGGGATTGTGATCTCGCCCGTTCGAACCTTGGGCAAATGGCGTACGACCAAACTCTCCTGTCCAGACAACCAAAGTTTCATCCAACATACCAAGCTTTCTTAAATCACGGATTAAAGCGGCTATAGGTTGGTCAACAGACTTACAGTTTTTGCCATGACCATCAACCAAACCACCGTGTTGATCCCAGCGGTCTCCGTTCCCACCTGGGCAGGTCAGTTCAATAAAACGGACTCCTCGCTCAACAAGTCTGCGCGCCAATAAGCATTGCATACCAAATGTTCGTGTATTTTTAAAATCAGAATCCATACCGTACGATTTCTTTACTACTTCCGATTCTCCTGAAAGGTCCATAAGTTCCGGCACCGATGTCTGCATCTGATAGGCAGTCTCATAATTTTGAATTGCAGCTTCAACTTGGGGGTCAAATTCCATTTCTTGCAAAGATGAGCTATCTAATTCTGACAGCAGAGATAGTTTATTTTTTTGTAATTCAACTGATCTCTCCTTCGGTTTGATATTAGCAACCGGTTCATTTTGAGGAAGAAAAACTGAGCCCTGATAACTGGCTGGTAAAAAACCAGAACCAAAGCAATCCAATCCCCCCGGTGGAATAAGCCCACCATTCAAAACCACAAAGCCTGGCAAGTTTTGGTTCTCTGTCCCCAATCCATAGCCAAACCATGCACCCATACTTGGACGCCCCTGAAATCCACTTCCGGTATGTAAAAAATAATTGGCGGATGTATGTTCGGAAAAATTGGAAGTCATTGATTTTACCATTGAGATCTCATCAATCACATCATCTTGGGCAATATGGGGAAAAAGATCGGATACCCAGTGCCCACTCTGTCCCCTTTGTTTAAATTCCCATGGGCTCTTTAAAATTTTACCAATATTATCAAACTGAGTCGGTGCTAATTTTCCGATTACTTCACGCGGGTCTTTCCCGTTATATTTTTCCAATGCAGGCTTGTAATCAAAGATATCCACATGGGATGGCCCGCCATCCATATAAAGAAAAATCACATTTTTAGCCCTTGGTGTAAAATGTGGTTTCTTGGGTGCCAAGGGTGAAGCTAATAAATCATTCGATAAGGCAGAAAAAGCGAGTCCTCCAAATCCCATGGCACAGGATTGAAGCATAGACCTACGAGATAATGGTGTATTAAATTGGTTACAATGCATGGCTTCGAAGTTTTAGTTGAGAAAAAGAAATCCTTTTGAATTAATCAAAACATGTGCTAAATCAGCCCAAACATATTCATTGAGACCTCCATGAGCTTTCGTTTGAGTTTCTAAAAAAGCGAAAAGATGTTTTTGGGCTTTGTGGCTTGGAGGTTTACCTGTGATCATTTCAAAGAGACTAACAACCGACTCGGATTTAGTCATCTTTGCCTGAAAAATATTTGTGCCCATCATCTTGCATTGACCAATTACAAAAGGATCATTCATCAAAGCCAAAGACTGGGCCGGAACATTAGAAACCGATCTTTTCCCTTTGGTCCCAAAAGGAGCCGGTTGATCAAAAGCCAACATAAAAGGTGAAAGAAAATTTCGGTAAACTGAACCATAAATACTCCTTCTCCCAGATCCGTCCAGAGGTCCGTTTTTCTTCCCACCCCTCCCCGTCATAAAGGCGGTTTTGTAAATAGGAACCGAAGGACCAAAGAGCTTTTTATCGATTCGGCCAGAAAATGACAAAATTGCATCTCTAATGGCTTCTGCCTGTAACCGACGAATAGGCATTTTATAAAGTAATATATTCTCAGGATCTGACAGATTGACTTTCTTTTTGTCATTCGAGGGATTTAAAGAGCTTGATTGACGATAGGTTTGAGAAAGAACAATTTTCCTAATCAAGTCCTTCACAGACCAATTGTTTTCCCTAAAGTCATTGGCCAACCAATCAAGCAGTTCAGGATGACTTGGTTCCTGTCCCATCGGACCGAAATCGTCTGGAGTGGGCACGATACCCCGCCCAAAAAATTGCAACCAAATACGATTAGCCATTACACGGGCAACGAGTGGATTTTCCGAAGAGGTTAATTGGTTCGCCAAGTCCAAACGCGAACCTGACTCCCCACCGAGAGCGGTTAGATTTCTCCCATAAACAGGGTCTCCAAGTTTATGCGGACTTCCACGGACATAAACATTGCCTTGGAACACACTTCCCTCCCCCATCGCTAATACATATCGTTCATGCGGGGTTCCAGAATCAACTACTTGCGCTTTATCCAACACTTGGTCAACAACTGCTTGGTTAATGAGATGAATAAGACCTTCATCATGTAGATAATTTAAAAACGAGTACTCTTCTGGGGAAAACTCCCCAGCCTTGATCTTCTTAAATGAATTTTTGAGAAAGTCATCAAGGTATTGAGGTAGGTTACTCTGATTTATTTGATCTGTGCCCAGCAAAAGAGAAAATTTAGAATCTGGCCTTTTTCCAATTCCTGTCTTGGCAAATCTAACTTGATCAATTTCCAAATAAGCGTCTGTACCTCGATCCACAAATTCAAGATAAGCCCAATGACCTTTATATTTCTTTGGCGATAAACTAAACCACTTAAAATCGCCCTCGGAATTTGCCTCTTTAATCACAGTTCCACCAAAAAGTAAACCCGAGTGTTTACCCATATGATAATTATCAATTACCACTCGCATAAAAACCTTCCTTGCCTTGGCCTTAACTAATATTTGATCATGCTCAATCTTGAAATGCGGAGACCTCAGATTACCAATCCTTCTATCTCCTAAAACATTAGAAGAAAGCACATTCGGATCGGAAAATAGACTCGTTCTATCGAGCGAAATTAATTGATGTCCTCGTGGCTTAAACGCTTCTCCAGTTATCTTCCAACCTGCCGGAACTTTAGAGGAAGTGAAGTTAGCAAAAAGCTCACTGTTTTGAATAAAATTCTCCTCCGCATTGACCAGTCCAATATGCGACTTTTTTTCACTCTGTATTTTTTGAGATATTGACCTGAGATTATTCAGTTTGTTGAAATGCATACACCAAGAACTAAGTGTCTTGGAATTTAAGTTATTTTTCTGAGCACAACTTTCAATAATCGAAAACGGGGGAATTGGCTTGTCGGGCTTACTGGTGGGAAATTTAGAAAATTCAAACTGATCTGCATGCACATGTGCCCACTTACCCGTAGCATTATCAACCAAACGAATCTCGACCTCCTTTTCGTAGTAGTCTTCCAAGTCCCAGCTCTTTTGCAAAAGCTTATCGTTATTCTCACCGCGAGAAATAATGATTCGTTGTCCATCTGCCCATAGTTCTACCCCAACTTCGTTAAACTGACCGCCACCAATTAAAAAATTCAGAAAGCGATATTCGACCTTAAACTTTGGAGATGCCAATGATCCTTTTGATTTCTTAGGATCTTTATTGTAGGAAGAAGCCCAACCTAAGCCTGAAAATCCGGTAACTGACTGAGGGTGATTTGAACCTTTATGCACAGTCTTTGAAAAGGCATTTCCATTTGGTATCCATTCACCAAAACCATTTTCAAAATCAATTAGTATTTTTTGGGACATATTAGGGACACCACTCGCAAATTCATAACTAGAATTGGTCAGACGCAGAGCAGTTTCCCAATATTTGCTAAGTAGATTTGAAGAATGACCATTTTTTGAATCATTAAAGAAAGAAGAAAACGCAGATCGACATAATGCCTCTATCTCCTCGGCAATTTCTTTTCTTTTTGCTCCAACATCTAAAGGATACTCCTGCCTCGTGCTTCCCTGCATATAAGCTGCTAGTGAATAATAATCGTTTTCAGAAATTGCATCAAACTTATGGTCATGACACCTAGCACAACCAATGGTTAACCCTAGAAAAGTTTTTCCAAAAACATCGAGTTGATTTTCCATTCGGTCCGCGTTGTCGACCTTGGGGTCGGTTGGTGCATGAACTGCCTCATGAAAATACCAAAAACCAGTTCCAATGATGGATTCATTGAATTTCTGTTCCGGATGAAGGCGAGGTGAAGCTATCAAATCACCTGCAACGTGTTCTGTGAGCAATTGATCGTAGGGTAAATCCTGATTAAAAGCACGAATCAGGTAATCACGATATTCGTGAGGATTTTCCAACGGGTAGTCAAACTCATGTCCGCATGTCTCAGCGTAGCGAACTAAATCCATCCAATGCCTAGCCCACTTCTCTCCAAAGTGAGGCGATGCGAGTAAACGATCGACAACGGTTTCGAAGCAGTTAACAGATTTATCAGCTAAAAAATTTTCGATGTCAGACAAACGAGGCGGAAGTCCCGTTAGGTCAAAAGTCACCCGCCTCAACCAGGTTCTTTTATCTGCATATTTAGATGGCAAAATGCCTTCACTTGCAAGTTTAGCATGTATCAATTGGTCAATTGGGTGCAAGTTTTTGAAAGATTCAGCAACTGGAATATCGGGAGAGGTAATGGGTTGCCAACACCAATGTGAATTCTTGCGTTTTTCTAAATTAAAAGAAGATCTTTTGTTTGAAGATAGAAGAGCAGGAACAGGTTCTTTTGGCCAAAAGGCTCCAGTATCAATCCATTTTTCAAAATCAGAAACAACCTCTTTTTTAAGTTTCTCTTTTGGAGGCATATGAAAATCAGAATCTTCATATCGAATTGCCTCAATTAACAAGGATTCTTGAGATTTGCCCAAAGCTATTGCTGGACCCGAATCACCACCCTGTAGAATAAGATCGATGTGATCTAACCTTAAACCAGCCTTAACTTTGCTACTTTTGGCACTGTGGCACTCGTAACATTTTTCAGACAAAACAGGCCTTATTTTCGATTCAAAAAATTTAATTTCGTCGCCAAGTAAGTTGGTAATCGAAAAAATTAAAAAATAAATAAATCGCAAATTCATTTTATAGTACACTCTAAGAAAATGGTAATAGTCGGGAATAATTTAATATGTAAAATAGTAGCGTATCATTCTTTGAATAAAAATAAAGCAATATGCATTACAATATATGATCTTAAACAAAAAATAAGGTAGAGCAAATCAGCGGCATGGAAAACTTCATATGCGTGTTTAGGTTTATTATTAAATAATAGATTGAAGTCATTAAATTATGAATACATATCCTTGACAAAAGCATATCTTTTTTTGACTTTTTATAACTAAGTTAATTATGGATCACTTTTCTAAAAAGGTCACGAATGCAAGGCAGGTTTTAATAGGGTTCCCGAAAGATAAACCCGATTTCTTATCACTCGTGAGTGTAGGTTTTGAGAAATGCATGCCCGATTTTTTAGTTGAACGAGATTCTTATCCTGAAACAAGAAGATCAAACTCAATCATTGAGTTTACAACCATTGAATTGATTATAGCTGGCGAAGGAAAGCTAAATCTGGGAGGAAACCATTATCAGCTATGCCAAGGTTCTCTATTTAGCTATAAAGTAGGTACCTATCACAAAATATCAAGCTCTCCTAACAAACCAATGATTAAATATTTTATGGTCCTAGCTCATTCGCCAAACATCGAAATTGATTCCAAAATTATCAAAAAACAAGTAAACTTTAAAAATATTAGGGATCAGAATGAAATTGTTGAATTATTTGAACTAATATTGAGCAATACGAATTCCATGGCATCCCATGCTCCCAAGATTTGTAACTTACTAGCCCATACTGTTGTCCTTAAAATTTCGGGACTCGCTCAATTAAGCACTGAAAAAAAAGTTCGTGCATGGGATACATACAACCGCATTCATCAGCATATGCGTAAAAACTACTTTCGCATCAAGACAGTAGAGGAGTTAGCGGCTGAGCTGAATATGGATGCTGCTTATTTGTCTCGCGTTTTTCGGCGCTTTCATAATGACACGCCCTATCGGTTTCTCATTCGTTTAAAGATGGGACATGCAGCATCTCTTCTTCTTTCATCAAGAAGGCTTGTTAAGGATATTGCCTATGAATTAGGTTTTGAAAATCCCTTTCATTTTTCAAGAACTTTCAAGTCGGTCTACGGGGTATCTCCTGAAAACTTTATCTAAACCACTATCATTCGACTATTTTATATGAATCAAAAAATCATCATTCAGTACTGTCCCGGATGCCGATGGTTACTAAGATCCAGCTGGATGGCCCAAGAGATCCTCAGTACTTTTGAAAATGAAGTTGACGAAGTCTCTCTGCGTCCTTTCAGGGAAAAAAGCGGGACTTTTCAAATTCTCTACAATGATGAAATAATATGGTGCAGAGTCCGTGATAGTGGTTTCCCTGAAATTAAAGAATTAAAACGAAGAATTAGGAATTCTGTGTCCCCGCATAAGAAGCTTGGGCACCTTGATCGCGAGTAGTTCTCTTTGTCAAATTTTCCTCTTCGTCCATTTTTACTCTAGCTGAAATTATTCTATTCTTCCCGGATTCTCCAAAATATTGCAACAGTTGCTTATCCTCCATGTTTCGAATGTCAACAACGATCAACCCATCAAGAGCATTGCTAAAATCAGGGTCTATCGCAAAGCCGACGAATGACCCGCGTAACTTTAAATAATGCTTTACCAGAACAGGAACACCCTTTCCATCAGGCTCAACTCCAGAAATTACAGCTGATATATCGTCTAGTGTTCTTCCTTCTTGCCTCACCCACTTTGCTAAAGCAGGGCTTAGTTGCTTAAGCTTGAATGGATTCTTGGCTTTAGTACGACGTGCAATTTCTTCGGACCAACGGTTTGTCCTTAAAAAACGAACCAGCAGATTTCTTGATAAATAAGTGTAATCCGCAGAAATACTTACCGGACCGTAGAGCACAAAATGATGGGGGTGTCGGTTCATAAACTCTCCGATTGCCTTCCAAATCAAACCGAGGAGTGAAAATTTTCTTTGATACTCCTCAGTGATAAAAGAGCGACCCACTTCGACTGCACTTCCCAGAGATGAATAAAAACCTCTTTTGAGCGAAAATTCAGACGCAGCATACATTCCAGATTTTCCCTTCTGTTTAATAATTTCATCCGCGACCCCTAGGCGATACCCTCCTGCAATTTTTAGGTTTTTGGAATCCCATGCAAAGATTTGGTGATACCATTCATCATAATCGTCGCTATCTAAAGGATATCCAGTTCCCTCTCCCGCCTTTCGAAAAGTTTTCTCTCTTAAACGAGCAATTTCTCTCATGACGGAGGGTGCCTGAGAGGCTAAACAACAGTAAATTTCAAAGTCTCCCTTCACAGCAAGCAAAGTTGATGAAGGCAGTGAAATAATCTCACTCTTTAGAATTTCCTTGCTTACAGGTAAAACCAATGGCTCAGGAGATCTGGACTTCCCCCCCAAGAAAAATTTCGGAAAAGAGGAAATTGGAGAACTTTCATGTTTCAGGGCTTCCACGCAAACCCGAAGGTATTCCGTTGCATCCGATGCATTTTGGAAAGAATCAATTTTTCTTGGCAATATAGGTTCACCAATCCTCATTTTTAAATCCTTACCTCTTTTGTTAAGTAGTTCTCTGGCAAGTAAAAGTGTCCTCAATCTTGGGTGCAATAAACCCAATATTTGAAAGAGCCATCCATTATTCCCTTTAAAGCAAATAGGCAGAATAGTCGCATTATTTATTCGAGCCAAAGAAACAGGATGATTTGACCAATCGGGATCAATAATCTTTCGAGTAGGCAAATGAAGAGAGGAAACTTCACCCGCAGGAAAAACACCAAGACAGTTTCCATCGCGAAGAAACCGCGAACTTTCTACCATCGTCTTAAGATTTTTTGATTTGGCTGATACACCGGTCAATATATCAACTTGAAAAAGCCAAGGGGTCATCGCTTTAAAAACTCCTAGTTCCTGATTTACTAAAAGTTTAAAGTCCGGTCTTATTTTTGAAAGCAATGATCCAAGTGCCAAACCATCAATTCCTCCAAATGGATGATTTGCAACAACCAACAATGGACCTTCTCTCGGAATCTTGGCTAAATCTTCTGGCAATACCTCCATTTGTATATCCAGCTTTTTAAGGACTGCTTCGAAGAAAGTTATCTTTTTTTTCTCGTTAATATAATTTTGCGAACTCCAATACAAACGATTGATTGATTTGAACCCCAACGAGTAATCCAAGAAATTACATATAAAGTTTGGAATCCATTTAATTCCAAACCTAGACTTCAATGATGCAAAGGATACACAATCTTCCATAAACAAACTATTAAGAATAAATTTCATCAATTCATTACATTTCTGCAACAAATGTGAATCATTTTAAATTTTACAAAGCAATGCTATCTATAAAACTTGAATATGAATCAATTAAACTAAGTTCTGCTTTAGCATTTTCACAAACTTCTGAATCTACTAATCCGGTATTTTCTGCCAAAAATATAATGTATTCCACCACCCTTTTTGAATAAAGCAATCGGCCTTCGTCACTTATTGAATAAAACCTTTTTCTTTGTTGATATCCTTTGGGGGAATGATCACCCAGTGCTTTCTTTTCCGGCGAACCTTCAGCGGCTAATACATACAAGAAATTATACTCGAACCAAAAAAAGTGGTCCGGACTTGGCTCTAAACTATGCAAAAGATTCCTGCATGACTCTTCACTTATCAGGGCTTCTTCCATTTTATCGGGACCAATTGTTAACTGCACAAATTCACGAGCCATTTTCTGTTCAGTTTCATCAATTGAAAAACAGCTTTTGGAAGCTAACTCAACTGTAAATGCATACCAGTCTTTCCATAAAGACTGGTCGTAAGAATTACTTGAGGCATGCAAAGCGACACCCATTTCATAAGTATATCGACCGCTTGTCTTAATCTCCAAGTTACTACCGGTCATTTCTCCAGCCACCTGATAATTTTCAGCTGACTTACCCGATCCTGAATGAAATCCAATGGATACACCAAAACTTTCACAGACTTTCCAAATGGGTTTTATCATTTCCCGTAACTGATCATTATCTGGATAAGGAATATTTTTCTGGAATCCAAATGCAGGGGCCACAAAGTGAATTGGCATGCCCATTTCAAACGACAAGGCAAGCATTACTGCAGTGGTCTCAGGAGTGGTTAAACCGGGTAATTCATCGATGGATAATTCTCTGAGAAAATCACACCCTAAATCTGTGTTAAAAAATTTCCTACGAAAACTTTTATATTTGTCGTCGCGAACTTTCATTTTTTGAAGAGCAGGCCAAACATAGGCAAGTAATCCATTGAACTGCTCTTCACTTGGGAACAATCCTGCATTTTCGACTCTCGTTCTTGCCGCAATGACTAATTCAAGAGGAACTTCCTTTTCTACAAAACGAGCTTTTGCCTCATCAGATTCTGGTATAACAGTCTGAGCCAATTCGGGTGAAAGATCAAAAGTGATGTAACTGGCAAACATACAACCTGCAACCAGTTGGTCCTCCCTTTTATCAAACTTTCCTCCAATGGGTTGATGATCTGCATTGAAACTCCATGGAATACCAAGTTTATGAAAACCATTCTTAAACTTTGCCAAAATACATCCGTGAGTCATTCCCTCGACACTCTGCCCCTGATGACCTTCCGGCACATCACAACCAATAAAAGGAAAGGGTACTGTATCCAAGTTATCCGCAAGCATTTCATTGACATCATAAACAAGTTCCCGAGGGATGCTGTTTTGATTGGCGGTCAACCCCATCCCTAACCTAGACATTGCCCAGTCAACACCATCCCAATGAAGAGTGGTAAAACGGGCCCCAATGCCCAAAGTTGATTTCCCAAGATTTTCACGGGAAGTTGGAAAAGCATTGCTTTCAGGATCGCTTTCCAGAATCAAATTTTTTAACCGAACAAGATTTTCAAATGAAGCTGGAAAATAAACAAATAGATTCGACTCAAATCCTTTACTCAACTGGCTCAAATTTTTATTATTTACATCAGATCTTTTTAACCTCCAAGCATGGTCACCCCATTGGTCTTCGACCAAAATCCAGTCGCCATGCTTAGAAGAAAAGGAACTTCGGGAATACTCTATATGCTCAGCATTTCCTTCAAGTCCCTCTGTAAAACGCCTCCAATCCAAACAGAAATCAGGGCTGATACATGGGTTATTTTTTATCCAAATTGAATTTTGGACAAGAAAGGCATTTATCGAAGAATAGTCAAAAATGTTAACATCGTTTGAAATCATATCTTATACAAAAAAGCAAAAGGAAGGGAAAGTCGCCTAATAATTAAATAACCAGTTACTCCAAATTTTCTTTATTCTTTGATTTTTGACTCAGTTCTGCAGCCAGTTTCTCGCTCGCGGCAACCTGTCTTTCGGCCATCTTTTTCTTTAATATTTCATCTCCTATTACACCAAGCAAAATGACTAGTCCAAGGATTCCAAATTCTAAATGTGTTGAGATTCCCACAATATTAATTGAATTAAAAATTATTCTAATCACCGCCGCTGCAATTATAACTCCAAGGATGGAGCCTTCTCCTCCCCTAAGGCTACATCCCCCAAGAACAGCCGCTGCAATCGCAAACAGTTCATAGAACTCTCCCGTCTGAGCTGGTTGAACAGAGCCCAGTTCAAAAGCGAATAAAATACCCGCAATACCCGCAAAAAATGAACACAATACATATGCAACAATTTTCATGCGATCGGTGTCAATCCCACTGTATCGGGCACCTTCCTCATTATTGCCCAAAGCATATAAATATCGCCCCCAGATTGTCTTTCGTAAAAAGATTGAAGCAGCTAACGCGAGAACCAAAAGAAAAAGAGCTGGGGTTGGAAGTTTGAAAAAACTTCCTATTGCAATTTGACCACCAAAAATGAAATCCAGCATTAAAATCTGTTCCAAATTTTCAAAACCCAAATCACCCTCAAGTGGCACAGGTCCCAAAGATTGATTATCAGTCAACCAACGGCTTAAACTTCGATAAATCAACAGACCACATAGAGTCACCACAAAGGGCTGTAATTTCGCCTTGGTTATCAACAGACCATGAATCAGTCCGATCAAAACTGACATAAGCAAGGTTAACCCAATGGCCAAAATCGGATCGAGTCCCTGAATTTTGGTAAAGTAAGAGAGTACAACTGCAACCAAGCCAACAACGGATCCGATCGATAAATCGATTCCACCAGTAATAATTACGAATGCAACTCCAATACTCATAACACCATACAAACTCGACCACTTGACCGTATTTTGCATATTGTAAGCAGAGAGAAAGTTGGGATCTGCAATTGCAGTTATGGCAAAGACCGCGACCAAAAGGCCAAAAATTCCAAATACATTTTTTTTCATAATTTTAAACCACTAATGAGCCTCCTGTGGCCAGTTGCATAATTGATTCCTCTGACATTTGATTTTTTTCAAGTTCTCCTGAAATTCTACCTTCGTGCATAACATATACACGGTCTGCCATTCCCAACACCTCTTCCATTTCGCTCGAAACGAACAGGATCGCTATACCTTTGCCAGCGAGTTTCTCCATAAGTTTGTAAATTTCCCTTTTAGCCCCGATATCAATTCCCCGGGTAGGTTCATCGAGCATCAAAAGTTTTGGATTCATGGCCAGCCATTTCCCCAGAACGATCTTTTGTTGATTTCCTCCGGATAAAAACCGGGCCGCCTGCTCAATATTTGGTGTTTTGATCTTCATTTGCTCGACTGACTCGTCTGCAATTTCTTTTTCTTTCAAATGATCAAGAAATCCAACTTTTTGATCCCTTTCCAGGCTGGGCAGGCTGGCATTTTCACGCACTGACATAGGAAGGACCAACCCATGGTGCTTACGATCCTCAGGAGCCAATGCCAAACCGGCATGAACCGCATCTGCTGGAGAACGGGGACAAAAACTGACTCCCTGCACCTCCAACTCTCCACTGAGAGAGGGAGTAACACCAAAAAAAGTTTGTAACAGTTCAGTTCGACCAGCACCTACAAGGCCCGCAATGCCAACAATTTCCCCTGCACGCACCTCAATTGAAACTGGAATTTCTGGATAAGCTGGAGAAACCACATTCATCGCTTTGAGCACACAATCTCCTGGCTGGTGAATCTCTCGGTCGTAAAACTCACTCAATTCACGACCCACCATTAAGCGTACCATATTATCATGATTGATTTCATCTTTAGCAAGATCACCCGCATTCTCACCATCCCGAAATACGGTTACCCGATCCGAGAGCTCCTTAACTTCGCCCAATCTATGGGAGATATAAATCACGCTGATTCCTTCGTCACGCAAACCCTTAACCACTTCAAATAAAGTTTCAGTTTCTTTCTGAGATAAGCTACTGGTGGGCTCGTCCATAATCAAAACACGGGCATCACAGGATAAGGCCTTGGCAATCTCAACCAATTGCTGTTTTCCAATAGGTAGCGAGCCTGCAATTGTTTCAGAGGGCAAGTTCAATCCAACCCTTCTTAAATGCTTGGTCGCTTCCGCATGTAACTTTTGTTCATGAATAAAACCTTTGTTTCCTGGCTCACGCCCCAAGAAAATATTGGATGCCAGGTCGAGATTGGATGCAAGATTGAGCTCCTGGTGGATCAATGCAATACCCAGATCCATAGCTTCCCGGACAGTTTTAAACTCTACTTTTTTTCCATCAATAAAGTAATCACCCGAGTCCGCTGGCTGTACACCAGCCAGGATTTTCATTAGGGTACTCTTTCCTGCACCATTCTCTCCAATCAGGGAGATTACTTCTCCTTTTCCCAAAGTAAGCGATACTCCTTTTAGAGCAAGAACGCCTGGGAAACTTTTCTTTAAGTTTTTTACTTCAAGAAGTAGCCCTGAATCTGAGCTCAT
This sequence comes from Opitutales bacterium, assembly GCA_965660725.1. Classification (GTDB taxonomy): domain Bacteria; phylum Verrucomicrobiota; class Verrucomicrobiia; order Opitutales; family Seribacteraceae; genus Seribacter. Next base: position 14,805 of record CBFIBI010000032.1, read on the forward strand.
TTACTGAGATTTTCCAAGTTCTGCCATTTCTTTCTTTTTGGCCCAAAACTCGTCAATATTATTTTGGGTTACCTCTAGAAATGAAACTTCCTGGTAGGTGGTCTCAGGTTGGTTACCATCATAAATCTTCTTGAGCATCTTTATGGATTCATATCCATATTCCCAAGGCTGCTGGCTTATCGTACCGTAAGCATGGCCGTCACTTATAGCTTGAAGCAGAGCATCCTGCTCATCAAAGCCGCATATTTTGATAGCCCCTAACTTGTCCGCCTCTTTAATGGCATCGATACATGAAGGAGGATTGTATGCAAAAAGACCTACCATGCATTTCAGGTCCTTATATTTTGCAATCGCATCCTCTGCGTTACTTTTCGCTCTTGCTTTATCGAAATTATCTGTTCGGGTATCAAGTATAACATACTTGGATCCTTCAGCGGTCAAATTAGTTGCGTCCACCGGATCGTATTCTACCTGAGCCAAGGCTTGTTCAGGACGACCCAATAATTCATCAATTACCCCCTGCCTTCTTTGGCGTGCATTCAGTTGCTCAAGACGACCTACAAAGAGCATTACCTCACCGCCTTCAGGTAGGGCCTTTTTGACCAAGCCACCCAAGGCTCGACCAGCCTTGTAGTTGTTCGTGCCTATGAAAATTAAACGCTTACTCTTTGGAGCATCCGAGTCATTGGTAATCAGGACAGTATTTTCTGCGACTTCATCTAAGAAGGGCGTTTGGTTTTCGGCATCAACCGGGCTGACTGCAATACCGTCAATACCTTTAGCAAGTAAGGTTTCCATCATTCTTTTTTGGTCAACAACTCCTTTGGGGGGCATCAGAACCTCACAACTGACACCAAATTCTTTCTCAGCAATCCGCACACCGGCTGCACATAAATCCCAAAACGGGTCAACTCCGTTGGTCACATAAGCGAATGAGGCTTCAGTATCCCCTCCGTCTCCACCAGACTTTTCACCACAACCAAAAAAGCAACCAAGGACTGGCACAAATAAAATTGAGAGTATTTTTGAATATATCTTCATAGTAATTAATTGTTAACGATTAAATTTTCACCAAGGTGTACGGCCACCATTCACACACAAAGTCTGTCCAGTTATAAAGGAAGCTTCATCAGAAGAGAAATATGAAACAGCATTACCCACATCCTCAGGTGTCCCCCAACGGCCAAGAGGAATTGTTTGTAAATAAGCATCTTTATCTTCCTGTGGGTCATTCTCATGGCGCTCTGTTGGAATCCAACCAGGAGCAACTGTATTAACGGTAATTCCATAGGGAGCTAATTCATTCGACATACTTCGACTCCAACCAATTTGGCCACCTTTCGCGGCAACATATGCACTAAATTCTGGTACCGAACAGTGAAATACCTCACTGGTAATATTTATAATTCTTCCATGTCCACGTTTTTTCATACCGGGCAGGACAGCCTTAGTTAGATGAAAAGGGCTCATTACAAAAAAGTCGTACATTTGACGGTAAAATTCAGCATCATATTCCTCAATCGGTTTCTGAGGCTGATCCGGAGTTGCATTAGGTACTAAAATATCCAAAGAACCAAATTTTTCCTCAACCGCTTCCACAAGCGAACCAACCTGCTCAGGATCAGAAACATCAGCCCTTACAAGCATGGCATGTATTCCCTCTGCCTTGAGGCTATCCAGTGCTTTTTCACCGGACTCACGATCATTTAAATAATTAATAACCACTTTGGCTCCGGCATTACCTAGGGATTTAGCAACTCCGTACCCTAAACCACGACTACTCCCGGTCACAAGGGCTACTTTATTCGATAAGGAAAAGGACATTTTTTAAATAAATAGGGAAATAATTTGAAAATTAAAACAACTTTATGCCTAAACAGAATCATTTTTTATATTTCAACACAAGTTGATATTTCAAATTTAATGCTTATTCAGAGGCTTTATAACTGCCAAATCATGCTTCCTGCTGGACTTTTTTTCCGACTAAATCAGAAACTTATAGATGAACAGAATTTATCAGATATCCGTTTTACTATTTTTTATTTATTCACTTGCTTCAGGAAGTACTCAAACAAACATCAGCTTTCTTATCGCGGAACGGGAATATAAAACCGAAAAAACTTTACCTAAATTCGCTGAAAATTTTTTATCCGAAAATTTCTCCATTCAATTTTGTCACGCTCCCAACGAAGGAACTCAAAGAAATCAACTATCAAACTCTTCCATAATTGCCAACGCAGACCTTCTTTTCATTAGCGTTCGAAGACGGGCATTTAAGGAAAAGACCATGAATTTGATTCGCTCTCACATTGTAAAAGGCAAACCAGTCATAGGAATCCGTACTACATCTCACGCCTTTCAATTACGGAAAGAAAAATTACCCATCGGACATAAGGAATGGCCGACTTGGGATCGTGATATAATCGGAGGTAACTACGACGGACATTACGGTAAGGAATTAATTTGTAAGGTTCAAAACGCCACCGATTCAATGCAACATCCTATCTTAAAAAGAGTAAAACTACCTTTCACTACACCTGCAAGTCTATACCGAAATTCTCCACTCCCCAATACTTCAACTGCTCTTTTGTTTGGCTCAGTCAAAGACTTTTCCCCAGAACCAGTTGCGTGGATTCATCGAACAAAATTTAAAGGTAAAGTTTTTTACACTTCACTGGGACATGAAGAAGACTTTAAAAAAGTCTCTTTTCAGATTCTGTTAAAAAATGCTATTGATTGGTGCTTAAATTAAAGTGCCCCCTCAAAGGCAAATGCCGGTACACCCCTTACTGCTAACCCATCAATCGCAAATACTTTTCCTGCATTTTTTTCATCCAAGCTTTTATGAACTCCGGTTGTAACGAATAAACGACCTAGGTTATCCCCTCCAAATGCACAGGCAGTAGTCTCGACACAGGGCAATTCTACTTGCTGAATCAATTTCCCACTATCCGGATTTATTCTCACGACCAAACCACCGTGGCACATTGCAATCCAAAGCATACCCTCCGCATCAATCGTCATTCCATCGGGAGAACCCTCCAGGGCCAAAACACCCGTATCAGCCACCAAAGATGGTTGAGATAAAAACCCATTATCATTCTCATAGCAATATGCCATTACTTTTTTAGTCGGCGTATCTATATAATACATAACAGTTGCCTCCTCATTCCAACAGATACCGTTCGAATTAGTTACCCCATCGACCTTCAGACTCAATTGACCTTTCGTGTCCAACATATAAAGATTTGCATCTCCAATCTTTTTAACGGTGCTGATCGTTCCTGCCCAAAATCGCCCACTCGGATCACATTTCCCATCATTAAATCGATTATCGGGTCGTTTGTCTGCTTCCGGATCTGCCAGGTTCTTTTTTTCTCCATTTATTGGATCAAATAAATAAATTCCGGAATCACCCGCACAGAGAAAACCACCAGATTGGCATGGAACGACAGTCCCTATTCGTTCGCCCATTTCCCAGACTTGCTCATCACCAGTTCGAGGATTTAAACGAACCAGGGCATGACCCTCAATATCAACATAAAAAAGATTATCCTTCCAATAAATCGGGCCTTCACCCCAAGTGGAAACGCGTGAACCGATCGGAGTGATTTTAATATCAGTATTCATTCTTTTTGGATTTCCAAGACTTCTTAAAAAATTTCATCGCAAGATCATTTGAATTCTTTTCCTTGGGCAAGGTTTTCAAACCAGCACCCTCTACGCCATATGCAATGCATTGAACTCCAAGTTCTTCACATTTTTTTTGTAACATAACCGCAAATCTAGGATGGTGTATCTGATCATTTAGACCGGATCGGTTATAAACTATAATTGGCGGTCCATCTTCACGAATGTGAGGGAGCAAGAAGGGTGTCCCTTTAGGTTGCTGAATTGGATAGATTGAACGGATTCCAAGTTTTTTGGCATGCCCAAGAAAACAGGTAATTAATGCACCTGCAGAATTTCCCATTACAGAAATTCTGTTTTCATCGATATTATACTTATTTGCATTTTTCTTGATGAAGATTATCGATTCTGAACAATGTTCGAGTAGTTTCCGATGATCTCCTTGAACTTGACTAATATATGGATAATTCACGCTGGCAAAAGAAACCCCTTTGGGTAAATATTTACGAAGCATAGAACTCCCCTGAAATGATCGTTTGTCTCCAGTTTTAAAACCTCCTCCATGAAAATTAATCACCAGAGGGGTTGGCTTTTTCGAATCTGCCAACCATAAATCCAAGTTACTTCTATCATATCGATCACTATATCTAATATCAGCATTAGAAGGTTCTATTCTTTGAGCCAAACAATTCAGAAAAACTGAGCAAAAAATAAAAAATATAGAAACAAATCGTTTTTTTATGATCATTCGTAGAATTCACACCAAAATTCTACACAATACTCAAACTTTTTTCTGAATTCTACTCAAGGTATCTTCATTAATTATTTATTTACCAAAAGTGAACTTCCAAAAAGATACAAAATTGTAAAGTATTTGGTAAGTTCAAAAACAGATCTTCTATCTGATCACTATCCGGCTATTGCTGAATTCTCCCTGAATTAATTCTTTTTTTTGGCGCTTACCTTTACACCAATATTTTTCGCCCACTTCTCCCATTCATTTTTCATTTGAGCAGTGTGTTCTTTAAATAAACCGGACAAATTCCTGGTCTCCGTTCGATCTTTGCTCAAATCGTACAATTTCCAAGGTTCAGTTTTTTGCTGAACCAATTTCCATTGATTTTGACGGATCACCTGCCAGGAACCATACTGAAAAAACAACGGTTCGGAACGCTTCAATTTCTTACCCGAAAAAGTGGGATACAGACTGACCCCATCTAATTTAGGTAAATTTTCTGGATAGCTTGCCTTATCCCCTGCCAACTCAATAAATGTGGGAACAAAATCAATCAAATGACAAGGCTCCCGGTAAATCGATTTCCCGGGTAATTTTATTCCCTTTGGCCAATGAGCAATCATCGGGGTACAGATTCCACCCTCCATACCCTGAACCTTCCATTTTTTAAACGGGCTGTTGACCGCATTTGCCCATGACTGTCCGATTGCTTCAAAGGAACCAACAGTACCCCACTCCGCTTCCGGGTCTTTAAAACCTCTCTTCGGTCTCTCGTGACTTGCTCCATTATCCACCAGAAAAAGAATTAGAGTATTTTCGAAATTCCCAGTTTTTTTCAATTTCTTGACCAAGCGACCGATATTCTGGTCCATTCGGTCGACCATTGCCGCATGAATCTTCATCCGATCTGCTTCCTCTTCTCTCTCCTTTTTTGATAAACGATTCCAATCTTCATGTTCCGGTTCACTCAATAGTGCCGTCCGTTTATTAAACAATCCCATTTCCAATTGCCTTTGATATCTTGCTTGTCGAATCGCTTCATATCCCTCGTCGTAAATTCCATCATACTTGGCAATATCCTCCGGGTGAGCATGGAGGGGCCAGTGGGGTGCATTATAAGATAGAAAAAGAAAGAAGGGTTTCTCCCTCCCTTGCGATTCATCTAACCAGTTAAGACTCCAATCCGTAAAAGTATCGGTTGCGAAAAATTCTTTCCCCGGATTAAAGGGTTTTACAACCTTGTCATCAAATGCCCAGGAATAAACCGCTTGCCAACCCGGTTCGCTCTCTCCTTTTCTTGCCCGGTCTCCCGGATTCCAAAAATTAATTGCACCCCCAAGAAATCCGGAAAAATGATCGAACCCACGATCATACGGATTGAAACCGGCATGATGTTTCCCCGACCACCAGGTCCGATACCCGGCAGGTCGCAAGATTTCTCCAATTAATGCTGTATTCTGAAAATTTCGATCACTTCGATGATGATACAACCCAGTCAGTAGACTGATCCGCGTGGTCCAACACTTTGAAGTATTGTAGGCTTGGGTATACCTAATTCCATTCTCCGCCAATGTATCCAAGTTCGGGGTTTGGATCTCCCCTCCATAACATCCCAGGTCCGAATATCCCATATCATCCGCCATAATCAGAACGATATTGGGTCGCTCTGCTCCGTTAGAAAAAAAGTACCCTAGAAAACAAAGGAAAATTATTTTTAATTTCATATTTTTAGTTCCTTTCTCCAATCCCACTCGCTCTTAACTTGGTCAGTAATTCTTTTGCCTTGGCTGGAAATTCTTCGGAAATATTTTTTGTTTCCGTCGGGTCTTTTCGATGGTCATACAATTCAAGATACAAGGGCTCCGCATCGATATTCCGATAATCCAACCATGCAACCAATCGATAGTGCTCCGTTCGGATAGTGTAGCCCATCAAATGATTTTCAAACAACTCACGATCCCATTGTTTACCCAATTGCCTTTTTATTTTGCCTTCCACTTCCTCAATTAAAGGACCAAAAAAAGTTTCACGCATACCCGGAGATAATGGATTAGCCGCCCATTCCCGCAGGGCTGGATTGGGAAATTGACTGACTGCAAATTTCTTTCCCTTGGCCTTTGGATTGTTGAGCAGCCGAACCAAGCTTTTACCCGCCAAATGACTCGGCTTGGACAAGCCAGCTAAATCACAAAGAGTTGGGTACAAATCGACCAGTTCCACTAAAGCATTGGTCGCCTTTCCCCTGTTTTTCATTTCTGGAGTCCAAAAGATTAAGGGTACCCGGGTGGCAATTTCATAATTGGTCGCCTTCCCCCAAATTCCCATTTCCCCCAAGTGCCAACCATGATCTCCCCACACCACAATAATGGTATCATCCCGGATTCCCAGCTCTTCCAAGGTATCAAACATCAAACCGATCTGGGCATCAACATAACTTACACAGGCATAATATCCATGCAGAAGATCAGTTGCCAACTCTCTCCCAATTGGACCCGTCTTGGGAATCCCATGCCGGGTACGCAACTCGAAGGACGCATGCAAACCCATAGCCGCTCCGCCTATTGGTTCATTGATTTGAGTGGATGTTCTGATCTTTTTTCGATCATACATATCCCAGTATTTTTTGGGTGCCACAAAATTAAGATGTGGCTTATAGAAACCAAGACCCAGAAAAATGGGTTGATTTGGTTTGTTCTGCAAATGATCTTTCAGAGTGGCAATGGCCAACTGAGTACTAAAGCCATCCGCAAAGTAATGATCCGGAACATCCGCACTTTCATAAGCTGGTCCATGAACCAACCCCCTCGAGCCCTCCTCTCCATACTTCTCTGTCATCTTGACCCGATTTTCTCTGAGCAAGTCCAGGTTTTTTTGCAAACCATACGGCTTGGGCCTTTCCTTAAAAGGTAACTTTTTCCAAGCCGCTGAACGACTCCAGGAATGCTTCTCATCGGTCATACGCCCGTGATAAATCTTTCCGCAATATACAGCTTCATATCCATTTTTTATAAAATGCTGAGGCAAGGAAACGATATCCGGATTCAAATCCCGGAAATACGCACGGTTCTCAATTATACCAATTTCATCAGGTCTTGCACCAGTCATCAGACTGGCACGGGATGGACTACAAATCGATTGCTGACAATAAGCCCGCTCAAATAAACGGCCTTCTTTGGCAAGACGATCCAAATTTGGAGACTTTGCAATGGATGATCCATAACATCCCAATTCCGGTCTTAAATCATCAATCGCGATGAATAACACATGTGGCTTTTTTCCAAATGTTGCCTGAAGAAAGAAAAGAAAAAATAAAAACAGTCCGAAATTTTTCACTCTAACAGGAAAAAGTATGCGACCTACCTAGAGCAAGCGACAATATAGAAACTTCGCAAATTTGTTAAAGATAAGGAAGAAAATCTATCCACTCAATAGATTGACAAAGGAATAGGATCGTACAATCATGCAGAGCATGAAGTTCATTGGACAAATCCTTTTCCTCACGCTTGGAGTGGTAATTTCTCTTCAGGCTGTTCCTCCAGTTCTTAACTATGCGGGTCAGGTCGCGGTCAATGGTCAACCCTTTGAAGGCCAAGGACTCTTTAAATTCGCCTTGGTCAATGCCGATGGCAACATCACTTACTGGAGTAATGACGGAACAAGTGTGAATGGTTCAGAGCCTCAGGCATCGGTAAAAGCTCCTGTGAGTGGTGGCTTGTATTCTCTACTCTTGGGCAATACCGCCATACCAGGCATGGGGGCAATTAATCCACAGGTCTTCGCTCAGCATTCAGATGCTAAGCTCAGGG
>CBFIBI010000033.1:0-21867 GCA_965660725.1 Opitutales bacterium
TGATCTAAATATTGCTTTGTTCAATTTAGCTTTCAACTCAAGCAATAAACTCTGATGACATGGAGGAATAAATTTTCAGAAAATTTGTACCTTGCAGGCACAAAATTATAAGCTATTAAAGTTTAAATCATGTCATAGGTAACAGAGTCAACCGCTCTGAATTCTTTATTAGGAGAGGTGGCAGAGTGGTCGAATGTGCCCGACTCGAAATCGGGTGTACCAAAAGGTACCGGGGGTTCGAATCCCTCCCTCTCCGCCAATCATACACAGAGTCACCCGCTTTTAGAGTAAAAAGCGTTTATTTTGTCAGCAACATCTCGATAAGATATATCTGCAGAATAAACATTTTTAAATTCCTCGATAGCTTTGTCCTCATTTCCCATAGATTCAAAGCAGCAACCCAACTCGTATATTGCATCTTTTTTTCTCTCATCCATAATTTGTATTTCATTTTTAAGGAGAGTGAATTGTTCAACAGCTAAATCATAAAAATTTTTACGACTGTAAGCACGACCTAAATAAAGAATTGAATCTAATCGAACTTTTGCATTGCGCTGAGCAAGCTGAAAATGAGAAAGACACTCGTCATATTGCTCGTTTTCATACAGGTTAATTCCAAGTTCGTATCTGTAGCTATAATCGTTTGGATACCTCTGAACCAAAGATTCGAGCTGACTTTTCTCGTAGAGCTTTTTTTGTGAAATGGAATTTTCCAAAGACTGTTTGGTTTCTGTATTCTGCGGGTCAGCAAGATGAGCCTCTTCCCATGAGCTAATAGATTGATCAAAATATTCCAAAGTTAATTGTCTTTCTTTTTCTTCAAGGGATACATCTCCTTGACCAGAAGGTTGCTTTCTTGCCTCTTGAATCCAAGCAATGGAGTTTTCAAGGTCACCATAACGATGGTAATATTCACTTAACTGTCGGTAGTTATTCAAATTTTCAGGTTCTTGCTGAACTTTTTCGTAGGTTTGTCTGATTAGTTCTTCAAGTCCTTTCGAATCAGTTATTGATTTGGCTTGTTGTTCTAGTGCCTGTGCTTCAGATTCATCTTTCAGTTGAGTTCTGAAATCTTCCGATTCTTCCCATTTTCCTTTGTTCATGGCAACTGCAACAGATGCTCTTTTCATTAAATCAACTGCGTCTCCATCAGTCGGACTTATTTTTAAAATTTCGTTCCCAGTTTCAATAGCCTTTTCAGTATTTCCTATCTCAAGGTATGCATCTCCCAACTCTTTTAAATTTTTTATATTTGTGGGGTGAATTTTCTTAATTGTTTCGTAAGCGAAAACAACAGTTTGTTTCATACCAAGATGTGAAGCTGCATCAGCTATCATTTCATGAGCAATTATATTTCCCGGATTTTTTTCAATTAAAACTTCAGCTTTTATCAATGTACCCTCGGGGTCTTTTTCTCCTTTTCCGCCAAACATAAAAGGCACGGAGGTAACCTTCCCTAATAAATTGTTGAGACCCTTTGTCGCCCCTTGTGCTTTCTTTATTTGTATTTCGCGAAGTTTTTTTCTAAGCTCGATACATCCTTGTGATTGCTTTAAGATAGAAGAATATATCTCTAATGTGTAACCTAGATTTGTATTAATGGCAGCATCGGCAGCCTCTAATTGTTTAACTTGACGAGGGTCTAATTTAGAAATTGGGATCTCCTGTATCATTGTAATTTTTTTAGCTCATGGTTAGATGGAGATAAAAGGGATATTAATTATGTGTAAATTATAATGTTTTTACAATTATATTGGCAATTTCACAAAAAATTTTGTTGGCAACAGATGAATCAACTGCTTCGACAAGTAATCTAACTTTTTGTTCAGTTCCAGAATATCTGATTAATATTCTACCGTTTAACTTTAAAAAATTTCTTGATTCTATTAATTTATTATTAAGTAAATCGCAAGATTCTAAGGGAATCTTTTCCTTGACCCTAAAAGATCCTTCTTTGCTAGGCCAAAGAAGGATATCTTCGGCGAGTTTAAAAATAGATTTATTCGATTCAATCGATGCTCTTGCAACCAATAAAGCAGTTAATAATCCATCTCCTGTTGGTAAAATATCAGTCGCAAGGATATGTCCTGAAGATTCTCCCCCTAGGCAGGCTTTTTTATCTTTCATTAATTCTGCAACTCTTCTGTCACCAACACCAGATCGGTGAACTAAGATATTTTTATCTTTTAAAGAAGCATCAAGCCCTGAATTGCTATGAACAGTTACGACCATGGAATCGTTTTTCAATCTTTTTTCTTTTTTTTCATGAATAGCGAGCAACCCAAGAATTTTATCTCCATGAATAATGTTACCTGAGGAGTCGCTGAAAATAACCCGATCGCCGTCTCCATCGTGTGCAATCCCAAAATCAGCTTTTGTTATGCACACTTTTTTAGCTAATGTTTTTGGGAATTCAGAGCCTACAGAATCATTTATTTTTCCGTCGCCAGTGTTTATTGCAATTACTTCAGCACCTAAAGAGTGAAGCATTTTGGGAGTAGTTCTCGAGGTTGCACCATTCGAAAGATCGACAACGATTTTTTTTCGCTTAAGCATATTTTCAGGAAAAAAATCTAGAATATGTTGCAAGTACAATTCTTCAACATTTTCAATTACAGGATCATATAAAGCATTCGGATACTTTTGTATTTTCAAAAAATCTTCAATTAATCTTTCGTCATTGTCGTTAAGTTTTGATCCGTCAGAATTGAAAAATTTAAAGCCGTTATCTTCATAGGGGTTATGTGATGCAGTAATCATTACTCCCATAACAAAATCATTTTCTAGTGTTCCTAAAGCAAGTGCCGGGGTAGGGACAGTCTCTGTAGAGCTGGGTATATATCCTTTATTTCTAAGCCCCGTGCTGAAGGATCTTAATAAAATGTTACTTGATGGCCTAGTATCTTTTCCAATCAAAACTTTTTTCCCTTCAAGATTTTTAAATTTTATGAATTCAGCTAAAGCTTCCCCAAGGGAGATAGCAAAATTTTGATTTAAAAATGAATTATTAAAAGTGGCTCTTATTCCGTCAGTACCAAAATATTTCATAAAATAAATTAGCTAAAGTGCTTTCTTGCATCATCCAACCAAGACTTCACAGTGCCATCAATAACGAGTTTTTCTGCAAGTTCTACACCTTCTTCTAAGCTAGATGTTTTGTTTACACTTAGGAAAGCTAGGGAACAATTCATTAAAATACTATTTGTAAGACCTTTAGGTGCATTCCCCTCCAACACCAAATTCATTAATTTAAGGTTTTCAGAAAGGTTTCCTCCCTTCAAATCTGTGATCGGTGATTGGGGTAGCCCGAAATCTTTCGGTATTAAGTTTCTATTAAATTTAGATGCGTTTTGGCCAAGCTCCGCTATCATGTTGGGTCCACAGGAAGTCAATTCATCTACACCGGAAATGTCTTTATCGTTGTCGATGATTCCGTGAAGGACAAATCCTCCTTTTACTCCAGTATGCTGAAGGGATTCTTTAACTTTAGAAACTAATTTTTTAGAATAAACGCCTAAAATTTGAAAACTGGGATTGGCGGGATTTATCATGGGGCCGAGTATATTAAAAATAGAAATTAAACCTTTTTTAGCCATCGTTCTTCTAACCGGTGCAACATGTTTAAAAGCTGGATGAAAAGAAGGAGCAAATAGAAATGCAAAGTTAAGTTTTTTCATAGCCTCCATAATAGAAGCGTTATCCTGTTCGAGGGGAATTCCAATGGCTTCGATTAAATCAGCGCTTCCGCATTTGGAACTTACAGATCGATTCCCATGTTTGATTACACTTACACCTGAGGATGCAATAACAAAGGATACGAAAGTTGAAATGTTAAAACTGCCGGCTTTGTCACCGCCTGTTCCGCAAAGATCAATTGCATTATTAGAGAATTGATCCAAATTTGGATTTCTAGAAAGTTTTCTAAATGATTTTACAAAAGAAGCAATTTCTAGAGGGGATTCTTCCTTTAGAGAAAGTGCAGATAAAAAGTTTTCTTTCAAGGTGTCATTAACTTTCTCAGAAACTAAATGCTGCGTACAAATTTTGATTTGATCGTTTGCCAGTTCTTTTTTTTGAAGTAGCAAATTTGTGAAATATTGAAGTGTTTCCATGGCGAAGTAGAGATTTTTAATAATATGAAATTAAGTTAACCTTGCATTTTTTAGGATCAGTCTTTGTAGAGATTTAAATGCACACCCGCCAACTTTTTTTTATTTTTAAAATTATACTGAATTTATATTTCGTATCCTTTTCTTTCGCTGATGATGGTGAAAGTATATCCCATATTCCAGATGAAACTGTTGAGACAATGGGATACGGCGACGCATTTATATACGGGATTGTTGAGGGCGTAACCGAATTTCTTCCTATTTCGTCGACTGGTCATTTAGTATTAGTCAGTAAATATATTTCTTCATCGGATGACGAAGATGAGGAAGCTTTAAACGCTTATTTAATCATAATACAGGCTGGAGCTATATTCGCGGTCGCTCTTTTATATCGAAAGCAAGTATGGTCAATGATATTAGGCTTACTTGGATTAGACCCAAGGGGGAAGAGGTTGGCATTACATGTCATAATCGCATTTATTCCTGCAGCTATTCTTGGCCCAATTTTGGATAAGAAGATTGAAAACTTTCTTTTCGGATTGCTCCCGATCGCCATCGCATTGTTTTTGGGAGCACTTTTGATGCTTTGGGCAGAAAAAAGGAGAAAATTGAAATTATCAAGTTTGGATGTTGATCGAGGGAAATCTTTGGAAGATTTGACTATCAAAAATTCTTTTTTTATTGGATTGATGCAATGTGTCGCCATGTGTCCTGGTACTAGCCGATCGATGATGACTATAGTCGGAGGTTATTTTGTTGGACTGCAAAGAAAGAAAGCTGCCGAATTTAGCTTCTTGCTTGGCCTTCTTACTTTAACTGCCGCAGCCGGATACAAATTACTTACCAAGTGGGAAGTCATGGAATCAAATTTAAGTATTGGCCCAGTTTTATTTGGGTGTTTGATTGCCGGAGCATCTGCAGCAATATCCGTTTTTTGGTTGGTTAATTATTTATCACGAAGGGGTTTGGGGTTATTTGTTTGGTATCGTATAGCTTTATCACTGGTACTTTTATTTATTTATTTTAATGTCAATTGGTAATTTCGTTAGCTTGACCAAACTATTGATTAATGATTTAAAGAAAGATTAATTTTTTATTATGGGACAGCCAAAAAGAAAACACTCCAAACAACGAAGCAGAAAGCGTCGCGGTGCAAACCGATTTAAAGAACCTAAACTTGCCAAAGAAGCAGATGGCAGTTTTAGTCGACCTCACCGTGTTAACCCAGAATCTGGTCAATACCGCGGTAGACAAGTTCTTGATTTAGAAGTTTAATATGATGCTAGCTTCGGCATGATTAAACCCGAAGCGAATGTTAGGCTAGCTATCGACGCGATGGGTAGCGACCTTGGTTCTGTAGAAATCCTAGAGGGTGTTGGCCTCGCAGTAGAAAGGGCACCAAGAAACACAGAATTTTTATTATTTGGTAAGGAAGATGAATTGGAACCATTGGTTTCAAACCATTCAATTTTATCGAATTCGAAAATGACTATACATCATTGCCCGGAGGTCGTGGGAATGGACGAAAAACCAATCGCAGGCATAAAGGGTAAAAAAAATTCCTCAATGAGTTTGGCTTTGCAGTCTCTTAAGGTTGGAGATGCAGATGCATTATTAAGTTGTGGTAACACAGGTTGTTTAATGGCAGGCGGTGCCATCAAGCTTAGAACTTTGGAAGGAGTTGAAAGGCCTGCACTTTGCACAATTTGGCCAGGTCGTGAAAGATATTTTACTCTATTGGATGCCGGTGCTAACCCTCATGCTAAACCTTTTCATATTGCTCAAAGTGCAGTCCTTGGATCAAACTACGCTCGTGTTGCTTTAGGTCTAGTTAGACCGAAAGTAGGATTACTGACGATTGGCACTGAAGAGGGAAAGGGTAATGAAGTTATTCATGAAACGCATTCCATGCTTAAGGATATAGATGGAAGTATCATAAATTATGCTGGTTTGATTGAAGGTTTTCAAATTTTTGAAAATGTAGTTGATGTCGTTGTATGCGATGGTTTTGTGGGAAACATTGTTCTCAAGGCCTGCGAATCCCTTAGTAAATTAATTGGGACATTTTTAGATGAGGAATTGCGCAGGAATACCCTTCGAAAAACAGGAGCTCTCCTTTCAAAAGGCGCATTTCGTAGCTTAAAGCAAAGGATTAATCCGGAGCAATTCGGTGGTGCACCTCTTCTTGGTTTAACAAAAAATGTCATTAAGGCACATGGTTCATCTAATCGTAATCATGTCAGTGGTGCGATCATGATTGCACTAGATTTAGTTCAGCATGACATGCTAACCCAGGTTCTAGAAGATGTTCAAGAGGCTAATGAAATTCTGCGCCCAGAACCTTTGTTAAATCGTTGATCGAACTACATGGCAGTCTGAGATGAAATCTGTAATAAAAGGAGTTGGTTCTTATGTGCCATCCACAGTGGTAGACAATTTTAAACTGAGTGAAAGAGTAGATACTAGTGATGATTGGATCACTACTCGTACTGGAATTAAGCAGAGATGTTTCGCAAATGAAGATGAGGCTACAAGTGACCTAGCATTTTATGCAGCTAAAAATGCATTGATAGATGCTAATGTTAATCCAAGTGATGTGGATCTAATTATTGTCGCTACGATTACACCTGATATGGCTTTTCCTTCGACTGCCTGTTTGATTCAACATAAACTAGGAATACCAAAAGTTGCCTGTTTTGATGTGGAGGCAGCTTGTTCAGGATTCTTATATGCATTGGATATTGCAGATGGGATGCTTAGGAGCGGAAGATATAATTGTGCATTAGTTGTTGGTGCTGAAAAACTTTCAAGCATTATGGACTGGGAAGATCGTACCACTTGTGTTTTGTTTGGAGATGGTGCAGGTGCCGCAGTTGTTGCTAAAGAAGGGATCGGCTATCAACTAATTGGATTTAAGAGCGGCGCCGACGGATCGAATCCAACCCTCCTACATCAACCTGCTGGCGGATCACTTTTGCCTGCTTCAGAAAAGTCGATTGCTGAGCGAGGTCATTTTTTGAAGATGAACGGCAGAGAAATTTTTAAATCTGCAGTTAGAGTTATGGAATCTGCTGCTCGAGATTTGTTATCATTACATGGTCTTAATATCAATGATGTTGATCACGTAATCACACATCAGGCAAATGCAAGAATTGTAGAAAGCTTGTCTCAGCGATTAGAAATACCTATTAAAAAATTCTTTTGTAATCTTGATAAGTACGGAAATACTTCAGCTGCTTCAATTCCACTTGCACTTGATGAGGCAAAAAAAGCCGGTATACTTAAAAATAATCATCTTGGATTGCTCGTTGCATTTGGTGCAGGCTTGACTTGGTCGGCAGTTCTTGTTCGTTTTTAAATAAAATTCTTTTATGAAAATTTCATTTTTAATGTGTTCGTGTTTACTATTATTTGTTTCTCATACATCATGGTCAGTCGCTCCAGGAGATAATCGAAATCGTAGCTCTTCAGATAGTGATAAAGAGTATTTATTTCCCGGTACTGGATTCTTTAGTAAAAATCGTGATCCGATTAGTAATGAACAATCGAAGAAATGGTTTCTAGAAGCTGAGTTGGAAGAAAAAAAAGGTGATCCAGGTAAAGCCCTTTCTATCTATGAAAAGTTTTCCAAAAGGCGATCTGATCTCATTTTAAAAAGAGGAGATGAAAGTATACAGGTCGGCCCTGAGTCACTTTACAGGGCAGCTAATCTTAGAGAAAAACGAGGAGATTGGCAGAAGTCATTCGAGCATTTGCGGTTAGTTGCGGAAGCTTACACAGACTACGATTTTGAAAGAGTTGCTGAGTCATTGATGAGATTAGCCGAACGCCTTGCCAAAGAAAAATTGCCACGAAAGTGGGGTATTCTTCCCCGTTTTCGATCAGGCACTCAGGATCGTCTACGGCTAAATCAAATTGCTGGGCTGGCTCGCGGTCCACGTTTCGCTCCCCGCGCCTTAATGGCCTTGGCAGAAATCGCTTTGAAAGATAACAAAGAGGCTGAGGCAATTGATGCATTGGAAAGATTAACTAACTTATATCCAGACAACTATTTATGCGAGGAGGCATATTTTGAATTGGCTAAGATTTTCGAGAATCGAGTTGCTGGTCCTGCATATGATCAAGGGGCAACTTTGAAAGCACTGAATTTTTATGAAGATTATTTGATTTTGTTCGAAACATTTCCTCCGAAGAGTAAGCATGAAAGTTTTGCAGACTATGAGATTCGAATAAAAGAAGCAAAAGAGCGAACAATTCTGGCAGAAAAAGGTAGAAAAAAAATGCGTGAAACTTTAGCTGCGAGTAAAGTAATTGTGGGTAAATATATTGAAAGCTATGGAAAGTATTATTTAACTCATTGGCGAAAGCTCGGAAATCGACCAGCTCTTCAATTTTATAACGAAGCAATTACGATTGCTCCAGAATCTGAAGCCGCTAGAGAGGCAGAGGAAAAAGTGGCTAATTTAAGAAGTCGTAATGAGTAGATTATGCTTTTTTTTAATTTCAGCTTACTTTATATTTTTATCAAGTTGTAAATATCAAAGGACCAACCACAAAGATAGGGTTGTAGAGTCAATTTATATTGCAAGTATCCAAAACTTATCGTTTGCACCACAGGCTGCTTCGCATCTGAGAAATAAAATTAGACAACATATTATCAGGAGAGGTAATTTTCAGATTACATCAGACAAAAGTAAAAGTGACTTAATTTTAAGGTTAAGTTTTAAAAACTATCAAAAAAATCCGGAGATTTATAATGTTGACGACACAATTCTTGCATCCGGAGTAAAACTTAACTTGGAATTATTGTTAAATTTAGAGAATTATAATGGCGATCAATTAATAAAGGATTTTGTGCTCGAGGAAGGATCCGCTTTGCTTAAACAAAATTCTTCCTCCGTACCTTCCGATCGTCAGGCTTTGATTGCACTTTCCGATTTGTGTGCAAGGAGAATTTCTATTCAACTTGAGAATTATAACTGGTAATTTATGAAAAAAATTTTAGCACCCTCTATTCTAGCAGGAAATCACGCGAATTTAGTTGAAGCTCTAAAGATAACAGAAGACGATGGGAGGTCATGGATTCACCTCGACATAATGGATGGACATTTTGTGCCAAACCTTAGTTTTGGCCCTCAAACTGTAGCTGATTTACGAAAGGAGACAGAGATCTTTTTTGATGTTCATTTAATGTTAGATAATCCTGATTTGTATATTGATTCTTTTATTGATGCCGGTGCTGATTTAATTACGTTTCATATTGAACCAGATGTTGATCATCGCAAAATAATAAACCAAATTAAATCAAGAGGAAAGCAAGTTGGCATTGCACTTAATCCTGCGACAAAATTTGAAGCTATTGTCGATTTGCTGAATTCAGAAAGTTTGGATTTGGTACTATGTATGACAGTTAATCCTGGCTTTGGTGGACAAACCTTCATTTATAATGTTTTGGATAAAGTAAAAAAAATAAGTGAAATACGGAGTAAACTATCTAAGCAATTTCAAATTGAAATTGACGGAGGCGTATGTCCTGAGCATGTTGAGGAAAGTTTGGATGCAGGCGTTGACATATTTGTTGCAGGAACTGCTTATTTTAAGGGCAATTATGAGGAACGAAAGTCGTTCGCTCGGTCAGTTGGCGAAAAACCTTAAACCTTAAGAAACGGTGCCAATACAAGGGCAACAACAGACATAAGTTTCAATAGAATATTGAGGGATGGTCCTGATGTATCCTTAAGGGGATCTCCCACCGTGTCCCCCACAACTGTTGCCTTATGAACCTCAGAGCCCTTTCCATGGGTTTCTCCACCCATTTCATATCCTTCTTCAACCATTTTCTTTGCGTTATCCCAAGCCCCTCCAGCATTCGATTGAAAAAGTGCCATTAAAACTCCCGATGCGGTAACTCCGGCAAGTAGACCTCCAAGCATAACTGCACCGCCTCCAAGTCCGATCGCAACAGGGGTTAATATTGCAACTAATCCAGGTGCAACCATTTCCTTGATTGCAGATTGAGTTGAAATTTCAACACATTTTCCGTATTCTGCTGAATCAATTGCTTCGTCGAATTGATCTCTTTCCTCTTCTGTCCATTCTTCGGAGGGCTTTCCTTCATTCTTACTCATGATATTGAGTGCATTCTTGAGTGCAGGAATGTCTTTAAATTGACGACGAACCTCTTGAATCATTGCCATTGCTGCTCTTCCTACTGCTCCCATAGCTAGAGCACTGAATAAAAATGGAAGCATTGCCCCAATGAATAAGCCGGCCATTACTTTAGGGGCCGAAACGTCAATTACATCGATACCTGATGTTTCTTTGTAAGCAGCAAAAAGTGCAAGCGCGGTCAAAGCTGCAGAACCAATTGCAAACCCTTTTCCAATTGCTGCTGTTGTATTACCTACTGCATCAAGTTTGTCAGTTCTTTGCCTTACTTCTTTTGGAAGCTCTGACATTTCTGCAATACCACCTGCATTATCTGAAATGGGGCCATAAGCATCCACTGCTAGCTGAATTCCGGTGTTGGAAAGCATACCGACAGCTGCAATTGCAATGCCGTACAATCCAGCCAGTTCATATGCTCCCACTACAGCTGCTGAAAGAATTAAAATAGGAAAAGTCGTGGAAATCATCCCTATGCCAAGTCCTGCAATTATGTTGGTTGCATTTCCTGTAATTGATTGCTCGACAATAGACTTAACAGGTTTTGTGTTAGTTCCTGTATAGTGTTCTGTTATTTTACCAATGGCAAGACCCGCGATAAGACCAATGATAATTGCCAAGAAGACTCCGTTTGAAGAATAATCAATATTATTGTAAGTCCATGTTTCTGGAAGAAAATGATTAATTGCGAAATATGCCCCAATGATCATTGCAATTGATGATGCAAATTCTCCCTGGTTTAAAGCTTTGTGTGGATCTCCTCCATCTTTAACTTTAACAAGGAAAGTACCAAATATTGAGGTGATAATTCCGATTGCTCCTAAAATCAGCGGTAGGAAAACGGGAGATAAATTATTTAGGTCATCTTGAAAATTTATGGAACCAGATACCATGGCTGCACCTAAAATCATTGTGCCAATGATCGATCCCACATAAGATTCGAAAAGGTCTGCACCCATCCCTGCTACATCTCCCACATTATCACCTACATTATCTGCTATAGTCGCAGGGTTTAAGGGGTGATCCTCAGGAATTCCAGCTTCTACCTTACCGACTAAGTCAGCACCAACATCTGCAGCTTTTGTGTAGATACCTCCACCCACTCTGGCAAATAAAGCAATTGAAGATGCACCGAAAGAAAAACCTGTCAAAACAGATAAGGTTACATTGAGGGGATTGCCACCTTCAAAACCATCAAAGCTATGAATAAAGTAAGCAAATAATCCACCCAACCCAAGTATTCCTAGACCAACAACGCCAAGACCCATGACAGAACCACCTGCAAATGCGACTTCTAAAGCTTTACCCAAGCTTTCTCGAGCAGCATTGGTGGTCCTAACATTTGCCTTTGTGGCAACAACCATTCCTAAATATCCGGCTAAAGCAGAACAAAATGCACCAACAATAAATGAAATCGCAACAAAGCCATGACTGTTTGGATTTTGAGAACCACTCCAAAAAAGCAAGGCTGCAACTGCTAAAACAAATATTGAGAGAATTTTGTATTCGGCTTTTAAAAACGCCATAGCACCTTCTTGAATACTGGCTGCAATCTTTGCCATTTTAGGTGTACCTTCAGAGTGTTCGTTTACGATTTTGGTTTTCCACCAAGTGAAAAGTAGGGCTAAAACACCAAATGCTGGAATACAGAGGATCAAGTTTTCTATTGTCATTGTGATGATAGGGAGGAGAGGAATAAAATATTGAAAAATTGACTCAAATCATACTTATCGAACTTTGACAATAACATTGTCGATTCTTTTCCTTCAAACTTGCATTTATAAACAAATTAGGCACGATAATAATAATGAAATATCCGTTCTTATCATTATTTGTTGTTAGTTTACTTTTCTTTTCTTCCTGTCAAAACAGTTACAGGCAGGTAAGTCCTGAAAATTCAAATTCACAGGGTGTTGTAGGTGTAAGTGATGACGCTTATCAAGTGACAGTTGAGGAATATGGTGATTATTTTGAATCTCGCTTCGGATTATTGTACCAAAAATTCAATGACAAACCATTCACAGGAAGGATATTAACTATTGATAAAGGGGATAATGGAGATTATGTGTCTGCAGACGAATCTTGGACTGAAGGAAAGAAGGATGGATTGAGTGCTCGTTGGTTTTCAAACGGCATAAAAATGTACGAAAGAAACTACAAAGAGGGCCGATGGCATGGAACGGTTACCCGTTGGTGGCCAAACGGTCAAAAAATGTATGTTCGTGCTTACACAAACGGATCAAGACACGGCAAAGAGGCTACTTGGAGGTCCGATGGTTCACCTATCAAACTATCTGATAAACCTTTTATAAATCCAGTTAAAGTTCCTTCACCAACTACAGCAACAGAAACTAAATCAGTGAGTGAAGTGCCTGTCCAAGAAGCAAACAAATTTCCTGCTGGTTCTCCAATTGCCCCTGATAATGCTCAACCTTTTACTCAAGAGAATGAATTTGGTTCACCTCTCGCACCATCTCCCATTGATGAACCTGCTTTAATTGCAGAGGATTTACCTCCTGTGCCTGAAGCACCACCCTCTTTGGATATTCCTGAAATTTCTCCAGCAGTTGACAATATTGATGATGTACCTTCTCTTCCTGGTGTCGACTCTTCCGTATCGGAGGGATTACCTGAAATTCCAGAAAGCTCGAACACGGGTTTTCCGGAATTACCTGATTCGAATGCACCTCCATCGGATTCTTTTCCTGAATTTCCCTCAAGTGAAGGCAGTCTGCCACCACTTCCTGGTGTGGAACCTGCTGGGGATCTTCCAGCCTTTCCTCCATCTCCTTCAGATGAAGATGCATTACCTCCTTTGCCTACTGCAGGTTCTAATGATCTGCCTCCTTTGCCTGGGCGTCCCGATGAAGGTAATAACTTACCTCCTTTGCCTGGGTTCCCAAGCGATGATGCTTCGGGTGGATTACCTCCATTGCCAAGTGATGAACCAGATGGTGGACTTCCTCCACTGCCTGCTTTTCCCGAGTAAGATCTTTGTTTTCTGAGGATACCTTGGAAATCTCATGCTGGGGATTTTCAGATACATTTGAAATTTTTTAAGTCTTATTTATCCTACCAACGCAATGAGCAAAGAAAACCCTCCTAAAGATGACAGCTCTAAGCGATCTAGAAATTGTTGTGAAGACGATTCTAAAAGAAAGTTTATTATAGTTTCTACTTTGGCAGTTTCTGGAGTATGTGGAGTCTTTCCATTTGCCGCTGGAATAACGACGGTTCTTGACCCAGTTAAGAGAAACTCAGGAAATAAAGTAGAGGTCCCCTGGACAAAAGTTTTACCACTAGCAAATCTTCCTGCGGATGGTAAACCAACAAAATACGAAATCATTTTGGAAAAGGTTAAGGACGCTTGGACTACTTATAAAAATGTTCCTGCTGGTGCAGTTTACTTAAGTAGAAAAGAAAATAAAGTCACAGCGTTTAATTTAAAATGTCCTCATTTAGGGTGTGCGGTTGATTACCGTACAAAGACAGATGATTATTTTTGTCCATGCCACAACAGCACATTTGGTATTGATGGTTCAGTTACCGATGCGAACAGCCCCAGTCCCAGAGGGTTAGATTCAATGGAAACAAAAGTTGAAAATGGAATTGTTTGGATTCGCTTTCAACAATTTCGACCAAATATTCCAGAAAAAATTCCTCTTTCATGAATAGGTTTTTCGATTGGCTCGATGACCGGTCTGGAATCCGTGGTCTTATCAAAGAGGCACTGTATGAGAAAGTGCCGGGCGGAGCAAGGTGGCGATATGTTTGGGGAAGCTGCCTTACTTTCGCATTTTTTACACAGGTTGTTACCGGTACTTTATTGTGGATGTCATATAGCCCGAGTGCACAGACTGCATGGGAAAGTGTTTATTTTATACAATATCAGGTCTGGGGTGGCTGGTTTTTAAGAGGAGTACATCATTATATGGCTCAGGCTATGATAGTGCTCTTAGTCTTACACTTGATGCAGGTCATGATTGACGGTGCATATAGGGCACCCCGCGAATTGAATTTCTGGTTTGGTATAGCTTTGATGGGGGTTACGCTTGCACTGTCTCTTACAGGTTATCTTCTTCCTTGGGATCAAAAAGGGTTTTGGGCAACAGCTGTAGCAACAAACTTAATGGCAGAGGTACCTCTAATTGGTCCAATGCTTCAAAAAATTGTAGTCGGAGGAGTTGAGTATGGCCATCAAACAATAACTCGTTTTTTTGCCCTTCACGCAGGAATTCTTCCTGCAGCTTTAATCGCTTTGGTAGTAGGTCATATCTATTTGTTTCGAAAGCATGGAATTCATGTCAAAGAGCCACGACCGAAAAAAGATAGTTACTTTTGGCCAGATCAAATTTTAAAAGACGGGGTTGCCTGTTTTGCCGTTTTGTTGGCGGTCGTTGTGTTAACCCTTTATTTTAAGGGCGCTCCTCTTGGACCGCCTGCAGATCCATCAAATGAGTTTCCCGCTAGACCCGAGTGGTATTTTTTATTTCTTTTTCAACTCCTTAAGTATGTTCCTGCCTTTTGGGGTGCTGTGATTATACCATTAGCACTGGGTTTATTGATATTTCTTCAACCTTTTTTGGGATCATCTCGTGCAGGTCATCAATTTAATGTTGGTTTTTGGTGGTGTTTATTAGCAGGATCAGCCGGTCTCACTTTTCTTGCATTTTCTGAAGATCAATCGAATATAAATCACATTGCTGCGGTCAAGGAAGCTGATTGGCAAGCTGAGCGGGTTATTGAACTTGCTCAGGAGGATGGTATTCCACCAACTGGTGCAGTGACAATGCTTAGACAAGACCATGAAAATCGAGGAAGAAGGATTTTTGCAGCTCATTGTTCGAGTTGCCATCGTTATAATGGTCATGATGGCAGAGGATACCTAGTAGAAGATAATCAAACAGCTCCTGAATTAGCTGGCTTTGCTAGCTTAGATTGGACGACTAAGTTGCTAAGCTTTGATCATTTTGTATCTCCACAGTACTTTGGCGGTACGGCTTTTAAGGATGGTACCATGGCTAACAAGGTTTTGAAAAAATATAATGAAGAAGAAAAGAAATTACTTCCTCAAGTCGCAAAATTGCTATCAGACTTGGCAGAATTGCCTTATCAAAAATCACTTAGTGAGGATAAAAAAGAGAGTTTGATGGATTTGTTTTACGACGATCTTGCTTGTATTGATTGTCATGATATTGAATCAGAGGGAGAGGGATCAGCACCTGACCTTACAGGTTATGGCTCAAGAAAGTGGATGATTGATTTTATTATTAATCCAGAACATGAAAGATTCTATGGAAGGAAGAATGATCGTATGCCTGCATACGGTCGTGACAAAAAACTTTCTCCGGAAGAAATTGAAATTGTCGTGGATTGGATTCGAGCAAGACCAGCAGAAGAATAACAAATCTTCACTTCGATACACACAAAAATTGCTTTTTACGAAAAAACAATCATTAAAATAGATTATTAGGTAGATGTTGATATTTAGATAGCCAGAAGTGAACATACTTGTAAAAAAAGATAACCAAACTTTCGGACCACATTCCCGAGAAGAAATTATTGAATTTATTCAAAGTGGAGAATTAAGTTCAAATGATTTGGGAACCTTGGAAGGAGAAGAAAATTGGGAATCGATTGAAAAACTTATTTCTCTTGAGGATAAGAGTGAGTCTCAATCCTCAATTTATGATCAGTTCGAAGATGATGAGGTCGACTATAATAAATTGAAAGAATGGGAAGATGTTTTTGTTGACGAGGAAACTGATGAAGAAGGAATTTCAATGGAGGAAGAGTCTCATACAGAGGATTTAACGCCTGAACCCTCTTACTTTTCTGAAATTCCTTCTGATCAAAAATTTGAAAAGAGTAACTTGACTCCTCCTTTGTCTCAATCTGAGACTTCATTGTTTGTTGAATCTAATGATCAAGATGAGTTTGAACAACAGACACCGGTGGAACCTCTATCTGAACCTTCATTATCTTTACCACCACCTCCACCGCCTTCGTTACCCCCTGCACCTCCCTCGAACTCGTCCAAAAAAAATGTAAAAGATAAAAAGGTAGTTGCTCCTGTAAAAGATCGAATTTCTGCTTCCCATAAAATTAAAGGCTTAAATAGCAAGCAAACTGTAATAGTGGTCAAGGGAGAAGGAATATTCTCAAAGATTTACTCAACTTCATTAGTTATTATTATTCTTTTCGTGATCGTGTTATTAATCACAGTAGCTGGTTTAATTTTTGCCCCAGATAGAGTTGCTCCCATTCTAAAAAATATTGGTGTTCCGTCTGAACTGCTTGATTCGATCACTATACCTAGTGAGAAACCCTAGTAATCTCCCATGAATGTTTTTGTTTCAAGAGATGGTCAAACTTTTGGACCCTACACTGTTCAGCAGGCAAAGCAATTTGTTGGAACTGGACAATTATTATCGACTGATTTTGCTCTTCTTGAAGGTGAATCCGAATGGAAGACATTAGGCAATCTAATTGGGTTATCCGATCAAGCCCCCACTACCAATGCACAGCCCCAAGAAGTGATCCAGACAATAAGTGCAGTTAAAAAGAAAGCTTCATCTGCCAATCGTGGAAAAAAAATACAATCAAATCGTGCTCAAAGTACTGTTGTGATTAAAGAACGTGGAATTTTTTCAAAAATTATATCTACCATAATAGTTTTTTCGGCCACTTGTCTTTTGGTTACTGGAGTGGTGGTGGGCTTGTATTTTGCATTACCTGATAAAGTGATACCAATCCTATCAAAGTTTGGATTTACCTTTAATGAAAAACGACCCGAGGAACTTGCAGGATCAAAAGCCAAAATACAAGAAGAGTCAACAAGCCCACTAGAAATGACCTTAAATGATGAAGAGTTACAGAGGCTTAGATCTACAAATGTGATTTTATTGGCCACTGAAAAAGGGGACGGTTTTCGAATTCTTTCACCAGTTGATAAAGATCAAGGTTTAAATGACGAAGATTTAGAGGCGCTCATTCCTATATCCAATCAGATTTTAACTATGGATTTAGCGTTTGCAGAAATTTCGGACCGAGGAGTCGCATTAATTTCAAAATTTATTAATCTTCAACGCCTTTATTTGGAGGGTAACAAAAAAATTACACTAAATGGTATTTCAAAACTCAAGGATTTGAAAAATTTGTCCTATCTTAATTTGGTCAGAGTTAAGTTGGATGAGGGTTTAGTTGACTTACTCATTTCGATGGAAAGTTTGAGGGAGATTTATTTGTTTGAGACTGGATTAAGTAAAGATTCAATCTCTCGTCTAATCAATGAACGCCCAAAGGTATTTGTAAATGGTGGTTAAGCTTTTTTAGTTATAACTTTTTTCTTTCTTTTAGGAAACATTTCTTTGCAAATTTGGCATTCTAGACCAAAACAGCTTCTAGCCTGACAATACTCCCTACCATAAAAAATAATCTGCAGATGTAATTCGTTCCATCTTTCCTCAGGAAATAGCCTCTTTAAGTCTTTTTCCGTTTGGGTAACATTTTTTCCATTGGTCAATTTCCATCGTTGAGCAAGTCTGTGAATATGAGTGTCGACTGGAAAAGAGGGAAATCCAAACGATTGAGCCATTACAACTGAGGCTGTTTTATGACCGACGCCAGGAAGTTCCTCTAGCTCTTCAAAAGTCCTTGGTACTTCACCCCGGTGTTTTTCAAGAAGGATTTTAGAAAGAGCATGGATTGCTTGGGCTTTTTTTGGGGCTAATCCGCAAGGCCTGACAATTTTGTTAATTTGATCTATTGAAAGTCGAGCCATTTCATCTGGGGTAGATGCCAGATTGAACAAAACTGGAGTAATTTTATTAACTCTTTCGTCTGTACATTGAGCGGATAGTAAAACTGCGATTAGTAATGTGTACGAGTCAATATGATCCAAGGGTATTGGAGGATTCGGATATAAGTTTGCAAGTTTTCTCTCAATAAAATTTATTCTATCAATTATTCTCATTGTTATAAAATGGACTATATATGATTCAATGACAATTGAATGAGTTGTGCCAATTTGACTCACTTTTTGTTTTGCATCTTACTATGTGTCACTTATTTTTCACTAAATCTAAACTAGATATTGGAGAATCTCTGTATTTTACTGATCGCTGGCGATTTGTATAAATCGGAATGCAAATTGCATCAAACTATGTATGAATATAGACCCTGAAAAGTTTACCGAGCTTGGAATCGCTGCAATTAAGGAAATGGCTGAGGTGGCCAAGCGTAATGGCCAACAGGAAGTAGATGTTTGGCATTTGCTCTTTGCATTAATGGCACAGGAGAATGGCATTGTGCCTGCATTACTCGAAGAAATGGGTGTTGGTATTGCCCCTGTTCAACTATCTTTACAGAGAGAACTTAAGAATTTACCTAAGATAGCTGGAGATGTGAATACCTCTCGATCCTATGCATCGGCATCTTTGACTGAAGCAGTTGAGAAAAGTCAAAAAATCTCCACTGGCATGCAGGACGATTATATAAGTACGGAGCATTTGCTTCTTGGTTTATCTTCAGTTGGAAGGCCTGCTACTTTCAAACATTTTCTTAAGAATTTTGAACTGACAGAGAAAAAGATCAAGGAGCAATTGGAAAAACTAAGAGGTGGTCAGAGAGTAACTTCTCGGACACCCGAAAATTCTTTCCGAGCTCTTAAGAAATACGGAATCGATTTGGTTGAACAGGCAAAAAGTGGTAAGCTGGACCCGGTAATTGGTCGGGATTCTGAGATCCGCCGGGTCATCCGAATTCTTTCACGCAAAACGAAAAACAATCCAGTTTTGATTGGGGAACCAGGGGTCGGAAAAACCGCAATCGTCGAAGGCTTGGCTCAGCGTATTGTCAGGGGTGATGTGCCTGAAGGATTGAAGGATAAAACGATTTTTACTCTCGAGATGGGATCCCTTCTGGCTGGTGCCAAATTTCGAGGTGAATTCGAGGAGCGATTGAAGGCAGTCCTAAGTGAGGTAAGCAAAGCGGAGGGAAGAATAGTTCTTTTCATTGATGAAATGCATACGATAGTCGGTGCAGGAAAAGCCGAGGGTGCAATCGATGCAGGTAATATGCTTAAGCCAATGCTTGCGCGTGGAGAATTACATTGCATAGGAGCAACCACGCTAAATGAATACCGTCAGAATATCGAAAAAGATGCTGCTCTTGAACGTCGTTTTCAAACTGTATTGGTAGAGCAACCTAATGTAGAGGATACCATTTCGATTCTTCGGGGTTTGCGCGAGCGTTTTGAAATTCATCACGGGGTCAATATCCGCGATGAGGCTTTGGTTCATGCGGCTGTACTTTCCAATCGTTATATTTCCGATCGCTTTCTTCCCGACAAGGCAATTGATTTGGTTGATGAAGCATGTGCAATGATTCGTACTGAACTCGATAGTATGCCTGCCGAGCTTGATGAAATCAGTCGACGGGTTTTACAACTTGAGATCGAGGAGGCAGCACTTAAGCAGGAGAAGGATAAATCAAGTAAAGATCGTTTGGAAAATTTACGTAAGGAACTTGGGAACGCCCGTGACAAGATGGAAACAATCAAGCGGGGATGGGAAAATGAGCGCAAGGGAATTGATAATGTACGCGTACTTCGAGAGCAAATTGAAACCATGCGGGCTGATATGGAACGTGCTGAAAGGGCTTATGACTTGAACTTAGTTGCTGAACTTAAACACGGAAAACTTCCTACTTTAGAAGCGGAATTGGAAGCCCTTGAAAAAGCGGATAAGAAAGAAGATTCGATTCTGAAAGAAGAAGTAACAGCCGAAGAGATTGCGGATATCGTTGCCCGTTGGACCGGAGTCCCAGTTACCAAGTTAATCGAAGGTGAGAGGGAAAAAATTCTCCGTCTGCAGAGCATTTTACATGAACGCGTAATTGGCCAGGATGAAGCGGTTAAATCCGTTGCAGAAGCAATTATGCGTGCCCGCGCAGGGATCAAGGATCCGAATCGCCCAATAGGTTCATTTCTTTTTTTGGGTCCAACTGGAGTTGGAAAGACTGAGTTGGCCAAGACCTTAGCTGAGAGCCTTTTCGATAGTGAGAACAATGTGATACGTATCGATATGTCCGAGTATATGGAGAAGCACTCTGTAGCCCGTTTGATCGGTGCACCTCCAGGTTATGTGGGATATGAAGAAGGCGGACAACTCACTGAAGCGGTTCGTCGTAAACCGTATTCTGTAATTCTTTTTGATGAGATCGAAAAAGCTCATCCAGATGTTTTCAATGTATTACTTCAATTGATGGATGATGGTCGCTTAACTGATTCACAGGGTCGAACCGTTGACTTTAAGAATGTGGTGGTAATTATGACCTCAAATGTTGGTAGTCGTTATCTACAGGATAATGTTATCAATAATGAAATTTCCGAATCCGCACGTGAATCTGTAATGGCTGACTTACGGGACCATTTTCGTCCCGAATTCCTCAATCGGATTGATGATATCGTTCTTTTTAAACCTCTTTCTCTTGAGGAGATCACCGAAATTGTCGATCTTTTGCTTGCTGGTCTCAATAAGCGACTTGAGGATCGAAAGGTTTCAGTTGTTTTTACAGATGCAGCAAAGAAATGGATTGGAGAAAAGGGATACGATCCTACCTACGGGGCACGTCCCCTCAAAAGATTTTTACAGAAGCAGGTGGAGACTCAACTCGCTAGAGCTTTGGTTGCAGGTGAAGTGGAGCAAGGAAGTGAAGTCAATTTTTCTGTGAAGGATGATATTTTGATAATGAATGTAAATTGATTCATTAAAGTAGCATGAGTAACTGTTAACTCGCTCGCTGATGAAGAGGTTAAATGTCATAGTACGAAGTCTCTGTATATCCTTATTGATGTTAAATATACAAAAAAGGCACTCGAAAATAATATAAAAGAGGCAAATCGAGTTCTGATTTCCAAAATTTTTTTTCCCTAATAAACTTCGTGTTCTATTGCACGGATTAATCTCGTTCAATTTAAACTTTATATCGTGGTAGATCGGTTACAAAATATATTATAATTTAAGTCAAATTTTGTAATGGAAAAGTTATTTACAATTCGGGTGATCTCATATTTAGTTTTCCAATGAAAAAGTTACCTTTCCTCATCCTCCTTCTTCTCGCTTGTTGTGCCAAAGATGACACAAAAACAGAAACAGAATTAGAAACACCACGATTACCCCCCCTGATGCCTGAAGTGGAATTTTCGGGCACAGAAGCAAAAGCAATTGGCTATATAAAAACGATTGCACTTCCAAAACTAATCCAAAAAGCAGTGAGTGTTGCAAATGCGGTTAAGCCCGGACCTCAAGTGGCTATGCTTCCAGCGATGGCGGGCTTGGCATTAGGTGATCCCGCACTCACTTCGGTGGATCAGGAGGCGCCGGTTACTGCTTTGGTATTTGACGATTTTTCGCTGCTGGGTGGCTTGCCCAGTTTTGTTTTGGCCATGAAATTATCCCCCGAAAGTCCGGTCATTAAGCAGGCCAAGAATATGAATATGCAAACAATGGAAGTGGATGGCTGGACATTGGCGACGATGAACCCCCAATTATTTAAGGAAGTGGAAGATTGGTCATCCTTATTATCCTTT
>CBFIBI010000034.1:0-21589 GCA_965660725.1 Opitutales bacterium
CAAATACTGAAATGAAATACTGCCATGCAAGGGTGCCACAGAGGTAGAACAAAAAAGCTGGGTGACCATCCGTGGAAAGTCCGGCAATGTTACCGAAGACTATAGTAAAGACCGCACTGCCCATAAGGGCCTGTAGCACAATCCAAAAAGGGCCCAAAATAGTCTGCTTATAGCTTGTAACAAAATCACGCCGAACCAAGAGATAGAGTAAATCCTTGTATCTGAAGAAATCCTTGATTTCTAAATCCCACCAAGGGCGGTTGGCTTTGATGATGGTTTCTTCGTGTTCCGACACTGAAAATTTAAAACAGAGTATAAATGAAGGGTGCATAGCTACTTCCACCCATAATAATTAAAGCACCAAAGAGAAGAAGAACGAGGATGATTGGGGTAAGCCACCATTTTTTATTATGCATAAGCATAAGTAAAAGTTCGCGAAGGAAACCTAGGCTTTTTTCTTCTTTCGTAATTTGTTCGAAATCTTGATCGTTTGCATCATTCATAATTAAAATTGGCGAAAGTACTGTTTAGCAGAACTAGGTTGATCGGCTTCTTTCCAGTAACTTGGTAGATTCTTATTTGGATGTTTCATATCTGCTTTACCGATTGCACGTAAGAGAAGGGCAAATGGAGAAAAGACTAGAAAGTAAAAGAGGGGCAGGGTGAGCCAAGTAATCGTAGTATCAATGAGAAATATAATTTTATTCCAAAGCCACCAAACAATTTGAAAAACGCTTTTAGATAAAAGGCAAAGAACACCAAAAGAAATTCCAATTCCACCAATCCAGTAGGCAATATTAAAGTTTAAGTGTCCAGAATCGAACAAGAAATAAATGATACATGTCCAAACAATACCCACTAGAGGAAATCCGAGGATTAACTTGATGGCAAAAGCTGGTCTATTATTTTCCATGCTTATTTTCGTTTTAGTTCATGTATTCCAGAGTTATTAATCCAATGAAAATTGTGAAATATGGGTATCTTTCGATATCTTGTTTTCAGATGGTTGCTCAGATTTAAATAGGATATGGTTTTCCAAAACTAATACATCCATTTCGGTAGCCATGAAGCATCGGTAAGCATCTTCAGGGGTGTGAACGATAGGCTCACCGCGAACATTGAAACTTGTGTTTACAATGACTCCAGAACCTGTTTTTTGATCAAATCTTCTGATTAATCGGTAGTATCGATCATTTCGGCTTTCCGATACACTTTGTACTCTGGCCGAATAATCAACATGAGTGATGGCAGGCAGGGAAGACCTTTTTAATCTTACTCTCTTGAGTAAGTCAGGGTCTGACATGGTTTCTTGATCTTCTTTGGATAGCGGTGTCCTAATTTGCTTTTTTATTGGTGCTACCAAAAGCATGTAAGGGGAGGGAATATCCAATTCAAAATATTCGGCTGATTTTTCTTCCAAAACACTTGGGGCAAAAGGCCGGAATGATTCCCGGTATTTAATACTCAGATTCATCTGCGTTTGAGTCCTCTCGCTTCGGGCATCTCCAATAATGCTTCTTCCCCCAAGGGCTCGTGGACCAAACTCCATTCTACCCTGAAACCAGCCAACAATTTTCTTTCCTACGATGGCATCGCATACTTGATCGAGCAACTCATCCTCATTAGGGAAAAAGTGAGAAGGTGCATTGTGTTTTATTAGAAATCCGGAGATTTCGTCATTTTCGAATCGAGGACCAAGGTAGCTCCCTTTCATAGAGTCATTTTTCTGTACAATTCTGTCTCTTTTTAAAAGTTGGTAGTTTGCAAAGAAGGCAGCACCCAGTGCACCCCCAGCATCCCCAGATGCAGGCTGTATCCAAATATTTTCAAATATTTTGCTCGCCTGTAGCTTTCCATTTGCGACACAATTTAGGGCAACTCCTCCAGAAAGGCATAAATTGGATTTACCGGTTTCTTCTCGGGCAAACTTTGCCATTTTCAGAACGATTTCTTCAGTTACCAGTTGGATCGAGGCAGCTAGGTTAATTTCTCTTTCGGTAATTTTTTCTTCAGCTTTTCGGGGTGGACCACCAAAAAGCTTGGCAAAGCGATGGTTGGTCATGGTCAATCCTTGGCAATAATTAAAATATTCTAAGTTTATGACAAAGGAGCCATCTTTTTTAACATCTATTAGATATTCGAGGATTTGATCACGATACACAGGTTTGCCATAAGGAGCTAAGCCCATGAGCTTATATTCTCCAGAATTTACCCGAAATCCACAAAAGTAAGTAAAAGCACTGTACAGAAGTCCGAGGGAGTGTGGGAATTGGAGAGATTTGACTAATTTCATTTGGTTTCCATTTCCCACGCCAATCGTGGCAGCATCCCACTCACCTACACCATCCATGGTCAAGATCGCAGCTTCTTCAAATGGGCTAGGGAAAAAGGCACTGGCCGCGTGCGATTCGTGGTGCTTTGTAAATACGAGCGGTTTTTTCCACTCTCCTGGAAGTCCTTTTTTAATTTCTCGAGGTAAGTGTAATTTTTGCTTCAACCATTGGGGTATTGCACATACAAATGACCCAAAACCGGAAGGAGCAAAGCTTAGGTATGTTTCGAGAAGCCTATCAAATTTAAGAAAAGGTTTTTCATAAAAAACGACTTGGTCAATTTCATCAAGTGAGCAGTTTGCTTCATCTAAGCAGAATTCTATGGCGTTTTTAGGAAATGTTTCGTCGTGTTTTATTCGGGTAAATCGTTCCTCTTGTGCTGCAGCACTAATTATATCATCACAAATTAGAGCTGCTGCACTGTCATGATAAAATGCTGAAATACCTAAAATCTTAGCCATTTAAAAAATTATTCAATACATACAATTTGTAGTATTTTTTTGAAGTAGCTTTCTCAAATTATATTTCAACAAGGTAACAGTAATTTCCATTTGTATTGCTTAATTGGAAATTAAGCTTAGGCGATTATTTGCTAAGTCTTGCAACTTGGAAATGGCTACTTGAGAAGAATCGACATTAGCAAGGGCAAGTGCAAGCATTGTACCGCCAACATTTCGTCTGCCTTCAAGGGTAGATTTTATTCTACCATTAAAACTGTATCCACTCTTTGGGAAAAGGTTCGGTTCACCTTTTCCAAGTTTGTATGGCCAAAAACAGCGAAAAACAAATAGCTTCCGATAATTTCTCGAAAATTCATAGGCTTCGAACAGAATTTCTTTTTTATTCACTTTAATTGGAATCAAAATTGTCTCTTGGCCCTCTGCGGGGGAGAGTTGAGTCAGTCCTGTTAAAGGTAAGCATGACTCTGGAGAATGCGTGGATAGTACCGCAGTACAGGCTCCACCTGATTCCCATCTTGCCTCAAAGGCTTGCCAGTACTCTTTACTCGGATTTATTTGGCTCTCTTGAGTCAAAGGGTTGAAGCGTGTCTTAAGCTTTTCTTGCCATTGAATTGAATTTGCGCTTTGAAAATGTAACTGCGATGCAATTTGTTTAGATATTGTAATTTCTTCACTAATTATTGAGCTATCATTGATAGCTAGTCTTAGCCGGGGTAAGTCTATGAGTTTATTTTCGCGACTTTGAAAATGATACTCTGCAAATCCAACTGAAATAATGGAGCACAAAATCAATAAAGAGCTGAAAATTATTGATGGAAAGCATTTCAAATTTTTCCAGTTCGTGGGTTCGTTTCCGAGAATTTTTAGAAATAATCCTCCTCTGGCTGATCGAGCTAAAAGAAAGATTAGAGTGAAAATAATTCCTGTTTCTATAAAACCGACTAAGTCGTGAAGTGATGGGAAATTCCATGTGCCAATAGAAAAAAGATGTTTTTCTAGAAGGTATCCTTTCCCTTTTACTTTGATAAAGGAGAGTGAAAAGGCTCTGAGTAAATTTAAGATAACTGCAACAACTGAACCAGCCAGAACTAGAACTATTCGGTTTGTTATTCGAAATCGGTAATAGGCTCCAAAAAAAAGCGAAACTACTATTGAAGCTTGGAGCCCGTTTATACCGCTACATGCTTGATCAACTCCAATTTGTCCGAAGACGCCCACATCAATAACTGTTCCTTGGAGGCTTGCCTCGTGCTCCATGAGTAAAAGCATATCTACAATAATCGAGGAAATACGATTTTGAAACCATTGTGTAAGTTGAAGGTCACTTGCGAGCGGCCATGGGATTGCTACTATAAAAAAAAGCAAAGGAAATAGTTTTGTTTTCACATTTCTCCATCCGCCTACATCATACATGGATACTGCAGTTAAAAGCAGTGCCACACCGTATAATGCAAAATTAATCATTCTCCAGTCAGAATTGGCACATCTTATAACCCAAAGCAAAGGAAGGGTAAGCATTGCTGGAATGCCCAAGAAAATCCAGGCTTTTCCCTGAAAAAAGCTAGGTTTGGAATTTACATCATGTTCATCTGGTTTACTTTTTACCAAAAGATAAAGGCATAAAAAAGGGACCAGATAACCATGGGCGTATTGCTCGCTTGTTTCCCAAGTAACGGATAGTTGTGCAACTACTAGGCTCCAAACAGAAATAATCCCAACGAAGCCAGTTACTGATTTAATTTTGGATTTGAATTCGATCAAAGAAGAATTTTCTTATTGGATAATTGGGAATGCATTTGGGAATAGTTGAGATAAACTTTCTTTCTCAGCTTTGTTCATAGATGAAAAGTTGGTATTTTTTTTGAGTATGAGTGATTTTTCTGTGTCGTGATTGAGGGCATAGACCTGTGCGGCAATGAAAGTCCAAGCTGGTCTAGAACTTTGCCAATTCCTCCAATTACGATTATCCCCGAGAGCAACAAGTGCTTGATCGGGCAAATTATTTCTCAGTTGTGCTAATGCCAATGTGATTCTGCATTGTAAGGTTTGCTTTTTGGCAAAGTTTTTTTTGGCTTCGGCGATTAAAGAAGATAATTTTTGGGATGGACTTGGTAAGAGAGGATCAAGTAGTTCAAAATAAAGATAGCTTTGACTGAAAAAAGGATCATTACCATGGAGCTTTGAAAGTTTTTCCATCCAACCGAGCAATTCTTCTAATGACGCAGAGGCTGACTGGTGCTGCATTAGTTTCTTTAAAGCAAAGCTTTCGTGAATGGGTTGCTTGGTAAGTTTGTTTAATATGTGTGTTAAACCTTTGATATCTTTTGAATTTTCCAAATAATCACAAATATTTCTAACAAGTCTTGGATCGCTGCCAAGTACTGGAAGGAGACGGTCGAGTACTTTAATCGCCTCTTTGTAATTCCCTTCAAGTGCAAACGCTCTTGATTCGATTACGAGCCTCCATCTTTCCGGTATAATTGGAGCGTTGTTAACTTCAAAATGAATCGACTCTAAATCATTGATTTGAGCTAAAGCATTCATTCTTAATTTGAATAACTCTTCCTCTACTTTAGCCCGATTTGAAGAAAGGTAATTTACAATTTCCTGAAAAGCCCCAAGTCGTCCAAGCCATCGACAAAAAATTATGAGATCTTTAGTTTGTTCTAAATCAAATTGTTCTGCACATGAGGCAATGATTGATTCCTTTTTTGAATCTCCAGCGATTTGAAATTGTAGAGCATATATTCTCATGAAATCGATTGCCTGAGATTTAGAATTAGCACGCAGCAATTCTTCGCATTTGTTCAAGCTGATCTCAGATAATGGATTAAGAATATGTAGAAGTGTCATGTGCCGAATCGCCTCCACTCCAGTCTGGCTATTTCGAGTAGCTAATTCGGCAAGTTTTTTTCCAATTTTTGCCACATTGTCTATTTGTTTTAGGTGAACAGTCAGACGGGTCAGCAAAAATATAAGTTGGGCATGAGTCGGGTGGTTGATAATCGAATTTTGTATAATATCGAATGCCTTATGAGGCTCCCCAGTTTCCGCTAATAGTTCAGCTGCCAATAGTGCGTTGTCAGGAGAGTTTATCCATGATTTCTCTTTTAGTAATTTGTTAAGTTGGTTGATCGCAATTTCCCCAGAAATTCTTCTGTCCGCTGCACTCAGCTTATTTTGCTTTAATGTTTTAATACTTCTATCCAACAATGATGATCTACTTTCTTCGCTTCCTTGCTCAGTATCTACTATCAAAGCCCATCTTTGAAGTGCTTCTGCAGGATTTGATCGGTAGAGAAGGGATAAGAAGTTTTCTCTTGTGGAAAAATCTTGAGGATCAAGCAAACTTGCTATTCTTGCTTTTCTTACGCCATCCTGTAAGAGGTTCGATTCGTTACTTATTGATTCATCCTGATAGACCTTTGAGAGTCCAAGGAGTTGCTTTGATTTCCACTCCTTGAGATAGGGCATTAAATATTCAGATGATAAAAAAATTAATGCAAAGATCGTTAGGAAAAAAATAGCAAAAATGTATCTTAAACTAAGATTGAACATAGTATTTTAAACAATTCTTGATTAATCGAAAATCCAGAGAAAAATGTGAACCTGCATAGAATGTAATTTCATCAAACACGCTACCGCCCTTGGCCAATTGTCGGTCTCACAAAGCCAATGAAAATATGATGTATAATTTGTACTTAATCTGAATCTGTGCTCATCGGGTGAGCACTGGGGAAATCTAAGGCACCTTCGTCAATTTCAACTTCCGTCGGACGCCCCAGCATTTCAAAAAGGACTTTTACTCTTTCTTTTGCAGGAATGAGTTTTGTAACAACCCCCTCATCTCCCTTAAATAAACCTGCAATTGCTTTAACTTTATCTCCTACGCTATGTGGTCTGTCGGGAATTTCTAGGATTCCATCTGGAGAAATTAGCTTGAGCTCAAGCATTACTTGAGGGGGTACATGAACTGGCACTTCGTTTCTACGCACGATGTAAGAAACGCCCCTTGCAAAATGTACATTTCTATGGTGAATCTTAGCGTCAAACCTTGCGAAGAAATATCCTGGGAAAAGGGGACGGGCAGGTTTTGAATGCTCTTTTCTTGGTCTAATAGTTCTTGGAAGAAATACTTCTACATCTGGAAGAGTGCCAAGAGTTTGTGCTGCTAAAACTTCCATTCTAGCTTTTGCCCTGAGGCAGTACCATCCAATCGACCAATCTTCTAAAGTTTCCTCCATCAGAATTTAAGCAGTCCCGCAAGTGCAGGAAGAAGTCGACTTCCTGTCTTGGTTAACTTTTTGAGTTTTTCCAACCTGACTTGATGAAAATCATTTTCTTTTTCAAGGTCACCAAGCAAGTTTTCCATTCTCGATATACGATCTTTTGCACTTTCAAGATGGGGCATAATCTCGTCTTTTATAAAGGAAGAAAACAATCTTCTAAACTCGGTTTCAGCAGAATAATGATCTCTTCTGTCACCTACGACATAGGTGGAGCGAATAGCCTTGAGGGATTTTAGAGTTTTCAGACCTTGACTTGCTGAACCAATGCTGATCTCGAGACGAGACGAGATTAAATCCATAGTCAGTGGTTTTTCGGAAAAGTAAAGTAAGCCATAGATTTCTCCAACAGAACGAGGCATTCCTAAAATTCCCATTAACCTAACAAAAAAATCAATTGATTCTATTTCAAGTGCTTTACCAGCAGAAATTTTAAGTGAAGAATCTGTTTTTGTTGAGGGCAAAATAACTGATTTCATTTATTTCAAAAAAAAATGAAATGAGCAAGTTAAATTATTTTGAGCCATGTTGAATGTCTTTATTTGAACGAAAAATAGTGATGGAAAGTTTGAGATAAAGCACTTGCTCTTACTACCATTTTTGAGGTATTATTAGAAGCTCTATGTTAAACCATCGTGACAGAGGGTACGCAACTTTGCATATACTCACATTATTGTGTTTAGTATTTGTTTGGTTTTGGTTTTCTTTGCACATTTGGGATGCTTTGGGATATTCCTTGATCAATCTGCCTTGGAATTATGCTTTGGTTGCAGTGGCAGGTCTGGCAGTTGCAACATTTGGTTCTTTGCAGCATTACGGTTCTTTTTTCATGAAGAACGGTTGGGGGCGGATTCGTGAGTCTTTGTTAAAAGCAAACTTCCAAACTGCTTTGATTGCTTTTTTTGTGTTCGCATCGTATTTTGCGATTAAAGATGGTGAAACGAGTAGGCTGTTTTTGACATTTTACATTTTGACCTGCTGGCCTTTTCTTGCGTCTTTAAATTTTGCCCTGCCTGGTGTATTTAAGCGTTTGATTGGATTCCAGTTATTGGGAAGAAAGAGTTTGCTGGTGGGTAATTCAGAGTCATTGGTTTTGCTTAAAAAGTGGATTAATGACCAATCAATGAAAGGGTTCATTTTTGAAGGAATATTTACAACCAACGAGAAAAAAGCTGATATCACTGATTTGCCATGGTTAGGGTCCTCTACGAAACTAGCCGACTATCTACACAAAAACAAAATTCATCAACTTATCTTAATTCCAAATGATAACATTAATAATTGGATAACCGAAGTATCTGATATTGGGTCGAAATTTGGTTGCAGAATATTGGTTTACAATAATTTATCTGGATTTTTCGATTCGAGACTGGTCTTTGTAGAGGAATCTGGAAGGCAATTTTT
Source organism: Opitutales bacterium (assembly GCA_965660725.1). GTDB lineage: Bacteria > Verrucomicrobiota > Verrucomicrobiia > Opitutales > Seribacteraceae > Seribacter. Next base: position 8,485 of record CBFIBI010000034.1, read on the forward strand.
CTCCCTTCAAAACGAACCTCTTGAAAGTCCTTTTAATAAAATGATAAAGCGGTGCTTCGATCTTTTAATAAGCGTGCCAGCTCTGTTTTTAGTTCTCCCTCCCTGCATGCTGGTCGTTAAGTTTATTCAGATGTTTCAAGCACCTGGCCCTTTATTTTTTACTCAAGAAAGAGTTGGTCTAGGTGGTCAGCACTTTACTATATATAAATTTCGTTCTATGACCCATGACTCGCTGGGAGAAAGGGATGAATCTGTACAGGCTAAACCCGGAGATAGCAGGATTTTTAAGTTTGGTTCATTTATAAGAAGATTTAGCATTGATGAACTTCCTCAGTTCTACAATGTTTTAAAAGGAGATATGAGCTTAGTAGGGCCGCGCCCATATCTAGCAAAGCATGATTTTTTATTTAATAAAGACTACAAATCTTATAAAGTACGACAGTTCGTCAAACCAGGTGTTACGGGACCTGCTCAGTGTCGTGGACTGAGAGGTGAGTTCACTGATCCTGATCTTGTAAGACGTAGAATAGAGTTGGATTTTGATTACGTCGGTAATTGGTCGATTTGGCTAGATTGCGAAATTATGTTACGAACGGTTTTTCAAGTCTTATTCCCCCCTAAGAGTGCCTGTTAATATCTAATTAAAATTCTAAGTGTGGATAAAAAAGTTATCAAAGTACTTGGAATCAATTTTTTTGATGGCAGTTTACAAGATTCATTAGAATTTGCAAAGAAGGGTGGGTTGGTGGTTGCCCCATCTGGACCTGGACTCGCACAAGATCTAATGGCTTTTCCATCTTATGCAGATGCTTTGTTAAATGCAGATGTTGTGATTCCTGATAGTGGGTTGATGTGTTTATGGCAGAATTTTTCGGGAAAAGGAAAACTCGAGCGAATATCTGGTTTTGCTTTTCTAAAGTCCTATCTTGAGGAGTTTTCTGCGTTTGATTCTTCTTTTTGGGTAATGCCTAATGAAAAGCAGGATAAGTCTAATCGCGTGTGGTTAAATTCAAAGTACGGAGCGAGCATTTCGAGGGATAGAGTTTACATAGCTCCTTTTTACGATAGGGATGTAAAAATAGAGGACAAGGAACTTTTGCTTATGGTTGAGAAACATAAACCTGAAACAATCTTCATTCAAATTGGTGGTGGGATTCAGGAGAGTTTGGGTAATTATTTAAAGGAGCATCTTAGCTATCATCCTACTATTCTTTGTACGGGTGCTGCTATTGCTTTTCTTTCAGGTGAACAGGCATCTATTCCACACTGGGCTGACCGCTACTACATGGGGTGGCTAATTCGGTGCATATGTAAGCCAAGTATTTTTATACCTAGGTATTTAAAAGCATTTCGTTTAGTTTTTCTGCTGTTTAGATTTGGAAGAAAATTTCCTGTGTGAAATCTATTTGATAAAATAAGATTGTTAAACTCATGTTAAGATCAGAAAAGCAAAAGCGAGCTTCAGTTAAAGCCCTTGGATGCCGATTAAATCAGTATGAAGCAATTGAAATGGAAGGCAGATTAAAGGCTTCAGGTTATAAAATTGTATCCTTTGGCGAAGAAGCTGATTTAGGGGTAATTAATACCTGCACAGTAACTAATGAAGCAGATTCAAAATCAAGGAATGTTATCCGCAGATTTGTAAGAAAGAACCCAAATGCGATTACTGTAGTTGTAGGCTGTTATTCCCAGATGAACGCCAATGCAATAGCCATGATTGATGGAGTTGATTTCATTATAGGCAATCACGATAAAATAAATTTTTTAGATTATCTTACCGATGAAAAGCCAGAAGTTCCTGTGATTGTTCGTGATAGAATAAGCAGGGATGATTTTAGTATTGGGTTTGTCGGTGAACCAAGATTTGAGCAGCGTGCTAATCTTAAAATTCAGGATGGTTGCGATTTCATGTGTAGTTTTTGTGTAATTCCTTTCTCCCGAGGAAGAGCAAGATCGAGAGATTTGGATGATTTGATGGAAGAAGTTTCTAGAATGCTAAACAATGGTGTTCGCGAAATCGTTCTTACTGGAGTTAATATTGGGACATATTCTTCTAAAGGAGCAGATTTTCTAAAACTTATTGATAAAATTTCCTCTACTGAAAGCCTGAATAGACTGCGTATCAGTAGTATAGAACCTACAACTATTCCGGAAGTATTGTTCCAGTGGATGGCAGATAAAAGTCATCCATTGATGCCTTATTTACACGTTCCGCTCCAATCTGGCTGTGATTCAGTTTTGAAGAGAATGAAGAGAAAATATCATATCCATGAAATGTCGGATTTTTTTAATCGTGCAACCGATGCTATTCCAAATGTTTGTATTGGAACTGACTTAATGGTTGGTTTTCCTAGTGAATCTGAAAAAGAATTTCAAGAAACCTGTAACACTTTTTTGCAATTTCCACTTAATTACTGTCATGTATTTACTTTTTCGGAGAGGCAGGGTACTCCGGCAAATAGAATGCAGAACCAAGTTTCGATCGAGACTAGAAAAAAGAGAAGTGCTCATTTAAGAAGATTATCCGCTTCAAAAAAGATGGAATTTTATAAAGCTCAAGTTGGCAGACAGGTAGATGTTTTGTGGGAGAATCCCAAAAACGGCTTTATTTCTGGATATACGGACAATTATGTTAAAGTTTTTCTAAATGACTTTAATGGCTCTTTAATAAATAATATCTCTAAGGTGAAATTAACGCATGCAAATCCTGAGTTTCTAAAAGGTATACAAATTAAATGATGACTTTTATTAATAAAGGAGGGTTGTTAACTAAAGCTTGCTTTCTTCTTGCTTTCGTACGAGTACGGGTATCAGAATCACCCAATGGCAGATATTTTACTTTGTGATGGGCATAATCTTGCTTTCCGTGCTTTTTATGGGATACGCGAACTGAATCGTTCGGATGGATTTCCTACCAACATGGTCCATGGTTGGTTGAAAACATTCTGGAAACTGGAAGATGATCTTAATCCCAAACAAATCCATGTTTTTTTTGATCTTGGTGGAGCAAAACACCGCGAGAAATTATTGCCCTCTTACAAAGAAAATCGTGGGTTACCACCAGAGGGGTTTATTGAACAGTTGGATTGGGTGAAAAAATTAACCACTGCACTCGGGTATGGTTTTTATGAAAAGGATGGGTTAGAGGCTGATGATTTGATTGCCTCAGCTGCACAATATTTTTCACGAAATAAGCAGGACGTCTTAATTGTAAGTGCTGATAAAGATCTCGCTCAATTAATTTCCAATCATGTAAAACAATTGCTTCCACCTCCAACTGCGAATCCACGACTGGGTTGGAGAATATTAGATATTGAAGGAGTTTTAAAAAAATTTGGAGTTCCTCCATCTGGCATTGTAGACTTTCTTGCTATAGTTGGTGATCAATCTGACAACATCCCCGGATTGCCCGGAGTTGGACCTAAGACTGCAAGCAAATGGTTAAAAGAGTATGGTGATCTTGATAATATCATACTAAACGCAGGACGATTAATGCCCAAAAGATTTTGTAGTATTGTATACGAAAAAAGAGATCTGCTTTCACGAAATCGTGAACTTGTAAAATTGGAACTGAATGTAAGTTTGGAACTAACTTCATCTATTGAGCCAAACATAGAATTGTTGAACGAGATTTTTATTGAACTCGAGATGAAGCAATCCTTGCTTGAAGCGAAAAATCGCTATTGAGAAAACCATATTTGTAATTTTCTTGCTAAGGATCAGAAAAACAAGTGTTTTAAAACGCTTTTTATGAGTATGTTAATAAATTTTGGATTGCCGAAAGGGAGCTTGGAAGAACCGACTATTAAACTTTTTGGACGAGCAGGGTACCACATTACCAAAGGATCGCGATCTTACACTCCCTGCTGGGATGATTCTGATATAGATGGCCGATTTGTAAGAGCTCAGGAGATGAGTCGTTATGTCGAGGACGGATTCTTTGATTGCGGACTAACTGGTCGAGATTGGGTCTTGGAAAATAATTCTGATGTCGAGATTGTTGCTGACCTAGTTTACAGCAGATCTTCTAATCGAGTATCAAAATGGGTCCTCGCTGTGCCAGAGTCTGCTTCGATAAAAAGCGTTTCAGATCTGGACGGAGCTACGATTGCAACAGAGTTGGTTAATGTAACACGATCATACTTAGCTGAAAATGGAGTGTCTGCTGAGGTTGAGTTTTCTTGGGGAGCTACTGAAATTAAAGTTCCTGAGTTGGTTGACGCAATTGTAGATCTTACTGAAACGGGAAGCTCTTTAAGAGCCAATAAGCTTAGAGTGATTGATGTTTTATTGGAAACAAACACAGTTCTTGTTGCTAATAAAAAGAGTTTTGCGAATCAGGAAAAAAGAGCGAAGATTGAAAATATTGCAATGATGCTTCAAGCCGCTTTGCAGGCAGATTCAAAAGTCGGATTGAAACTGAATTTAGAAAGATCGAAGATCAGTGAGGTGATCAAAAGTTTACCTTCTCTTCGAAAACCAACAATATCATCTTTGAGTGATGATTCTTGGGTTGCTATGGAGACTGTTATCGAAAAGAAAGTTTCTCGGGAATTAATCCCAGCTTTAAAACGAGCTGGCGCGGAAGGTATTGTAGAATTCCCTCTTAATAAATTGGTTCCGTAATTTTAAAAGTATTTAGCTTTATGATTATACTTGATAATAATTCGTAACATGCTAATTTGTATCTTTTGTTCTTTTTCTTATTTAAATTTAACCTTTAACCCGCTTTTTATTAAGTCATTTACTCCAGTTTTTGGCTAATTTTTTTAAAAAGCAAATTTTAAAATCCAAGCTATGAGTGCTGTTATGGAAGAATTGCTCGCTGAGAGCAAAATCGAATTACTTAAAGAAGGTTCCGTTATAACTGGAACTATCATGGAAATCCGCCCAACTGAAGTTGTAATTGATTTCGGTGGCAAAGCTGAAGGAACTATACCTGCCCACGAGTTTCTTGACCTGGGAGATTTAGAAATCGGTTCAGACCTAGAAGTTTTTCTTGAGCGTCTTGAAGACAGAGACGGAAATCCCCAACTTTCCTTCGATAAAGCTGAGCAGAAAAAGAATTGGGAGAAAATCGTAAACACTTGTGAAGAGGGTTCAGTTATTACTGGAAGAGTTCGCTCTAAAGTTAAAGGGGGGTTGGTTGTTAATATTGGAGTTGATGCATTTTTGCCTTCATCGCAAGTTGATATTCAAGCTCCTAAAAACCTTGATCAATTTGTTGGACAAACTTTTGACTTTAAAGTCGTTAAGATTAACAGAGAAAGAAAAAATATTGTTGTTTCTAGACGCGAATTAATTGAGGAGAGGCGCCAAGATAAAAAACGAGAAATTCTGTCCAAAATCAAACCCGGCGAAACTCGTCGTGGTATGGTAAAAAATATTACCGACTACGGTGCCTTTATCGATTTAGATGGATTAGATGGCCTTTTGCATATAACCGATATGAGTTGGGGGCGGGTTTCACACCCAAGTGAAATGGTTAAAACGGGTGAGGAGATAACCGTATGTATAATCGATATTGATACAAATCGAGAACGAGTATCTCTTGGACTTAAACAACTTTCATCAAATCCATGGGATGATATTGAAGGTAAATTCCCAATTAATGCGAAAGTCCGTGGTAAGGTGGTTAATTTAGTTCCTTATGGTGCTTTCATTGAATTAGAAGAAGGTGTTGAAGGATTGGTTCATGTTACTGAAATGTCATGGACAAAAAGAATTACCAAACCTGGAGAGGTTCTTAATGTTGGGGACGAAGTAGATGCTGTTGTTCTTGGTATTCAAAAAGACGATCAAAAAATATCACTTGGACTGAGACAACTTGATGTTAATCCTTGGGACATGGCTACTCACAATTATCCTCCTGGTGCTAGGGTTCGTGGGAAAGTGAGAAATCTTACTTCATACGGTGCATTTGTTGAGTTAGAAGAGGGTATTGACGGAATGGTTCATGTCTCGGACATGAGTTGGACTCGCAAAATTAATCATCCTAGTGAAATGGTTAAAAAAGGAGATGAAGTGGATGCAGAAGTTGTTGAAGTTGATGTTGAAAACCAGCGAATTTCACTCGGTATGAAACAACTTTCACAAGACCCCTGGGCAGACATTGATCGTCTTTATCGAATGGGAGATGTCATTAAAGGAAAAGTGGCCCGTGTTGCAGGATATGGTGCATTTATTCAACTTGAGCACGATATCGACGGTCTTGTTCACATAAGTCAAATTTCTGAAGAGAGAGTCGAGAAAATCAAAGATCACTTGAGCGAGGGAGATGAAGTTTCAGCAAGAGTGATTAAAATTGATAAGGAAGAGAGGCGAATTGGTTTAAGTATCAAAGCCGCTGACTATGATGAGGACGCTCTTGCAAAAGAGGTTGCTGCCTATGATGAGGTCGGCGAGGACTTAACTACTTCTCTTGGTGATCTTTTAGATGAAGCAACAGCTTCAGATGAAGAATAGTTGACTACTATATTATATTAGCTTTTTGAAGTATATCTTTGAGGATTTTAGCTCTTTCCTCAATTTTACGTTCTTCTTCAATTTCTTCTGTAGTTCTTTGTTTTTCAAACGAAGCCATATTTTTGCGTAGTTGCCTAAGTGCCTGTTCTTGAAGTTGTCGGATACGTTCTCTGGTAACTCCAACTTTTGCACCAACTTCCTCTAAGGTCAATGGGTCCCTGCCTTCTAATCCAAAACGCAAGCGAATAATATCTGCTTCTCTTGGATCCAGTTGAGATAGCACGAGATTTACATCGCCTATAAGACTTTTACTTTGAAGTTTTTCGAAGGGATTGACGGCTTTTTCGTCAGGGACTAATTCTCCAAGGGTCGAATTTTCATCTTCGCCTAAGGGAGAGTCAAGAGAAGCTGGTTTTTTGCTGACTGCTTTTAAGTGTGAGATTCGCGTTACGGGCAAATTCATTTCTGAAGCTAATTCCTCATCTGTGGGGTCGCGCCCCAACCGTTCACTAAGCTCAGCGGAAGTTCTTCGCATTTGAGTCACTCGGTCAACCATATGAACTGGCAGGCGAATCGTTTTACTTTGGTTTGCCAGTGCTCGTTTAATTGATTGTTTAATCCACCAAGAGGCGTATGTACTAAGTTTCCCACCTTTTGATGGATCAAACCTTTCAACCGCTTTCATTAGTCCAATGTTTCCTTCGTTAATTAAGTCTAGTAACGAAAGGCCAATGTTAGAATACTGTTGAGCAATTTTTACCACAAGTCTGAGGTTTGCGGTAATCATTTTTTCCCTGGCCTTCTCGTCTCCCACTTTAATCTTTGCAGCTAGATCAATTTCCTCCTGAACTGTTATTAAGGGAATAGTCGAAATTTGTTGTAAATAAATATTCAGGGACTCTTGTTCTTGATTTTGCATTTAATAATTACTTTGTATGACGGACTTAAATTGAAATTCGTTCAGCTAAAGCCAATGCTTTTAACATCCCTTTAGCTTTGTTGATTGTTTCTTGGTACTCGTTTTCAGGTATGGAGTCCGCAACAATACCTGCACCAGCTTGTAAGTGAAGAATTTGATCTTTTAGAATACCAGTTCTTATCGCTATACAGGAATCATGATTTCCTTCATAGCCAAAATAACCCAAGGCTCCAGCATAAACATTTCTTTGTGTTTTTTCAAAATTAGCAATGATTTGCATTGCACGAACTTTGGGTGCGCCACTTACTGTGCCGGCTGGAAAAGTTGCTCTCAAAAGATCAAATGCATTTAACGAAGGATCAATTTTTCCAATAACCTGAGATACGATATGCATAACATGAGAATATCTTTCAATAGACATAAATTCTGCAGCTCGAACTGATCCAGCTTTGCATACACGACCAATATCATTTCGAGCAAGATCGACTAACATTAGGTGTTCGGCTTTCTCTTTTTCATCGTTTAACAAATCTTTTTCAAGTTCCCTATCTTCAGATTCATTTTTACCCCTAGGACGGGTTCCAGCTATGGGCCTGATGAGAACATCTTCGCCAGTGAGCCTTACATGCACTTCTGGTGATGCACCGATTATGGAAAAGTTTTCATCTTCCAATAAAAACATATAGGGAGATGGGTTAATTGCACGGATTGCCCGATACAAATTAATGGAATTTCCCGAATATGGTATTGAGAATCTCTGCGACAGGACTGCTTGAATTATATCACCTGATCTAATAAATTCTTTAGTTTCAGAAACAAGCTGTTTAAATTCTTCCTTTGAGAAGTTACCGTTCAATTCTTCTGTCTCATGAAACTTATCAAGGGGAGTCGGAGAAAGAGTCGATGGGACAGAGAGGTATTTTATAGTTTCTTCTATTCGAGAGCATGCTTTATCGTATGATTTCTCGTAGTTGTTCCCTGGTTCTACATTAACACAAACAGTTAGAGATTGATGAGCATGATCAAAGACTAAAACCAAGTCTGCAATCATGAAATATAGAAATGGTAAATCTAGATCATTTTTTTCGTGAACTGGAACTGTTGCCTCGACTCGATTTGCGTACTCGTAGGAAAGATACCCAACCGCACCGCCTGAGAATCTTGTTTCATCTCCAAAGCCTAAATATTTGATGCCCTGCATTTCTTCATCCACAATAGAAAGAGGATCATTTGGGGTAGGAATTTTTTTTAGTTCTTTACCATTTTCAAAAATGACAGTTTCTGACTGCCTGCATGAAATTATCTTTTTGGGATTAAACCCAACGAATGAAAATCTGCTTACCTGTTCGCCACCAACTACAGATTCAAAGAGAAATGACGGCTTTTTCTTAGATAATTTTGCATAAGCAGATAGGGGTGTTTCTGAATCAGCGGTAAATTCAGCACGAACAGCAATTATATCGAACTTTTTAGATTGTTCCTTGAATTCCTCAAGGGAAGGTAAAGTTTCCATCAAGATAAGACTTAATTTTTAAAAATGTATAGAATTTGTAAAAAAAGGTTCATAAGGAGCTTTATTTAACACTATTAAATTTTTGTGATTGCACCAAGCTTGATTTCAATTTCCACATATATTGATAACACGAAGAAAAAAAGACTTACGGGCAACAATAAAGAAAGGATAAATATGAAAAGACAAGTTCATTGCGTAATTATGGGTGGTGGCCGAGGCACAAGATTATATCCTTTAACGAAACTAAGGTGCAAACCAGCAGTTCCCTTAGCTGGGAAATATAGACTTGTCGATATACCTATTAGTAACTGTATTAATTCGGGTTATAATAAGATTTATTTACTTAGCCAATTCAACACAGCATCTCTTCACCGCCATGTGCAAGATGCCTATCGTTTTGATCGTTTTGGTAGAGGTTTTGTTGAAATACTTTCTGCTGAACAGACTGAGTTTGGGGACGATTGGTATCAGGGGACGGCAGATGCTGTTCGAAGAAATATAATGCATTTTCATGCAGATCCGGATGATATTTTTGTCATTCTATCTGGAGACCAACTATATCGGATGGATTTTTCTAAAATGGTCAAGGAACATTTAGACAGAAAAGCCGAAGTTACGGTTGCTGCCAAACCGGTAAATGTTGAGGAAGCATTTGGTCTAGGATTATTAAGTGTCGGCAACGAAGCAAAGATTACGGATTTTGTCGAAAAACCTACTGATCCCAATGTTATTTCTAAATTAGTCCCGTCGGAACTTAAAACTGCTGATGGCAGTGGCGATCGAGTTTTGGCCTCTATGGGAATCTATGTTTTTAATGCAAGTACCATGTGTGAAGCATTATCTGGTGATGCGAAAGATTTTGGGAAAGAAATAATACCATCTCTAGTTCAGGAAAAAGACATAAGATGCCATATATTTGATGATTACTGGGAGGACATTGGGACAGTCAAAGCTTTCTTTGATGCAAATTTACAACTAACTGAACCAATTCCTTCATTTAATTTTTATGATGAAGATCACCCTATCTACAACTATCCTGATATTTTGCCAACCGCGAAGCTTACAGAATGTGATATGGATCGTACAACAGTTGCAAGTGGTTGTATGATTGGTCGTTCATCTTTTTCGCGTTGTATGCTTGGAGTTCGTTCAATGGTCGGAGATTACTGTAAATTTGAAAATGTTGTCATGATGGGAGCAGATCATTTTGAATCGCATGAAGAGATAGATTTACCCAAAAACATTCCTGAACTTCCTGATATTGGAGTTGGTAGTAATTCTCACATAAAAGACTCCATTATTGATAAAAATGCCAGAATAGGTTCTGATGTTTTTCTTTCTCCTCATGGACTTGAAGAAGGATGGGCCGATGATTTAAAAGGTGTCTACGCAAGAGATGGTATTTTAGTTGTTGTAAAAAATGGTGTTGTACCTTCGGGAACCAAAATTGGAACAATATCATAAAATCTTCTTGATCCATCGAGCAGATATAAATATCCGATAGTGATGTCAGAAATTCCTTCTAATTTATTTTACACAAAAGACCATGAATGGGTTCTCAAAGATGCTGATGGCTCCTTTCTTGTTGGTATTACAGATCACGCTCAAGAAAGTCTTGGTGATGTTACATTTATAGAAATGCCTTCCGTTGGTGAAAGATTTGATAGTGGAGACGTTTTTGGTGTTGTTGAATCTGTAAAAGCTGCATCCGATTTATTTATGCCAACTGGTGGTGAAATTACAGAAATAAATGAAAAGTTAAATGACTTCCCAGAAAAGGTGAATACAGATCCATACACAGATGGATGGATGATTAGAATTGTGCCATTCGATTCAAAAGGTGGTGATTCATTACTTGATCATTCTCAATATTCTAAAGAAATTAGTGGAGTCTAATTTCTAAACAAAAATCGCTTGCGAATAAGGGAAGTTATTGAGTATATTTCTCAATATTCCCTGATGACATTTAAAAAAAACATATCTACAAACACAGTTTGTAGATTTTTTAGCCTAAATGAGAAGCTGTTTTTATTCTTATTTTTAATTTTTTTCCACTTATCAATTAATGAGTTAGGAGCAGTTGAAGCTTCGGTAATCGTTACTTCAGTTAAAGGAGATGTTTTTTCGCTTTCAATTGAGGATGAATTCAAAGTCACTCTGAACGATTCTTCAGTAGGGAAAAAAGTTGAAGAAAAATCAATCATTGTGACAGGGAAAAATGGTACAGCTTCTTTACTTTTTTCGAATGGTGCATTAATCACGATCAATCCTGGAAGCCGATTTTATTTGAGAAAATTCGCTCAAAAAGATTTCACTCCCAATCATGAGGCAAAACCATCAGAATTGGAAGAGGAACCATCATTATCTGAACTCCTTGCACATCTTGATTTTGGAAATTTAATTGTAAAAGCTCCAAAACTTAAAAAAGGTTCATCTATGCAACTTAGTAGTCCTTTAGGAACTGCTGGGATAAGAGGTACGATGTTTCAATTAGTTGCGGTCAGGAATCCAGTTACTGGTGATATTACGGGTGGAGTAAATTTGATTTCTGGGGATATTTCTTTTACTGATGTTGGAGGCAATGAGATAGAAATTGTATCAGGGCAATCACTACAGCTTGCTTCAGGCAAACTCGGTGAGTCAATGGCAACTGTGCCTGGTGGTTTGATAAATCTTAGTGCAACATATGGAGAGTCTTTAACAGGTGGTGCTATTCCTCCAGCAATAGATTCTCTTTTTCCTGGTATAGTAAATGAATCCTCTGATCAAAATGAAAGATCTTCAAATTCGGGAAATTTTGCAAATGTTGATACTGATTGGGAGATGGTTCACGAAATTTCTTCTGAAATCTTTTTTACTATAGAGTCTAGCGAGTTAAGTTCAGAGAGTTTTTCTTTTAATGATATTGCCGATGCTGTTGCATTATCTACTCCCACGCCCCAAGTTCAAGCACCTTCAATTCCATCCACAATTGCATCGCAAAATATACAAACTATTGAGGGTCTTGAGAATTTGTATATCAAGGCACCAACCATAACTCTTGTCTCAGGTGCCAATAGACTCTTGGAATCACCCCTTACGATTGAGTACTTGGTTAAACGCAAAAATCTCAATTACCCCATTAATGATTACGGACCTTTCAAAATTTTGTCTGTAAAGTCTTCAATTTATCCGTCTTATTCCGCTGTAACCATGGGGAATATTGATATTTCAAATGAAGTGGAAGTTACTAATACCCAAGCTGTTGATTATTCAAAATTGGGGCATGAGTCTACTATAACTCTTTATGTGGATGACTTTGAACAAAGAAAAGTGAATTTCCCTGATGGATCACCTGTATCTGTAACGCTTAAGGCTAATGTAAAAATAGTAGACAGTCATAAACCAATCATTTTATTTTCAGACGGTATTACAAAAGAAAACTCTTATCAAGTTGAAGGTGGTGTTGGTTCCAAATTTATAGATCCTGGTGTTTCCATCGTAGATAATTTCTACTCTGAACAGGAAATTATTAATTTCAATGGATTGTCAGAAGGTGCTGAAAAAAGTTCATTTGGTAATGTTAATATGGAAATCGCTGGATTATACGAAATTACTTATCAAGGAATTTCAGATCCGTCTGGTAATGTTAACGAGCCCGTTACAAGATGGGTCGAAGTTGTTGATAACACTGCCCCTTTAGTCACTTTATATGGATCAAACCCTATATATATGGACTTAAATACATCTAATGTTTTTCGGGATCCCGGTGTATTTGGAGTTGATAATTTGGACGGAACAATTGATTGGGGCGATCAACGAATTGCGGTTTTTGTTGAAATGTTGATTGACGACAATGCAGAAACTTACAGTGCTGTATCAAATTCTTTGGAGAGTATCATTGCTGAGGCAAAAAAACAAGATAGCGTAAATGCCACATTTCGATTGAAGTATGTGGTTACCGATTTTGCAGGAAATCAAACTCAAGTGTTTCGTCAAATTGTTTTGATAAATTCTCCGTTCAAAACTCCTGTCATGGTCATGCATGGCGATAATCCTCTTTATCATGAAGTCAATACACCTTTTTCTGATCCTGGAGTTACTGCATATAAAGACATGGGTTTGGGAATCTCTCCTCTTAACCTGAATGATAGGGTAAGCTCAATTGCATATTTAGGTTCAAAAATTTCTGGTCTTGATTCAAGTTTGGTTAATTATCATTACAATAA
>CBFIBI010000034.1:21599-21834 GCA_965660725.1 Opitutales bacterium
GATGCAACTGGTAATAAAGATCCTAACAAAAAAGTAATAATTAAATATGTTGTTACTGATCAATTTGGTCACGAAGCAGAACTTGAAAGAGAAGTTCGAGTTGTAGACCGTACATCTCCGGTTATTTCTCTAAATGATTCCGGTGGAGTTGACCTATTAAATATTCAAACAGGTGTTTCCTTTACTGATCCTAATGCAGTCGTAACTGATAATTATGACTCTAATCCCATAATGA
>CBFIBI010000035.1:0-21538 GCA_965660725.1 Opitutales bacterium
AGAGAGAGCATCTAATTTGTTAATAACAATTTCATCGAATCCGCTATACCTTAAAGCATTTCCTTTTTCTACCGCATCAAACCATCCGACCATTCTTTGTCTTCCCGTTGAAGTGCCAAATTCCAATTCGGCTAGCTTCATTCCGATAGGGTGGCTCTCATGCTCAATTTTGGTTAAAAAATGATGAGTGCCAACTTTGGTATCGTAGGCTTTACAACACCCAATTGTGGTGACTGGGCAAATTGGTATTCCTGCCGAAAGAAAAAGTTCAGGGTTTGTGGTGTGGGACGCCGTTACATTTGGAGTGAAACCATGCCTTTTGTCCAACCAAAAGGCTTGGCCAAATTCTGCAACAATAGTTTTTTCTTGTCGGTAATTTTCCAATAATTCCTCTCGACAATCTCCTATTGCATGAACAAGTTCTTGACCAGCCTGCCAATAAACTTCTTCTAGTAATTCAAAATCTAAAGAAAAAGGCTCTGAACTTTTAAATTTAGAAAAGTTAAATTCGTTTTCATTAAATATATTTAAATTTATAGAATCTTGGTTGGCCCTTATTTCAGCATTAGTTAAATCGGTGAAAAATTGATTCCAATCATCTTCATTTACTTTACAAACATAGCGAATGGTATCTAAGGCTCTTTTTACTCTGCCTTCTAAAGAGTTTCTGAAATTTTTTCTATCTTGGTTAAAAACTTGATAGAAAATTTGCCACTGTCCTGTTTCATCACAGTATGCGGGGCTTATTCCCCGGCCAGTGGAACCACGATTTTCCATTCCGAGTTGATTAACGCGATAGTTCTCCCACGCTAAATCTAGCAGACGATGTGTCAAGTCACTGACCTGGACTTTATGATCAATAAGGAGTCTATTGAAAACTGATATTCCTTTTTCCTCTAAAGGTTTAGCTTCCCACAAAAACTTTCTTGGGTCAGCAACAACACCGCTTCCTATAATAAGTTTTTTGACTTTTTCGTTACCAACGCCTGAAGGAAGAAGATTAAGTTTTAGACCAGCAGCAGTATGCCCTGCATTTGCTCCTCCATTTACCTTAATTACGCAAGATGGAGGAAAACCTGTTTTATCTTCTGTTTGATCTAAAATTTCGTGCACAACCCGTCCCTTGCCTTCATCGCCCATACTAATGCCAATAACCGAATAAAAATTCTTAGATGAATTCATGATTGATGAAAAAATTATGATCTAGAAAAATCAGATCGCTTAACTTCAATTACATCGTGAGTACCAGATTCTTTTTGGCCTGCCGGGCTAACTTTAATGAATCTAGCTTTTTGCATAAGTTCATTTAGGTTTTTTGCACCCAAATAACCAAATCCAGATCTAATTCCTCCGACAAGTGATTCGACGGTTTCTTTAACTGAGCCAGCTACTTCTTTAAGAGCTTCAATTCCTTCGGCAGTGCTTTTCCCTGTTAGGTCTTCTTTGAGATGACCATATCTTGTCGCTGATCCTTCTTTCATTGCCTCCAAACTACCCATCCCACGATATTGTTTGTAATATTTACCTTCAATTTCAATGATTCTTCCGGGAGCTTCCCTGCAACCTGCAAGTAACCCTCCGCAAATAACAGCATTAGATAATGTGAGTGCCTTTACAATATCTCCAGACTTTGAAATTCCTCCATCAGCAACAATAGAAACTCCTTTTTTCTTTGCACCTTGAAGTGCAGTATAAAGTGCTGTCATTTGAGGTATTCCAACACCAGCTACCACTCTAGTGGTACATATTGATCCCGGTCCTTGTCCAACTTTGATTGTACTTGCTCCTGAATCAGCAAGAAATTCTACTCCTTCGCCTGTAGTAACATTTCCAGCAATAATTGGTAAATTTGGAAATGATTCTTTTATCAGTCTGGTTGCTTCGCCTACACCTTTTGTAAAACCATGTGCTGTAGATACAGCCACTGTATCTAATCCTTGTTCAACCATTTCAGATACATGACTCAAAATCGATTCTTTATCCAAAGAACCATCCTCATTTCTGGGCGTTGAAATTGCAGCACCGCATAGAAGGCGAAATTTTGAATCTCTAGCAGGTTTCAAATGATCCCTATTTTCACCCATAATTCTCTCTATATCGCTTAAGGTATACAAACCTCTTAGACGATCCTCTTCATCGACAACTAGAAGCTTATGGATTCCCATATGATTACTAAAAAAAGTATCTGCAGTCGTAATAGGGTCTTGCCCGATATCTCGCTCATTGATCGTATAAACTTCGTCGCGAGCTAACATTCCGTCAGTCACGGATCTATTTCGGTACCTTTCTTTAACCACTCTACCGGGAAGCAGGCCTAAAAGTTTTTCCTTTTTATCAACAATTGGGAAGGTTCTGAATTGAAAGTTTTTCTGTTCAATTAATTTGAGAACATCACCAATAAGCTTATCCGCTGTGATAGTAATGGGGTCCTGAATAAGTCCGTGAACATGATATTTGACTCTAGACACTTCTTTAACCTGAGCACGAAATGACATATTGTAGTGTATTAGTCCAATACCGCCACACAAAGCCATAGCAATTGCCATATCGGATTCGGTAACCGTATCCATATCGGAGGATAGAATAGGAATGTTTAGCTTTATTGAGTCCGATAAATTAGTTTCCAAATTAACATCTCTTGGCAACGTTTCAGAATACTGTGTAGCCAATGACAAATCATCAAATGTTAACCCATACGGGAGATTTAATTTAAAAAAATCTTTGGCATTTAAATAGAAATCATCATCCATAATTAGTCTTTAAGGCATTGCATCGTTATTATGCTTATGATGAAAATACGAATTGTTCTCAAGACTAATCAATGAAAGATTCTCGCCAATTTAAAGTTTATAAGACAAAATTTAATCTCCCTTGCCAAACAGCTCGTGGAACATGGACGGAAAAGGAAAGTATCATATTGAGGAAGGAAGACAAAAAAGGTAATTTGTCTTTTGGCGAAGTTTCTTTGGTCAAAGGATTTACATCTGAGAGATTAAGTGAGCTTTTACCTTTAGCAATTCATTGGCGAAAAGACGGTAAAACTTCTGAAAATTCTTTGTTTAAATCTGCTGTAAGCTGTCTTGAGAGCGAAATTTGGAATGCACCTTTAGGTATTAATTCACTTAATGGTATTCATTCTGCGACACTTGCAAATTTTAATACTCAAAGAATTTTGTCGGAAGTTTATAAAATTAAGATAGGAATTAGCGATGTGGTTGATGAGATATCGCGAGCAAAGGAATTTTTTAAATTACTTTCGTCTGCTTCCCGAGTAAGGTTAGATGCAAATGAGTCTTTAAATATCGAAGATTTATATAAGTGGAATGAAGAATTTAAGGATGAGCCTAAACTAGAATTTCTCGAACAGCCACTTCCTCGTCATAATTTAGAGAAGCTCATTGAAATACAGCATAGATTAGATATTCCTTTAGCTATTGATGAAAGTATATTTTGGAAGGGTGATTTCAGTTACTTTATGGAAGATCATTGGCGGGGCTTTTTCGTCATAAAACCAGCCCTCATGTCAAATTGGAGTGCTGCAATCGAATTTATAAAATCCAAGCCCGACCGATGCGTAATTTCTACTACTTTTGAGAGCCCTTTCGGATATGAGGCGGTTATACGCTTTGCTTCGTTTTCCAACTGTATCGCGGGATTAGATCGCAATATCTATTATAATATCGAAGGTGAGTTTTCAGCACATCATCAAAACCCTTTGTTTCCAGGAACCGTAAATTTAAATGATTTAGATAACCTTTGGTCTTCATTATGAGCAAAGGCATTCAAAATTTAAATTATAGCTGGATTGATCCCCAAAATAAATCCAATAACAAGATGCTGACTTTTGCTAAGCAAATTATAAATCAGTTAATTTCTGGCAATTCTGCTCTGATAGAAGAGCAAGAAGTAATTTCACTTGAAAGGCAAAACTCTTCCTTAGATCTTGGGCCATCGTTGTCTTTTAATAGTGGTGGGACTTCTGGAAATAAAAAAATAATTCAGCATTCTGTTCAATCAATGAGTGAATCTGTTTATGGATTACAAGATTTTTTGCAATCAGAGGTAATCTCTTCATGGTGCTGTCTTCCTTTACATCATGTAGGAGGTGCAATGCAGGTAATAAGGGCACAATTTACAGATGGGACAGTTTTCTTTTTTGATTTCCGTCAACTTCTCACGGATTCAATTCATCAAGATGTTTCTCAAAAATGGTTGTCTTTGGTACCAACTCAAATTTATCATCTGGTTAAAAGTCCGAAAGCGTGTAAAAACTTAAGGAAATTTAAAGGAATTTTTGTTGGTGGAGCTGCTATTACAGACAAACTGGCTGAATCCTGTAGAAGCGAAGATTTACCTATTTTACCTTCTTATGGCATGACTGAAACTGCTGGAATGGTTACATTAATGAATAAAGAATCATTTTGGAGTGGAGAAAATGGGGTAGGGCGAGTTCTATCCCATGCCTCTCTCAAAACTAGCGGTACAGAGAATATAATCTCGGTCAAATCCAAGAGTATGGCCAAGAACCTATTTAGCAGCGAGGCTAGTAGTCAATGGTTAACCACTCCAGATTATGGAAAATGCGACAGAAATGGAAACTGGAGTATAGATGGACGGACTGACAGGATAATTATATCGGGAGGTAAGAAAGTAAATCCAGAAGAAATTGAAAAATTTCTATTAAATTCTGATCTAATGGAAAGTTGTTACATTAGAGGAATAAAGGATGTGAAATGGGGACATCGTGTAGTAGCTTATGTAACTCCAAAATCTCTAGATACCTCGAAGCTAGAGCAATACGCTAGGGGCAAATTAAAACCTTTTGAGGTTCCTAAGCAATGGATTACTTTAGATGAATTACCCTTATCTGAAATGGGCAAACCCAAAGCTTAAATTTTTTCAACAATCTTATCAGCAAGACCATACTCGATGGCTTCTTCTGCATTCAAATAGAAATCTCGGTCAGTATCTTCTTGTATTTTTTCAAGAGGTTGTCCTGAAGTTTTGGCTAGAATACCATTTAATTCTTCTCTTAGTTTTTCCATTTCTTGAGCTTGTATATTAATATCCACTGCAGCAGCTACCATTCTACCGGTAATAAGGGGTTGGTGAATAAGAACTCGGGAATGAGGATAAAGATAGCGCATGCCTTTAGTTGCTCCGCATAACAAAATAGATCCCATGCTTGCTGCCATGCCAGTAACAACAACCGCAATTGGCGAGGTAATAAGTTGCATGGTATCAAAAATTGCCATACCTGCTGTGATCGAACCTCCTGGAGAGTTAATGTAAAAAGTAATATCTTTACCGGGGTCTTCAGACTCTAGATAGAGAAGTTTCTCTGTAAGATCTCGTGCCGAGCGATCACTTACTTCCCCCCATAAGAAAATTTTCCTTTCATCAAGGAACTTACTTTGAATAGCTTCTGCGACTGAATCGCGTTTCTTTTCTTTCTCTTTAGTCATTTAAAATTGGATTTAGTTGTTTGATTCAAGCATTTCGATTCTTCTGGCATGCCTACCACCTTCGAAGTTAGCGTTGAGCCATTCATCAACAATCTTAATTGCCATATCTTTAGAAATTTGTCTTTCCCCAATCGAAATTACATTTGCATTGTTATGTTGTTTGGCAAGACGAGCAGTATCTTCCGACCAACACAAAGCACAGCGAACACCTTTGACTTTATTAGCGGATATTGCCTCTCCGTTCCCACTCCCTCCTAAGACGATTCCATAATCGCAAATTCCATTGGCAACAGCTTCAGCGGTAGGTCTTGTGAAATCAGGATAGTCAACGGATTTTTGCGAGAATGTACCAAAATCTTTAATCTCATGCCCAGCATTTAGAAGAAACTCTTTGATAGCTTCCTTGTAGGAAAAGCCTGCATGATCAGAACCGATAGAAATTTTTAATTTATTCTTTAACAAGCTCATTATGAAAAAAATGAAGACTATTTAAGAATTTAAACAAGGCAAAATTAAAAAGAGACTAGATTAAACCTAACTCCATTTTTCCTTCTTCTGACATCATATCCTGATTCCATGGTGGGTCCCATACAATTTCTACTTCAGCATCATCTACCCCTGGAAGCTCTAAAATTTTATTTTTTACATCATCTGCGATCACTGGACCCATTCCGCAACCTGGTGCAGTGAGAGTTAGATCGACAAAGACAATTCTTCCCTTTTCATCATCCTGCTCGATAACAACTTTATAAATTAATCCAAGATCTACCACATTCACAGGTATTTCAGGATCGAAAACAGATCGTAGACTTTCTAGAATTCTATCCTCGTTAGCCGGTTCGCCTTTAACTTTTTTTGGACCATCAGAGGAATTGTCATTTACTTTCCCGAGTGCGTCGGCATCTTTCGCTGCAATCCTGTACATTCCGTTGAGAGTCATTACTGTAAAGTTACCTCCCAGCTTATGGGTGATTGTGACCTTGTCTCCTTCAGAAAGGATAAATTCTTCACCATGTGGAATCAAGGTAGCAGAAACATCTCTTAATAGTTCGATATCCTCTTGTTGGTTATTCATTGGAAAATTTTTTTAGATGAAAAACTTTGAAATCTCATCTCTTAGATTTTCGATCAAACCATCGTCCTTGGCTTGACGAATGACTTCGTCGAAAAAACCAAGTACAATAAGCTTTTCGGATACTTTTTTAGGAATTCCTCGGCTCAGTAGATAAAATAATTCTTGGTCGTCAATTTTACTTGTCGTAGCTCCATGACTACATTTGACTTCATTTGCGAGAATTTCTAGTCCTGGCAAAGAATCTGCCTCGGCTTCCGCACTTAAAAGGAGATTTCTGTTTGTTTGAAATGCATCAGTGTTTTGAGCATTTGGTTCAACTTTGATGAGGCCTGAAAAAATTGATTTAGATTGATCTAGTAATGCATTTTTGAAGAGTAAGTTACTCTTTCCATTAGGAGACACATGATGTTGCACAGTTCGCTGATCAAATAATTGTTCTTTGTGTCCAAGACTTAACGAAAAGTTATTAAATTCAGCACCTTCTCCCGCAACAACACCCTTTGACTCAATACGACTTTGTGCGGCTCCGAGATGCAGTGAAATATTGTTAAATTGAGCATTTTTATGCAATTCAACTTTTTCTTGGTGATGAAATGTTGATTGTGAATTAACTTTTTGAATGACTATTCGATTTAATTTTGCATTTTCACCAAGGATGATGTGACAAATGTTAGAGAGCATCCCAGCTGAATGCTCACATTCTGATTCAAAATTTTCGATTAAAGTCAATTCAGCGAAAGGCTCAAGGAATATAAAATTTTGTTGGAAAAGACTTTTCTTTCCAGTGGGAGAGAAATGGTTACATATGAACGGTTTATTCCCCACGAAATTTCTAGAGGCACTCAGTACAAGCCCTGCCTCAGCTAAACTACATCCAAGAAGAAAATTGTTATTCGATCCAAGATCGGGACCAACAAGGTTAGGCAGTTCAGACAGTATAGATGGGGAGCCAAGGATTGTTTTGTTAAGAGAATCAAAGAAAACTCCTTCTTGAAGATCTGAATTTAATACTGCTTCTTTGGGTGATTCGGTTAATTGATTAAATTTTGAAAAATCAAATCTAGCTCGCGGTGAAAACCTCCATTTTTCTTCTTTTAGTTTGCGGTCTGGTAATGACAAGAATTTATCCCAAGAATCTTTCCGATAGTCTGCAAGCCAACCCGGTTCCCATGAACGTTTTTCTAAAAAAGAGCTAAAAAATTGTGGAGAATAGAAACTTGTATCCGTAGTGTTGGATGATGTCGTGATAGAGTTCATTATCCAACCGATCCTTCCATTTCCAAGTCGATTAGCCTTTTAAGTTCTACACTATATTCCATAGGGAATTCACGAATCAGATCATTTACGAACCCATTTACATACAAACTCATTGCTTCTGCTTCATTGAGCCCTCTTTGTTGCATGTAGAAGATTTGCTCAGCACTTACTTTTGAGACGCTAGCTTCATGTTGTACCGAATTGTCATCGCCTTGAATTGAAATCGCAGGATAGGTGTCTGTTTGACTTTCACTATTAATTAATAGTGCATCGCATTCAGTATTATTTTTACAGTGCTTAAGATGTCCGGGTATTTGAACAAGACCGCGATATGATGAACGACCTTCTCCAATTGACACTGATTTTGCGATAACATTACTGGAAGTTTCACTAGCAGAATGAACCATTTTAGCACCTGTATCCTGGTGCTGACCGTCGTTTGCAAGGGCAATTGATAGAACCTCACCTCGGGCTTTTCGTCCGCGTAAAACAACGCCAGGGTATTTCATAGTCAGGCGCGAACCAATATTGCAATCAATCCATCTGACCTCAGCTTCTTCTTCAGCCATAGCCCTTTTTGTAACCAAGTTGTAAACATTATTGGACCAGTTCTGCACGGTGATATACTGAATCTTAGCTCCTTTCAAGGCGACTAATTCAACAACAGCACTATGAAGAGTGGATGTTTCAAATTTTGGTGCAGTGCAACCTTCCATGTATGTGATTTCAGCACCTTCATCAGCTATGATTAAAGTTCTTTCAAATTGACCAAAATTTTCGGCATTAATTCTAAAGTAAGCCTGCAAAGGTTGTGCAAGTTTTACTCCCGGTGGGACATATATAAAACTCCCTCCACTAAAAACAGCACTATTCAAAGCTGAAAATTTATTGTCAGAACTAGGAATAACTTTACCAAACCATTTTTTAAATATTTCTGGATACTCGTTCAAACCTTCTGTGGGCCCAACAAAAATTACTCCTTGTTGTTCGAGATCCTCTTTCATTCTAGAGTATGCGGCTTCACTATCAAATTGTGCCTCTACTCCAGCTAAAAATTTTCTTTCTTGTTCAGGAATTCCAAGTCGCTCAAAAGTATTCTTGATGTCATCAGGGACTTCATCCCATGTCCTGCTGGGTTGTTGTCCTTGTGCTAAATAATAACGAATGACATCAAAATCTATATTATCTAAGTCTTTGGTTGCCCAATGAGTAGGCATTGGTTTTTTTTCGAAAATGGAAAGTGCTTTAATTCGGTGATCTAAAATCCAAGAATCTTCCTTTTTAACTTCTGAGATGTATTTAACAACATCTGCAGAGAGACCCACGCCAGCGTCAAAGGCGTAATTAGAGGTTGGGTAATGGAAGTTACCTTTTTCTCGATCAATTTCGATATTCGATGGTTTTATCATAAATCTAGGGCTCAAAAGATTAGGCAACTGCAACTTCTTCTTTAATCCAATCGTATCCTTTTTCTTCGAGTTCTAAGGCCAGTTCTTTATCACCTGTTCTGACAATGTTACCATCCCACATTACATGAACCTTATCAGGTACGATATAATCTAAGAGTCTTTGGTAGTGGGTAATTACTAAAATTCCTCGATTTGCACCTTTCATTCGATTTACTCCTTCAGATACGACTCTGAGTGCATCTATATCCAAACCGCTATCAGTTTCATCGAGGATACAATAATTGGGATTAAGCATGGACATTTGAAGGATCTCGCATCTCTTCTTTTCACCTCCGGAGAAGCCTTCGTTCATAGATCTGGAGGTAAATGTTTTATCAATCCCTAAATCCTCCATTCTTTTATAAAGTTCTTTGTAGTAATCAACGGCTTTAACATTTTCTCCTTCAGGTAACCTAGCTTGTAATGCTGCTCTTATAAAATTCGCAATACTCACCCCAGGAACCTCAATCGGATATTGAAATGCTAAAAAGAGTCCTAGGCGAGCGATTTCGTCAGGAGAAAGCCCTAGAAGCTCTTTTCCATCCATTTTTGCACTTCCATTCTTGACCTCATAATCGGGGTGACCAGCAAGAACTTTAGATAGAGTACTTTTTCCACTACCGTTAGGTCCCATGATTGCATGGACTTCTCCTTTAGGTAAAGAAAAACATAGGTTTTTTAAGATGGGAGTTTCCCCAACGCTTGCAGTTAAGTTTTCTATTTCGATTGAACTCATTAATAAAAGAAAATTAGTCTTTAATAGTAGATTTGTTTCCGAGAAAAGATAGTTCGAAGTTTTCGGCGGTGTACCCTTCGGGCAGAAAAGAATGAAGTAAATCTAAAGATTTTTGGTCTAAGGATATGTCGTAAATATTTCCAGTTTCATTACATTTAAAATGGGCGTGAGGAGTGAGGTTAGGGCAAAACCTGCTAGAAGCTCGGTCAAAGTTCACCTGTTTTACAAGTCCACATTCAACAAGAATTTCGAGACAATTATAAACTGTTGCAAGGGATATTGATGGAAGGTTTTTTCTTACCCTAATCAAGATATCTTCAGCGGTTGGATGGTCAGTTTTTGATAGAATAACACTGTATACAGAAGTCCTTTGACTCGTTGACCTGAAGCCCTTTTTCTGCAGGGCAGTATGTAAAGATCTTTGCTGGTTTTTACTAAGAGAAATTGACATCAATTATCAATCATACCAGCAAAAGATTTTCTTTCAAGTTAAATTTAGAATTATTCTAATTATTGGTAGATATATCGAACAAATTTAGTTCAATAATCTGTAAAAGTGAAGAGACCCCAAAGGAAAGTGGTTTTGTTTCCGCTGAAATCGCGCCGATACCAAACCTCTTCAGATTGCAACCGAATGGTCCCTGCATCAGTAGGAGAAAAAGAATTGGGGGAATGAGTAACTGCACCCGCGATGTTTATATCCGATGAAATATATTTTTTAAAGCCAGGAAAAACCTTACAACTTGTAGTTGATAAGCAAAGACACATAACAAAACAAATTGTAAGAAATTTTAAAGCAATCGATTTATATCGGAACATGCCTATAATAAAAATACTCAACTTGTTTCAAGTCAACTTACAATTGAGTATACATAAATCAAGAGTTCGATGTTGTCGAAATTCGCAGGAACCTTTAGAAAGATATTAAATGCTAAAAGAAAATTCACTAATTGATGAGATTGTTTCACTTTGCAAAAGGAGAGGTTTCGTTTTTCAGTCCTCGGAAATTTATGGGGGAATTAATGGTTTTTTTGATTACGGTCCTTTAGGGGTTGAATTGCGTAAAAACATCAAAGACGCATGGTGGGAGGATATGGTTAGAAGGCGTGAGGACATGGTCGGACTGGACTCTGGAATCATTATGAATCCCAAAATATGGAAGGCTTCTGGGCATGTCGATGGATTTTCTGACCCGATGGTTGATTGTAAAGAGTCGAAAATGAGGTATCGTGCAGACCAGCTTTTCGCAGCCAATATTTCGGTTGAGGGTCATTCTTTAGGTTGGGTTTGTCTTTTGGAATCAGTAAGCATGCAAGAAGAAGCTGAAGAAAAAGCTCAGTCCATCAAAAGAAAAGCAGCAATACAGGGAAAGTTGGATAAGGTAGAACTGCGTCCTTTTGATGAACTTTCAAGCGAAGAACAAAAATTAGTCCCATCTCCTGCAACTGGAAAAGTTGGATCACTCACCGAACCAAGGGATTTTAATATGATGTTTGAGACGAATGTTGGAGCTCTGCGTGACGCTTCGTCTGTTGCTTATTTGAGACCTGAGACCGCACAAGGAATATTTGTAAATTTCAAAAATATCGTGGATACGGGAAGGGTGAAAGTTCCTTTTGGAATCGCTCAAATCGGAAAAGCATTCAGAAATGAAATTACTCCTCGAAACTTTATTTTTCGATCTCGTGAATTTGAGCAAATGGAAATTGAATATTTCATTCCTCCAGATGAAGGTTTATGGCCTCGTTATCATAGGGAATGGATCGATAGAAGAAGAGAATGGTTCAGCTCGATTGGTTTAACATCTAAGTGCTTGGGTGAGGAAGTCCACCCCCGCGAAAAACTTGCCCATTATGCAAAGGCGTGTACCGACATAACTTTTAAGTTTCCATTTGGTGAGCATGAATTGGAGGGAATTGCAGCAAGAGGAAATTTTGACCTTACTCAGCATCAGGAGCATTCAGGGAAAAGCTTAGAGTTTTTTGATGAAGAAAGGAAAGAAAAATATTTACCTCATGTCATTGAGCCAAGCCTTGGCGTTGATAGAACTTTTTTAGCTGTTATTTGTTCTGCTTACAGTATTGATGAAATCGATGGTGAGAAACGTACTGTATTACGATTTCATCCAAGAGTTGCTCCAGTAAAAGTCGGAATTTTTCCTTTAGTTAAAAATAAACCTGAGTTGGTTGAAAAAGCGAGGAATTTGTATTTGAAGCTACAAAGAAAATGGAATGTCATTTACGATCAAAGTGGTGCGATTGGCAGACGATACAGAAGAGTGGATGAAATCGGAGTGCCTTTTGGAGTCACCATCGATTTTGATAGCGTTGAGGGTGATGGGACTGTTACGCTGCGCGATCGGGACACTACTAAGCAAAAACGGCTTTCAGAAGAAGACTTAATTTCTTTCTTAGAAGAAAAAATAAACCCTTAAGCACTAACTCTCCAATCCTCGAGGACCATTTGCAAAGCTTTACGACCGTTCCAAGAATTTAGCTTAAGTTTAAAGGCTAAGTCAATTTTTTCGGACATGCTTGGAATGTTTTCAGGCATATTCCATGCGATACCAGAAATATTTTGAGTGCCGTTGTTGACAGAAAATTGAAAATGATCACCAGAACCGACTTTTCTAGGTTCTTGGGAAAGACTAATATTTTTAAGGGCCAAAATGGGTTCGGGGTTTCCTTGTCCAAAGGGTGCCATTTGATTGAGATCGTTCAAAATTTTCTCCGTAAGGTCAGTTTTTTTTATTGTTACTGCAATTCGAAGAGAAGGTTCTGGTAAAATACCTTTTGTACTGGCTTGAATAACTTTTATGAACTGATTTTTGAAGAATTCTATTTTATCTTCGTTTATGGTTAAACCTATTGCTGCTGGATGCCCACCCCAGTGAGTAAGATACTCTTTGCATTGACTAAGTATATCAACTAAATTTATCCCTTGGATACTTCTGCCAGAACCTTTGTATTCATTTCCAAATTTGGCTAAAACTATGCATGGTTTTCCAAGCGAGCTAGCTAGTTTGCCTGCGACAATTCCAACAACGCCCGGATTCCAATGTTCGCCTTCCCCACACACGATAACTGCGGGCAATTCTGAAAATAGTTTATTTGCTTGATCAATAGCTTCTTTTGATAGAATCGATTCAATGCCTTTTCTCTCTTCGTTGAATCTATTCATTTCTTTTGCTAGAGTTTGGCATTTGTTGTGGTTTTTCTCTAGCAAAAGAGAAATTGCAACCTCGGGTCTATCTAATCTTCCACAGGCATTAATTCTTGGCGCAACTTTGAAGGCTACATCTTCGGTTTCGATTTCTTGATTATCAATTTTAGCTTCTTTAAGCAGGGCATTTAGTCCAGGCTCAGGGGTTTTTCCTAAAAACTTAAGTCCAAAACACGCAATAATACGATTTTCTCCGCTTAGAGGCACAAGGTCAGCAATCGTACCTAACCCACTTAATGCAATATAATCTTTAGGGCTAATAAGATATGCTTTTTCATTTCCTTTAATACGGAGGTGCTTTAGAACACCATGTACTAGTTTGAAGGCTAAGCCAGCAGTACATAAATATCTCCAAGGCTCACCTTTGTCTTCCTTGAGGTGTGGGTTTACCCGGATGGCTTCTGTTGCTACTTTTTCCTTAGCCTGGTGGTGGTCTACAATAATTAAATCTATATTTTTATCTGCTAGAAATAGAGCTTCGTCATGCGAGTTAGTGCCACAATCCAATGCAATAACCAATGTTATATCTCGGTTTTTTAATCCACGATTCAGTACCTCCATTCCAAGACCGTATCCTTCACTTTTTCTCCTTGGAGTAATATGAGAAACAGGTAGATCCAACTCGGCTAAAAACTTTTTAATTATGACGGTGGATGTTATACCATCTACATCATAATCTCCCACTATTAGAATATTTTCTTTTTTATCTAATGCTTTACAAATTCTTTCTACAGCCTTAACGAGTCCATCTATTTCAAAAGGATCACTTAACTGAGCTAGCTTAGGTTTTAAAAATAACTTCGCATCTTCCGGATCATGTATTCCAGATAAATAAAGAAATTTTGATAAATATTCTGAAATTTTAAGCTGCTTAGTAAAAGCATCTATAACTGGCTCGTCGTACTGATCCTCAATCCAAAGCATTCAATTCAGATTAGATTTAAAGAGCCAATTTACTTATCTGAGGATGTCTGCCATTCGTACTTCGGAAGAATCTCTCCCTCTTCAACATGTTTTCTGTCACCCTTGTGCCATAAAAAGAAAATGGGACTTGCAATAAAGATTGAAGAAAATGTGCCAGTTAGGATTCCAATTACAAATACAAAAGCAAAATCATTTATTACACCAGCACCGAAAATCCAAAGTGAAACCGCAGCCAATAAAGTTGTAACACTCGTTAGAATTGACCTTGAAAGTACTCGATTTATAGCGATCATTATTATCTTTCTTAAATTAGTTACGGGATTCATTTCTAATTCTTCACGTATCCTATCAAAAACAACTATCGTATCGTTGATCGAATATCCTACAATCATGAGAATAGAAGCAAGCATTGGAGCGGTAAATTGACCTGAACATAAGATTCCGTCAGATAATGTTCCAAGAAGAACAAATAGGCCAACGGTCATAAGTATATCGTGTATAGTGGCTACAACTGCTCCAATTGCATATCCCATTTCAAACCTAACTGCCACATATAGAAGAATCCCAATTAATGCGACTATAACAGATAGAATTGCATCGTCTTTTATTTGATTGCTTACAGATGCACCAATGTTACTCAAACCTTCCTCAATAAGGGAAGCTTCAGAATGAGAATTGTTTAATGCATCCAATACTTCTCTTGACTTACCAGCTTCGGTCTGAAGAACCAATCTGGATGCTTCATCGCCAGTTCCTATTTCAGAACGATATACATGTTGAACTTCTCCAAATCTGTCTCGGTCTTCCAATGCCGCATCGATCTGTGATGGTTCAATCTTTTGATCAAAAGAAGCGACAAGTTCTTCACCTCCTTTGAAATCAATACCTAAAATTTTATCTTTGTTGGAATATATTGAAAAGATTCCAATTACAACAATTGCCCAAGATACAAAAAAAGCAACGGATCTGTATTTGTGGAAATCTATTTCAGTGCGGTAACCTTGTTTTTCAATCTTAGACAAACTTATTAAATTTTTGATTCCGGACTGAAGAAGTAAAGTCAGCAGTAGTCTACTAATAAACAATGCACAGAAAACGGATGTTATAATTCCTATTGCGAGAGTGATACCAAAACCTTTAATTGGGCCAGTACCAAGCCAAATTAGAATCGAAGCTGTTATTAAGGTGGTTAGATTAGCATCAATGATGGTAGAAAAGGCCTTTGCATATCCACCCTCAAGGGCATTTTCAGAGCTTTTTCCTGCTTTTAATTCTTCACGTATCCGTTCAAAAATGAGGATATTAGCATCGACAGCCATACCAATAGTTAGGACAAGAGCAGCCATCCCAGGTAGAGTGAATGTGGCTTGAAAAATACCAGCTAAAACTGCAATAACCAAAAGTATGTTTGTACCAACCGAAATAACTGCCACCAAACCACCACTCTTGTACCATGAAATCATAAAAGCTATAATAAGAACAGCTCCTAGGATACAGGCATTCAAGCTGCTGGATAGAGCACCAGAAGCAAGTGTTGGAGATACTTCGTATTTTTCTCCTATACTGAGAGATACTTTAAGTGGATTATTGAGTATATCGGAGAGCATCTTGGCCTCCCTAAAACTAAAGTTTCCATTAATCACCGCACTGCCTCCGTCAATACGAGCTTTGACAGTTGGAGCACTTTCTAATTGCCCATCCAAAACAATTGCAAGACGACCCAGTGAACCGCTTACCGGGTCGTTTGATTCGGCAATGTCGCCAGTAAGGTCTGCAAAAATTTTTCCACCTTCTTGGGTGAAATCTAGACCTACTTCCCATCCTCCGACTTGGTCTTGCCTAGGGTAGGCTTCATCAATAATTTCACCGTCAGCAGACCATAACCGTCTTACCCATACAGGTCTTTCATTCGCAACAGCATCACTTCTCAGCATCGCAACATAAGGAATTCCTTCATCATCGGTCCATTCTTCTCCTTCTTGTAATGGAGTGGGTGCCTGAGAATTTACATTTACAATTCTGAATTCGAGTTTTGCAGGTTTTTGTAACTCTTCGATAATTCCAGGATCTTGCTTAGTGGTTCGGTCAGGAATTTGTATCTCAATTGCCTTTTCTCCTTTTTTACGTACGAGTGTCTCCGCGACTCCAAAAGCGTTGAGTCTTTCACTCATTATTTCAACAACCTTATCCATCGGAGTTACGCCTGAAGAGGTTGATTCTGCCTCGCTAGAATTATCATCCGTAATTTCCATGGTGAATGCGATACCTCCCCTTAAATCGAGACCACGTTTGATAGCGGCTTGTGAGTTTTTAAGCAGAGTTCTAAGTACAAGGTCATTTCTTTTGTCTCTATCTTTTACATGATTAGAGCGAATGCCCGGTTTCACCCAAAACGGGAAAATTCTTGAACCTACTGTTCCCAAAACACCAGAAGGAGGCTGGAAATATGCCGCATAATCCAAGCGATTCCTCTTACCATATGCCCGGAGCGCACCATAGTCGATTGGCTGATCTTCAGGGAGTTGGTTTCGCAAGTTTTCAATAACTTCTGATAAGCTTTCGTGTCCAACATGATTAGATGCATTTGCTTCCGAGCTTACTTGTGTAAGAACATAATCACCTAACTCCTGATCTTCAAAAGGAGTAATTAGGGAAAAACTAATAAGAATTACTAAAGCCGTAAACAATAGCTTCCAGATTGTAGTCTTGTTCATAATTGGACTGTTGTAATGAGATCTTTAGTGAGGGAAACTAATCTATTTTTGCAGAAACTGCTTCTTTGGATATCTCGACCTTAACATTTTCAGCAATTTTAATTACGAAACAATCATCTTTGACTCCAGTTATTGTACCGAACATTCCACCAACCGTTTTAATTCTAGCACCTTTGTCTAAGGATTTGATCATTTTCTCATGCTGCTTTTGTTTTTTTCTTTGCGGTGCAATAAGAAGAAAGTAAAAGGCAACGAAGATAAGAATCATCGGAAGAAAGCTCATTAAACCCCCTTCGCCGGATTGTCCACTAGGTGGAGCCATAGCAAGAGCTCCAATTTGAGATGTTAGATCGGTATTAGACATAAATTTAAACAAAAGTGATCATAAAAACTAGATTTAGACATTTTGGCAAGCATTGATGCTTGAATTAGCTATTGTCTGAGCTAGCGTGCTGATTTAGATTTTCTTTACTTGGAATTAAATTTTTCGGTATATTAGAGATATGAATGTCTCTCTGAGGATAGGGAATTTCAATTCCAGCTTGCTTAAAACGGTCCCATATTGCCAGCAGGACCTCGCTTCGGACATTTCCTACACCATTAGAAGGATCGTCGATCCAGAACCTTAATTCTAAATCAATTGAGTTATCGCCAAATCCAATCATTAGGCATTTCGGTTCAGGGCTTTGAAGAACTCGAGAACTGGATTTGGCAGCATCTAAGCAAAGTTTCATACCCTCTCTAGGATCGGCGTTATATGAGATGCCAATTGGCACTCGGACACGAACATTTCTGTCACTGAATGACCAGTTAATAACTCGATTCGTGATTAAGTCTTCATTCGGAATTAAATGTTCTTTACCATCCCTGGTAAT
Organism: Opitutales bacterium; assembly: GCA_965660725.1. GTDB lineage: Bacteria > Verrucomicrobiota > Verrucomicrobiia > Opitutales > Seribacteraceae > Seribacter. The sequence goes on from CBFIBI010000035.1 coordinate 17,717, forward strand.
TACAGAAGCATATCTAGCTCTCAAGGAATTTATCCATCCGTAAGTTCCTTCAATTTCAATTACATCACCAGGTTTAATTGAACGATCCAAAAGCAAAATTAAACCGCTGACCAAGTTTGAAACTACTTTTTGTAATCCAAAACCAATACCCACACCAATCGCACCACCAAGGATCGCAAAAGATGACAGATCCAGGCCAATAGTTGATAATGCTACGGCAAAGCTTACAAAAATCAAAATCACTCTAAGTATTTTTGCCAATAGAACCTGTAAAGAGGGGGGTAGGTGGGGCAATTTCTTGATTTTCTTTTCTCCGGATGTAGAAAGCAAAGAACTTGCCCAGAGAAGAATCATAAGAATTATTCCACCGTTAAGAATATCCAGAACTGAAATTCGTCTTTCACCAACATTAAAGGCAAGCAAGCTAAGAAGATCCACTGTGGTCTCAAGTAGACCGAAGCTATGTAGGGCGGCCAATCCGAAAGCGAGAACGGCAATAAGACGAAGCCATGCTCTACTTTTAATAAACCCAGAAATCATTCGGTAGGCTGCCCAAGCTCCGGCAACGCTTGTAAAGGGGCGAATAATTTCTTGGGAAGAAATGGAAAATCTTTCAACCAAGGCTACAATAACCAAGCACGAAGTAAGCAAGTAAATTGGGGCAATCATTCTTAGCGAATTTACCCAAATAATCTTCCTTAGTTCATTGCCTTCAGAATTTTCTGCTAAAGAGGAAAAAATTGGCTTTGTTATTTTGGTCAAAATAAAAACAAACCCAATTAGTCCCAATAGTATGAAAACTTGTAATTGAATCGCAGGATTATCCCAAAGATGCTTCCAATTTTTCCAATCCAAATTAGCTGAATACAAATTCATATAATATCAGGTAGAGATGAGGATGGGTAAATCATTTAAGAAAGGAAAAATAATCATTAGGAAGTTCGAAACTTAGCTAATCAAAGTCAAACCAACTTGGACACATCCAATTGTAAATCCTATCAATGCACCAATTAATTCAATAAACTTGAACTCTTTTTTCATAATCGAAAATAATATGCTTTCTAATTTATCAGAAGAAAATGATTCAACCTTTTCGCGAACTAATTCATCAACCTTGATTTCTTGTTCTAATTTTTGCCCTAAGTCTTTAGCTGATTTAATTAGAAAATCTTCTAATTCATTCTTAAATAGACTGGTCACCTTTTCAATCATTTCATCCGTTAAAAACATCGCAAGCATAGGGAAGCTTTGCACAAGTTTATTTCTGATAGTATTTTCTATTCGTTTTCCAATTTGATCAATCGAATCCTTACCGGTTGCGAGTTGTTCAATCTTTTCAGATACTTCTCTCACAGAAAAAAGCTCTTCAGCTACTAAATTTCCCAATTTTTGAGCAAGTTCTTTTTGTCTTTTTGGAAACACTCCTTGAAATGAGAACAATATGAAATTTACAGGCTCCCTAGGGTGAAATAACATTTTAACAGCAAGGTAATTTGTGAGCCAGCCAATAGCAGCCGATATTAATGGTATTAAATAAAGAATTTGTGACATTTAAATTTTTAGTGAGTCGATTGTGGAGAAGAAAGTAAAGAATGTTAATTCCTTATTATTGATCAAGTTTCTAATCCAAAAGTAGTATATATTTGATAGAATAACTTTGTAGATTTATTTAAGTTTACACAAAAAAACCGCCTAAGCGGTTAAAGCAAAAATTTTGAAATGTTTAAATTTTCAAGTTTCGATCAATAGAGACCTTTCAGCTCTAACTCGACAATAAAGATGGTTGTGTTGAATACTTAAGTGATCTGTCATGAAACTTGTACATACTTGATTACTTTCTTCCACGATAGATTATTTTATTTGATTAGCGCCTCCTGCGCGAACCGAAGGAAACCTGCCTGCCAAATCCTCGATTTCTTTTTTTCGACACCACAGCTCCAGTCGGTGCAAGGTTTTCTTGAGTCTCTCTATATGAGAAATCATCAAGAAATTTTCGCGGTAGTGCATTTCCAAGAAGCTTCTCTACGGATTCGACCAAAGGTATTTCTTCTGGTTTACAAAGGGTGAATGCTTCTCCTTCTGTTTTGGCACGCCCTGTTCTTCCGATCCGATGCACATAGTCCTCAGAATGTTGAGGAACATCATAGTTTATGACATGTGTGACATTTGAAATATCTAAACCTCTGGATGCGACATCTGTAGCAGATAAAATTTTTACTTTTCCATCTTTGAAGTCTTGCAGTGCTGACATTCGGTCCCTTTGTTTTAGATCGGAGTGTAGTACCCGAACATCTTGTCCATGCTCTTTAAGCCAATGACTTATCTTATCTGTACCTCTCCGGGTTTGGAAAAAAATAATCAAACTTTCAAATTTAATTTTTTTCAAAAGTGCAACTAATAAATCGAATTTTTGGATGGCAGGGACTGGATACAAAGCATGGGAAACAGTCTCTGCAGCTGAAATCTTTATATCAATTTTTGCTTCAGCTGGATTATCTAAAGCCCATTTCGAAAGCCTAACTACTGCATCTGGTATTGTGGCCGAGAACAGAAGAGTTTGTCTATTCTTAGGGGTTTTTTGAATGATTTTGGTAACATCTTCAACAAAGCCCATATCCAACATTCGATCGACTTCATCGAGAATAAGAATTTCAATCTTCCCTAATGAAAGATTTCCTTGTTGCAGGTGGTCAATCAACCTTCCTGGTGTTGCTACTACAATATCTGGATTGTTTCTTAACTCCTCTAGTTGCTTACCATACTTTACTCCTCCGTAAAGTAATGCCATTTTTAATTTTAAATGCTTTCCATATTTACGAAAGTTTTCTTCAATTTGAATTGCAAGTTCTCGAGTAGGTGCAAGTGCAAGGGCACGACATCCACCAGGTTTCCCTAAAAGGTGAAGAGCCGGTAATGCAAAGGCTGCAGTCTTTCCAGTACCAGTTTGTGCAGAGCCAATCATATCCCTTCCATTTAAAATTGAAGGGATTGCCTTTTGCTGAATTGGGGTTGCATCTTTGTATCCCAGTTCATCGATAGCCTTTAGGATTTCTTGGCATAAACCTAATTCTTCAAAATTCATAATAACTTAAGATAAGGGAATTCTTGTCCTTGCATAAAGTATTAGCTAAAGCCTAAATTTGTAGAATGAGCGAGGACAAAGAACAAAAAACTTATCGTGGGCGAATTGCCCCGACTCCTTCAGGTTACCTGCATGAGGGGCACGCTAAAACATTTAAAACTGCTTGGAGTAGAGCTCGAGAACGTGATGGTTGCCTTATTTATAGGAACGATGACTTGGACAAATTACGTTGCAGTGAAGAATTTTCTCGAGCTGCAATGGATGATTTAAAGGGATTGAAAATTGATTGGGATGAAGGACCTGACTGCGGAGGTAAATATGGTCCATACAATCAAAGCGAGAGGACACAAAAGTATGTTAGTATACTTTTGGAATTGGCAAATGAGAGTTTAGTTTACCCATGTGCAAAATCAAGAAAAGAAATTCAGGCATTTGACATAAAAGCAAGGGTTGGGAACGAATACTTATTTCCACAAGAATTGCGCCATTTTAAAAAACATTACAAAAAAGCCGAACTAGATTTGAATACAAATTGGAGATTTCGAACTCAATGGAGCGAAAAGGTTAGTTTTGTGGACGGACGAAAAGGAAAACAAACCTTTGAAATAGGAAAAGACTTTTCAGACTTTTTAGTTTGGCGAAAAGACGGCTTTGCCTCCTATGAATTAGCAACTGTTGTTGATGATCACCTGAAGGAAATTAGCGAAATTGTAAGAGGAATGGATTTGCTAGTTTCAAGT
>CBFIBI010000036.1:0-13478 GCA_965660725.1 Opitutales bacterium
GTTCGAGATCGCATAGTAACTCGCGAAATTAGTGTGGGTGACTATGTTGTGACTAATGGGACTCTGAGTGCGTCAGTTTTAATCGATGCTGTAAGCCGGCATGTTCCAGGGGTTCTTGGAGATCAGGATTCTTTGAAATATGAAAGCTTTGAGGAGGATTTATTAGCTTTTCCACAGTATACCCGCCCGGCAGAATTTAGAGGAATGAAGGTTCCAGATGTATTGCTTTCTGGTAATCACGCCGACATCTGTGCTTGGCGAGAAACCATGAGATTGGAGAAAACCAAAAACCTCCGACCCGATTTATTAAAAAATTAAAACGAGAATTAAACAATTATGAACAATCAGCTATTAAATGAATTAACAAATGATTTGTTAAAGGAGGGGCGCGACCACTTTAAAGTTGGAGACGGAGTGAAAGTACATGTTCGTGTTAGAGAGGGCGGTAAAGAGCGAATCCAAATTTTTGGAGGAATTGTAATTTGTCGTAAAGGTTCAGGCATACATGAAACCTTTACTGTTCGTCGAATTGCTTCTGGTGTTGGTGTAGAGCGGGTTTTTCCTGTTCATTCCCCTTTGATTGATAAAGTCGAGGTAGACCGTGAGAGTATTACAATGCGAGCACGTATGTATTACCTTCGTGATAGAATTGGAAAAGAAGCAAATAAAGTTAAGGAAAAACGTTTATACGAAGCAAAGAGAAAGAATTGAATTTTTCTAATCTCATTTTTTAATCTGAGAACTGTTTCTTTTCACTTTAGTTTTTTCTAAATTCTTATACCAATATTTTTATTGGATATAAGTCACATATTCTATTGGAGTTATATTCTTCAATGTAGGGTCCATATGGTTGTTTTGAAATGAAAAGATTGTCTAGGATACTGTTAACTATTTTAGTTTTCTGTGCCTTGGCAGATTTTTTAATTTTTTCATGGTGGTTGCCTAACAGATTTACTTCACATCTAAGCAAGTCAATAGGAGGCGAGAATCCATTAAATTTTAATGCTGTTGAGTTGAATTGGATGGATGGAAGATTAAGCGGAGGGTCCTGGGGTAATGAAAAATTTTATATATCTTTGGGAGAAGGAAGTTTTTCTTATTCCTCTTTAGATTGGCTAATTCATAGCGGATCAAAAATAGAACACCTTTCACTGAGAGATTTTGGATTAAAAGTTTTAAATGATAGCGAAGGTGGAGATCTGTGGAGTTTGATTGAAGAAATTAGACTTAACCCTATGGATTTTAATATACAATCTGTTGACCTAAGTGGTGAAATTGACTTCGGAGATTTTTCAACTCCTATTTCCTTGTTTGCAGAATTCGTTCAAAAAGGCCAATCAGTCAAATCTGCTATTGAAGTCAGATTGAATAATGAATTTTCTGTAATTAATAATCTGCTGCCTGCAAAAGAGAGTATTCTTCTTAAAGTTTATATCAAAAGACAAAAAATATCAGGCAATCAGAATGTTAGCATTTTAATATCAGATGATCAGTTTTTTAACTTAGCCCTTACAAGTGATGGTATCTCCCAAAAGGTTACATTGGATTTGTCTTTTGAGTCTGATTTAACTTCATTTTTAGAAATTTCAGCAAGTCGTCCATTGGGGCAAGCAAATTTTAATGGTGACTGGAACGCTTCATTAAGTTCGCAAAGTTTTGCTCATAAAGTTCCTATTTTTGCATTGCTCAATGCCAGTGCAGAAGCAAACGGTTCAATATTATTTAACTCCTCTTTTAACAATATTGAATTGAATGGTGATTTAAATGGAGAACTTTCTTCATTTTTACTGCCTCAAGAAGGAAAGATTAATGGTAAGATGAACTTTGCCAGTTCATTTAATCAAAATACTTGGAGAGTCGATAAAGCAAATCTCTCTCTTGAAAATGAGAAAGAGGAAGGCGTAATTTGCAAAATAGATGACTTTGAAATTTTCCCGTTGAAAGTTGGATCTTTTCGATTGGATTTTGAATCTTTCAACCTTGGACGATTGAGCAGGCATTTCACTGACAGTTCGCAATTAAGCGGAGGGATAAATGGAATAATTGAAAAGGGGAACTTACAATTAAGTAGCAATCATTTAATTTTTACAAATCAGAATGTCACTCAAAAAGGAATAGAATTCGACATTTCAGTTCCAATATTTTCAAAATTATCTTCTTTTGCTGGAGGGGATTTTATTTTTCGTTTTGCACCTAGTTTTGAGTTTCTTAATCTTTTTTTACCTCACGAATTAATAGGGTTCGATCAAGCTTCAAGGAACGAACTTTTTCTGCAGGGTAAACTTCTACCGTCATCTTGGTTGATTGAAAAGGGCAAGTTGGAACTCCTTGATGGTGTTAAGTTGAGTAATATCTTTGAAGTAAAAAATCCATTTGAATTTCATTTTGACATGAATGAAGAAGACTGGAGGGCTATTAATGAGAGTAAGGAAAAAGTTGTAAATTTTTCTTTATCCCAAAAAACTTTCAGTTTGGACTTTCCTTTTCGAGACTTTGCTTTTTCGAGCTACCCATTTGATATAAAAGGAGAAATTTGTTTAGAAAAGGGAAGAATTATTTGGAAACTTAAAAGTTTAAAAGTGTTGGGCAATCTAAAATCGTCAAAAGAAAATTTATCTGAGCAAGTTGAATTAGCAGGCGATTTATCTTTTTACACTGACGAGTTTGAAAATGGAATTTTTCAAATCAAGCAGTTTTCCTTAGCCCATAAAAAAAAAGGTTTATTGAAAGGGGATCTTTCTCTTTTAGTCAATAAAGAGGGAGATGTGCAAAAGCTATCAGGTGCGAATTTTTTGGTCACTCCGTTTTTTTTCTCATTTATAGATTTTCATCAAAATGGTATTTTTCTTGAACCCTCAATTCGAATTCAAAATTTCGAATGGATTTGGGACGAGAAAAATGAATTCCAGTTGGATGGATTTGTAAGTTTAATTCGTTCGGGAGCAAAAAAAATCAATAATGATATTTTCGAATTTCCAATAAAGTGGACTTATTCAGAAAAGAACAAAAGTTTTTCGCAATGGGTTCAACTTTTTCTAAAAGAAATTGAATCATCTGAATTGGAGATCAATTATTATTCTGAAAATGAAAAGATTTTGATAAACGCAAAAGCTTTGCGATTGGTTGAGTTATATAATCTTATTAATGATATCAGTTTTACAACTGATGAGATAAATGAATTCAAACGAAACTGGTTATCCAAATTAATTACGACTCAATTTCAAATCGATGTTAAAGAGATTATTATAAATCCAAAGATAAAACTTTCTAATCTCAGTATAGTAATAGATAAATCTAATAAATATTTTTTGATTAAAGCTTTACTTGATGGGTCGCCTTTGAGCGGTAAGTTAGAGTTATTTACGGAAGAGGGATCAGAACTTAGGGTTGGTAAACTGAGGTGTGAAATTTCCGGCGATGAAATGAACGCTACGAGTCTTAACTTTTTATTTCACAATCGTAAATATGTTAGTGGTTTAATAAATTTTAAAACAGTAATTGAGAGTAACTTGCAGAAATATTCAGTAAAAAGTGATTTAAGTTTCCAAGATCTATCAATCAATTTATTGCCAAATATGAATAGTTCTTCCGAAGTTTCCTTAAAAGATCGTATGGAAAAGCGATTAGGTACTGTGTTCACCTGGTCTTCGTCACAGACTAAAATTTTGGAACTTTTTCGTTCTCGTTTACAAAAAGTTTTTTTTGAGAAAGGAAAGCTAGCTTTTGCCCGTAATTATTCTGGTGAGTGGAACTTTAAGTTGATTGATTGGAATGGACCTGAACTCAGTCTAATGGGCAATGGGTCAATTTCGGAAACGAATAATTTTAAGATTAACCTTTTTCCTGGTATGCGCGGTAAACTAGGCGATCTTTTTGAAGCATTGAACATTTTATCCGATGGTAAAAAGAGACAAGGGTATCGCTTATTAAAAAGAGAACCTCTGGTTATTGAAGGATCGGATCGCGAAATTAAATTAACAAATTGGTGGAAAATGTTTGGTGAAGGTATTGGTCTTGAACCCCTTGAATGATTCGAATTAAGTTCTTAATAAATTAATTCTTTCGGGAGTAAGGAATGACTCTAGTAAAATTTTACCATTTGCAAATTCGACACTTTCATTTTTACCATTGGTTAATTGTAGATAAATAGTTTTTAACTTTTTAACATACGAGTTCGAAGAGAACTGTTGAAGCGTTGCCTGATGATTCTTTTTAATAGATGAATCGTCGAGCATATTTAGTTTGACCTGTTGGCGAGTTTCTTTTTGGACAGTTTTAGATTTACTGATGGAAGTAATGACATCTTCCTGAAGGGATTCATCTATTCGCCCGAAATCCATATATTTATCTTTGACGATTGACGCATAAGCAATATCGAATGAAAACTTAGGCATTTCTTTTTGGTAATCTGAAAAGAGCTTTTTTACCATTATCTTAATCTTGGATTTAAGTATTGTCTCATCTTCCAAGTGGTCGATATTAACATCTAATCGATTGTACATGTGGTCCAATTGAATACCTAGGCTTGAAAAATCATTAGTTATTTCAGGTATATTTCGACCGCTTAAGCATTTATTGAAAGTCCATGGTTCAAGAAAACCGAGTCCAAAGCCCTCGGCAATACTAGTACAAATAATTCCAGAACTCGATTCCATCATACGAGAGAAAGAGCAGGTAAGTTGTTCTCCAAAGGCAAATGAAACTGGAAGGTTGAGCTGTTCACTAAATTCTTTCCATCTATCAAAACGCGGTTTGAAATTTGGATTTGTTGGACCCAGACTATTCGCAAAAAATTTGTCGTTGTGAACAGTGGCAATTAAGGATAGCTCACCAAGGTTTTTTCGTCTGACTGCCCTAACTGGATATAAAAAGAAATTTTCAGGTAGATTGGGTTTTTCGCTTTCTTTATCGGGTAATACAGGTGATATCGAATTTGCTAGAAGGTGAACACATCCCTGTTTTCCATTTAATAATTTTTTTACGAATGAATAATCCCTGTGATTCAGAACAGCATAATGAATTATTGATGAAGTGGGGTAAGCGATATCATAAACTCCTTTTAATTCAAGAAAGTTGGATGGTCGTCCATCCTCTGCAAAATCATGCGGATGTAATAAAATAGGATAGGATTTTCCGGCAAGTATCGAAGTTGACTTGGTTAAGGATGGGTTTTTGCCCAAGCTATGATTGTGAATGTGCCAAAGGTCAGGTTTTCCATTAAGTCCTTCACTTGCTGCTGTTTCCATTCTGTCTGCAAGAATTTTCGCATCTATGCACTCTTTGGAAGAGGAATAATCAAGTCCTTCAACTACTTTGACATTTTTTAATTTTGAACCTGAATATTTCCTACCTGTAAGTACAACAAAGTTAATTTGTTCATCATACTTTTCAAATGAATCAATCGTGTTTTCAATTACTCGAGTCACACCGCCTGGTTCGAGGTGGTAATGAACTACGGCGATTCTCATGGCAATTTGTAGAAAAATTTAAATTTGAGAAAATTTATCGATTTCGATATTCATCAATTTCAATCATTGGAGGCCTTTCTTCTTCGACAACTTCTTGTACGAGTTGATTGTATGAACCATCCTCTACCTCAAACCTTCGATAAAAGGTTTCCATGTCAGGAATACGGTCAATCTTGCCTTGGCTATTCAGTCTATTGATAAAAGTTTGTAAAATACCGAAGCTCATTTTTCCCAGTGCGTTAGTTGTTTGATTTCGATGGACCCTACGGTCCAGATCGGTCTGCGCAAATGCATCCAATCCAAATTTTTCATATAGATCGAGAAGGTGGGAGGTTTCCACACCATAACCAATTGGAAAAGGAATTGCTTCCAAAACCTCACGTCGTGCTGCATATTCCCCAGACAAGGGCTGAATTATATTTGTTAATTCGGGGTAGAATAGAGAAAAAAGAGGTCGTATTAAAATCTCAGTCACTCTGCCACCACCACTCGATCTAAGCCCGCTGGAATAATTTAAGGGACGGTCATAGAATGCTTTCACATACTGTACCTCTGCTTTTTGGATAAGAGGAGCCACCAATCCATAAACAAATCGTGGGTGAATGTTTGAAATATCCGCATCCACATAGCAGATAATGTCTCCCTTGAGTTGATGAATTGCTTTCCAAAGGTTTTCACCTTTTCCTCTTTTATCTCCGACTGATGGCAGAATATCAGAAGCTAAATAAACATCTGCACCATAGCTCTGTGCGACTTCTAGTGTTTTGTCTTTTGATCCTGAATCGATGACCGCGAATTCATCAACTAAGGGATATCTTTCCATAAGCTCTGACTTAAGGATTAGAACTTCTTTTCCAATAGTCTTTTCCTCATTCAAGGTCGGTATGCAAAGCGAGATAGTGAGCCCTTTTCTCTCTTTTTCTTTGACCAAATTTAAAATATCCCAAAATTCTCCGTGGTGATAGGTATTTTGATCGAGCCATTTTTGATTATCTCCACTCATGATTCACAAAGTCCTTGGTCAATTGCCTGAAGGAGAGTAACAAGTTGTGCGATTCCTGCAGAAAGAGGTTCGAGTTGTATGCTTTCATTTTCTTCTCCAATGTTATCGGCAGTGGTTAAGCCTAATGTAACTCCGGGGTGTCCTGCTTCAATAAGAACATTTAAGTCACCAGTACTTGGGTTTACCTGAGGAGTCACTCCTAATTCGCTCATAATTGTTCTGGTTGCCTTGACCAAGGGGTGAGTAAAAGGTATGCCACAATTGGGGCGGGTAGCTACAATTTCTAATTTTACTTGAGTGCCATTTTCTAGAGAGCATTGTTCACATAACTCCTCGACCTTCTGTTTAAGTTCGGTAATGACAACGTCTTCTTCACTGGTAATCTCAAAACGGAGTTTACCTCTTTTGGGAGTAATGTTGTAGGTGGTTCCGCAGCTTAATCCGCCAAGAATCATTTTTGTCTTCGGTTCTTTAGGTATTGGGATTTCGAGTAATTGATTAACAAGACGAGTTAGCTGGCTAACCGCACCGGAAGATCCAAATCGGTTCCAATCGTAATTACTGGGAATATCTAGTGAGATTTCGCCTCTTAGCGTACCTAATCCAGAGTAACTTAGTCTGCCTTGAGTAGCACCTTCAACACAGATGCCAGCACGAATTGGGCGTTGTTTGGTCTCAAGGAAATATCGTGCACCGTCGAGGTTTCCCCGTCCGAGGCTTTTTGTATTTGCGAGTAAAATGATGTCATCCTTAAATTGGATCCCCAAGATTTTTAAGAGTTTAGGAAGAGCCACCACTGTTGCTAGACCAATTGCATTATCGGCGATACTTGGACCAATAACAGTATCTGGTCCAACATTATAGACATGCTGAGTATTCGAGTCGAAAACGGAATCGGCATGTGCCATGACCAAAATTGCTGAGCGACCCTCAGAACCTGGCAGCACTGCTGATGCATTTCCTTGTTCATCAATTTCAGGGTCTTCAAGTCCATTTTCACGAAATCGATCGACTGCAAGCCGGATCCGATTTTCTTCGTTGAATGTTGGGGATGGGATTTCACCAAGTAAGACTGCATCAGTCAGGACAAGTTTTTTAGATTCTTCCAATTTCTTGATTTGAGTGGGCAAATCTTTTAACAAATGGCTTAAATCAAATTCTTTTGAAGTAGTTTCTAGCATAATTGACACTAGGATTTAGCTCATATTTTAAAATCATGCCACGACAAACTGAAGTTTTTCTTTTAATTTGTTGAAAAAATATATGAGTTGATACACAAAAGACTTCTAAATCTGGGTGAATAAATAAAATGTTTTAATTTATGTCTAAAAATATTGGCTTTATATCAACCCGTTTTGCTGGTCAGGACGGTGTCTCACTTGAAAGTGCTAAGTGGGCAGAAGTTTTATGGGAAGACCGTCACATAAGCTATTGGTACAGTGGACAGAGTGATCGTGATCCTGACATCAGCCATGTGGTGCCAGAAGCCTATTTCGGGTTTTCGGAAAATCAATGGATCAATGAAAGGATATGGGGTGCAGGTGTAAGAGACCGTTTTGTTTCGTCAAGAATTCGGGATCTGGCTGATTATCTTAAAAGCACACTCTACCGATTTGTTGAACGTTTCAATATTGATATTTTAATACCTCAAAATTGTTTGGCCATACCCATGCATGTGTCCCTCGGGATTGCATTAACTGAATTTCTTTCAGAAACTCAAATGCCGGCTATCGCTCATCATCATGACTTTTTTTGGGAACGCACCAGATTTTCAGTGAACTCGGTTCCTGAATACTTAGATATGGGTTTTCCTCCAAAATTCTCAAATATGCGAAATGTGGTCATAAACCAAGAGGCACAGGAGCAGTTGGCTTTACGCAAGGGGTTATCATCTTTAGTTATACCCAATGTTTTTGATTTTGATAACCCTCCTGATCATATAGATGAATATGCATCGGATGTTCGTGAAGAACTTGGTTTAGCTAAGGATGATTTTTTTATCTTACAACCTACCCGAGTGGTTCCAAGAAAAGGAATTGAACAGGCTATAAAATTAGTCAGCTTGCTTAAAGATTCTCGTTGTAAACTGGTGATTTCTCACGAGGCAGGGGACGAGGGATACGAGTACCTTGGTATGCTTGAACAACTCGCCAAAGAGGAGGGCGTTGATATGCGAGTCGTGGCTGACCGAGTTGGGGAAGTCAGGCAAAGGGATTCAGAAGGCCGTAAAATTTACACTCTGTGGGATCTTTATCTGCATGCCGATTTTGTTACTTATCCCAGTCTTTACGAAGGCTTTGGTAATGCACTTTTAGAAGCAATTTATTTTCGTAAACCAGTACTGATCAACCGTTACTCTATTTTTGTGCGCGATATTGAACCCAAAGGCTTCCGGCTTTTGACTATGGATGGTTTTGTAACACCAAGTGTTGCTCGGCATGTCCGTCAAATTTTGACAGATGTTTCATTGCGTGAAGAAATTGTAAATCATAATTATGAGGTTGCTCGGCAATTTTATTCCTATTCTGTTGTTCGAAGTAATTTACGAGCCTTTATTGCCAGCTTGACTGGATATTAATTTATGAAAGTTGCTACACTTACTTCCACATTTAAACATGTTTCCAGTGCAAAGCTAAAAACTATTCGTAAGAGATTGGTCGTGCTTTACGGAGTTGAGAAAGCTGACGAATTACTTGAGAGGCTTTACCAAATGATTGGTCGTTATGGTGTTGGTCGAAATCGTGCCGCACCGTCTTCCAAGCCTGTTTCACAAAGAGATGCAGTACTCATCACTTATGCCGATATGGTTTCCCAAAAAGACGAAAACACATTGGCAACTCTGAAAGATTTTTGTACATCGCGCTTAAAAGGTGCTTTCTCGGCCATCCATATTTTACCCTTCTATCCATGGACTTCAGATGATGGATTTTCGGTGGTTGATTATCGAGAAGTTGATTCTAGATACGGTGACTGGAACGATGTGTCTAAGCTTTCAGAGGAGTTTGAATTAATGTTTGATTTAGTATTAAATCATTGTTCCTCAAAAAGTCCTTGGTTTAAAGAATATGTTTCAGGTGTGGAGCCAGGATTAAATTATATTATGGAGGGTGATATTGATGCAGATCTTTCGCAGGTTGTCCGTCCACGAGCCAGTCCTCTTCTGACCCCATACCAGACTCGTGTCGGAGAAAGGCATGTTTGGACCACATTCAGTGCAGATCAGGTGGATCTGAATTGGAGAAGCCCTGATCTTCTTTTTGAGTTTCTCGATATAATCATGTACTATGTCTCCCTTGGATGCAGAATTTTACGATTGGACGCGGTTGCTTTTTTATGGAAAGAAGAGGGTACTAATTGTCTGCATCTTCCCAAGACACACGAGGTCATAAAGCTAATTAGAAACTTCACGGAGATTGTTGCACCTGAGCTTTTAATCTTAACTGAAACGAATGTGCCCCATAAGGAAAATATTTCTTACTTTGGAAAGGGAGATGAGGCACATGCAGTTTATCAATTCTCACTACCTCCACTTCTTCTGCATGGACTTTTGAGAGGTACTGCAGAGCATGTTACAAAGTGGGCATCAGAATTAGCACAGCCTGCCAAAGGTTGCTATTTCTTAAATTTCACTGCCAGTCATGACGGTATTGGTGTTCGTCCATTGGAGGGTATTTTGCCTAACGAAGAGATTCTTTCTTTGGCTGACGAAATAAAAGCAAAGGGCGGAAAAATATCCATGCGCAAGATGGAGGATGGTTCAGAATTTCCATACGAACTTAATGCAACATATTACGGCGCCCTTGATGACAAAACCAATCCAAAACTTGGAGAAAAAAGGTTTCTTTGCTCACAGGCCATTGCACTTGCAATGAAAGGAATACCAGCCGTTTATTTTCACTCTCTGAGTGCCACGCCTAATTTTGATGAGGGTGTTAAGGAATCTGGACAAAATCGTACCATTAATCGCAGAAAATGGAATTTCGAAGAATTGAATGAACGACTTTTGGATGAAAATTGTAATTCTGGGCGTATTTTTGAATGGTATACCCGTGTGCTTCGTAGAAGAGCATCATGCCCCGCATTTCACCCGGATTCTTCTCAGGAAATTCTTGATTTTGATCCAAAAGTGTTTGCTCTTGAGAGAAAATCGTTGGATGGAACGCAGACTGTTTTATGTCTGTTCAACTTTTTTGATAAAGAGGTTGAGCTTAGTTTACAAAAACAAATTCAATCTTATTTCCCTAACAATACGGCTAAAGATTTAATCAAAGGTGGTGAGATCATTTTATCAGAAGATGTTCTCACCCTTCGCCCATATCAAGCCCTTTGGCTCTGTAGTAATTGAATATTATTCTCCTGGAGCAAAGAGTAAATTTGCTCAAACTTGGATCACGGGAAAAAAATGCTCGTCATATTACAACTGTTTTAAAGGCTAAAAAAGGCGATACGATTGATGTTGGTTTAAAGAATGGTCCAAAGGGAAAAGCCACTCTTGTGGAAATAAACAGTCAGCAAATCTCACTAAGCATTAACTGGTTTGATGACCATCAGTCTGATTTGTACCCGATTGTTTTATTAATTGGCCTTTCAAGACCACAGACATGTCGTAGGATACTTGAACAAGCAAGCACGATGGGAGTAGCAGAAATGCATTTTTGCCCGTGCGAAAAAGCGGAAATTTCCTATTGTGAAAGCCGTCTTTGGACTACCGAAGAATGGAAAGAAAAAATTATCAAAGGGGTTGAGCAATCTTTTTCAACATTTATCCCAAAATGCAAGGTTTGGAATGATTTTGAAAGTTGCCTGTCTGAGCTTGGCACTGGAGGAACTAAGATAGCTCTTGATAATTATGAGAGTTCTGAAATTTTATCTTCTACCTCCGCCCCAAAGGGAGAAACGCAATACTTAGCTGTTGGCCCAGAGCGGGGTTGGTCAACAAAGGAGAGAAATAAATTAAAATATCATGGTTTTTCTCTGTATTCACTTGGTCCTCGAGTATTGAGGCAAGACACTGCTGTGGTTGTCGGGTTAGGCCAATTACTGAGTGGTTACTGGGAAGTCTACAAAAGCTGAAAGAATCGAAAAGAAGGAGATCCTTTTTTATTTTTTCCAATAATTTTTAAAAGAGACCACCCATCAAAATCCTTTTTTGTTTCCGGAGGTGTTTCATGAATAAGCATGCCTTTGTCTTTTAAAATTTTATTCTCCCGTATAAGAGAAAAGAAAGTTTCTCCTGCTTTGGAAAATAAAGGATAGGGTGGATCCAAAAAGATAAGATCAAAGCACATTTCTTCATTTCTTAGGTATTCGTTGACTTCTCTTCCATGCACAGTTGCAACTTTGGAGCTCACCCCTGCACTCCTTGACACATTTTCTAGGTTCTTTTTTAGGCAGGCCAGAGCCTTTCTGTTGTTTTCTACAAAAACGCCATCTTTCGCACCTCGGCTTAATGCTTCGAGACCATAAGAACCAGTCCCGGAAAACAAATCAAGAAAGGATGCATTGTTAATAAAGCCTCCAAGCGATGAAAATAATCGTTCACGATTTGCTTCAGTTGCCGGTCTTATTTCAACTTGCTTTGGAACTTGTAAAGGAATTCCTCTAGCTAAACCACCGCTTATTCTCATAGTGTTAATTTCATTTTTTCACTTCTTTGAAGGATTGCCATATTGGTAGATTTTTCAATAGTTAAGTAAAATGTCTCGTGTAATCAGAACCTTTTTTGATTTTACTTTTAATCATTCGGATCGAGTTATCGATCTTGATAAAATTGAAAGTCATCATCTTGTTCATGTTTTACGCTTGGGGGAAGGCGCAGAGGTGGAGGCTCTGAATGGTCAGGGGTTTATCATTCAAAGTAAAATTATTCAGGCAAATGGGAATTCTGTTAAATTAGAAGTTTTAGATAAAAAGTTTATTCCTCAACCTGTTCCTTTTTTTCATTTGTGTATCGCTTTAACTAAGGGAAGTAAATGGGAAGACTTAGTCAGACCGTTAACCGAATTGGGTGCCGGTCGATTAACGCCAATATTGACCGACCACTCGCAGGTGAAAGTTGATGACAGAAAATTGAAGTCTAGAATTCATAAGTTGCAAAAAAAAGGTGTGGATGCATGTAAGCAGTCTGGAAACCCTTGGCTGCCAAAAATAGACAACCCAATTGAATTTGCTTCTTTGGTAAATAATTTGAGCGGAAGTGAAGCAGTGTTAATGGGTAGTTTGTCAAAATATGCGAGGTCGCTTGCTAAAAGTGATCTAAAAAACAACCCGACTGTCACTTTATTAATAGGACCAGAGGGAGGATGGAGCTTATCTGAGGAAAAAATTGCGATGGATAATAATTTTATATTTTTTACTTTGGGTAGCAATACCCTGCGGGTTGAGACGGCTGCAATAAGTGGTTTGGCTATTGCACGGGAGCTTTTGATCCGTTAGGGTTATTACAATCTTATGACCACTGAATTTTCTGGAGAGCAAAAGCTAAGGATCGTGCTTGAATCGATCATTCGGAATGTGCCTAAAAGTGAACAAAGCCAAAAATATGGCATTTCCGAAGAAGAATTTCAGAAATGGCATGATCACTTAATTCAAAATGGTGGTAAAATTTTTGATGTGTCAAGTCGCCCGGGTGGCTATTCTGGTCGTTCAAAGAAAAAGATGAGTCCACTGGCTAAATTTTTTTTAACAGCCAGTTTAATGACTAACCTTGGCTTAATCATAGTTGGGGTGGTTTATTACCTAAATAGCCCACAGGGAAATGAAAAAGTTTATGATTCAACTAACCCAATCGATTCTCCCATTCATCTAAGCGATAAGACCAGGGATGTTACTCAAGAAGAGAACTTAGCCAAGAATAGCATTGATGATGAATCGGTTGATGTGCTTATGGAAACTGCCAAAGCAAAGCCATTGCCTTTGCCTAATGAAGGAAACCAAATCGAAAATTTACTTGCTAATCCTGAGGTTATTCCTAATCCCACTTTAATTCCTCCCTCGAGCATTGCTGA
>CBFIBI010000036.1:13488-21125 GCA_965660725.1 Opitutales bacterium
AACGAGGGTATTTTTCTAAACCAATCCTATCAAGGCCGCCACGTGGTCTATCTTCTTGATGTTGGAACTTATTTATTGGAGAGCAATCAAAGTGTCCAGCAATTCGAAAGAGCAAAAGAGGAACTCATTTCATCAATCGTGACTTTGTCTCCCAATTCATATTTCAATCTCGTTTTGTATTGGAATCTCAGGGAAACCGCGGCACTTGGAAAAACTATATTACAGGCTAACCGTGAAAATAAGAAATATGCAATAGATTGGATTACCAGTCTTGGTAACACAATTGACTCTCTTAAGACAGACCGAAATCAATATTATCCTAAAGAATTATTATACGCTAAACCAAATCCCGGAATTATCGGGCCATGGTATGGGTTAAGTACTGCAATAAGTTATGACCCTGACCTGATATTTGTTTTGGCTGGAAACTTGCCCAGTTATGATCGGAAAGAAGTGCCCCGTTCTCATTATGAGGGACTTGGGAAAATTGATTTTTCTTTGATTCAGAATACCCAGAACAATTTATCTTCTATTAGCCCATTGGATCGTGAAACCGCTCGCAAATGGTTTTACGATGTTTCCTCCATAGAGGATATACCAAGTAGTGAATCCGAAGTGGAAGCCATTGCTTTTGCCAGGCTTGGTATCGTCTCGGATAAGCAACAAACCTTTATGCCTCTGAACTGGGAGCGGGCATTTGAAAATTTTCTTTCCAGCTTAGAAGTTGGGTTTGATCGAATCCCACAGACTCACTTTTTTGTCAGCTTACCTCGGTATGGATCATGGCCGTCCTCTCTTCTTAATTCAGCAAAGGAATTTGCTGAAACATCCAGAGGTTCCTATCAGCAAAATATATTTATTCCTTAAAATTTGAACTCCAGATGATAAACTTGATTGTAAATCGATGGAGTTTTGTATTTGGACTCTGCCTTTTAATTTTGCATCAGGCGATTGCGCAAAATGTTGATGAATTAATTGAAGTTTCATTGATTGCAGAGGCCGAGTCTCTCAAGTTGGGCGATCGGTCAAAAATTTTAGTTGAAGTGAAATTGGCTGACGGTTGGCATGTGTATTCCGAGGACGCCGGTGAAAGCGGACTGCCGACTCAAGTCCAATGGGATGTATCAAATGGATTGAAGATACAAAATCTCGATTATCCCGAGCCTGCAAAGTACGAACAAGATGGAATTATTAGCAATATTCATAAAGGAACATTTTATCTTCGTTCTGAAGTAAGTTTTATTGATGCCGAAAATTATAAGAAAAATGAAATTTCAATAAGTGCACAGTTTTCTGCGTTGGTATGTAGTGCTGAGAACTGTATTCCTTATGATAGTATTTTAAAGTTGGTTATACCAATAGGTGCCCAGACGGTTTTAAATCAATCCAACAAGGTTTTTTTTGAATCTGTCTCACAGCATTCTGAGAGTCCCGCAAGCTTTTCACAAACGGTTAATAAATCACGAGGTGAATCTGCTATGAAGCAATTGCTGATTATGTTTAGTTTTATTTTGATAGCCATGTCTATTTGGGCATTGGGGAAGGTTAAATATTCAAATAAAAAATCCAGATCTGCTTTTGGATGGAGATTTTTCGCTCTTTTTCTTTTCATTTTTGGAATCTGGTTAGGGTATCCTAAAGTTCACACCGAGGATGAATACAAAATCAGTTGGTTAGTTTGGTCCCCAGAAAAAGAAAAGTCCCTACGGGAGCAAGGAAGGGGAGTCTTTATCGATTTTACTGCCCGTTGGTGTGCTTCCTGTCAGATTAACAAAAGAGTTTATGCAGAGAGTGAAATAATTGATAAGTTCAAGGACCTGAATATTGTTCCTTTGCAGGCTGATTGGACTAAAAGAGGATCGGTTATATTCGATGCTTTACAGGAATACGGACGGGTGGGTGTTCCCTTATATGTATACTACCCACCTGATTCCAATGGTGCATCTGAAAAAAAAGCAGGTATCTTACTCCCAGAAATTCTTAGTAAAGATATTGTTCTATCAGTTATTGAAAATGAGAAAGAATACATTGCACCTATCAAAGATAAAAGTTTTTGGACCATCCTTGGATTTGCATTTTTAGGAGGTGTAATTCTAAATTTAATGCCCTGTGTATTTCCCGTTCTTGGACTCAAGGTTATGTCATTTGTTAAGCAAGCTGGAGAAGATGCAGGGAAAGTCCGTAAGCATGGAATCATCTTTACGGCTGGGGTGGTTCTTTCGTTTTGGATTTTAGTAGGAATATTAATGGTTTTGCGCGAATCCCTTGGAGAGAATTTAGGATGGGGCTTTCAACTTCAGGAACCATTATTTGTATTCTTCTTAGCCGTAATTCTTCTTGTTTTTGGATTAAGTTTAAGTGGCGTTTTTGAGATCGGTATGTCTTTTGTTGGGATGGGGAGTCAATTGTCTGGAAAATCGGGCTACATGGGATCTTTTTTCTCTGGCTTCCTTGCCACGCTTGTGGCAACTCCATGTATGGCTCCGTTTCTTGGCGTTGCAGTAGGTGCAGCCCTTACAATGCCTCTACTTTCCTCATTCGTAATCTTTACAGCAATAGCACTCGGTCTTTCTTTTCCTTACTTATTGCTGTCCGTCTTTCCGAAATGGATAAGCAAACTACCAAGACCGGGTGCATGGATGGATACATTAAAGGAAGCTATGGCGTTCCCCATATATGCAACCGTTGCTTGGTTGCTTTGGACTTTATACAATCTAATCTAGTCGATTATAAAGCTTCTTCGCCTTGTTCGCCAGTTCGTATCCTGATGGCCTGTTCCACAGGCAGGACAAAAACTTTACCGTCTCCAATCTTTTCAGTCTTTGCAGCTTTAACAATTGTATCAATAACCTTGTCGCAAAGGTCATCAGGCACTGCAACTTCGATTACAACCTTAGGTAAAAAATCGATTGTATACTCACTTCCGCGGTAAATTTCTGTATGTCCTTTTTGTCGCCCAAAACCCTTGGCTTCGATTACAGTCATTCCTTCTATACCAATTTCGGATAATGCGTCTTTTACATCCTCGAGTTTGAAAGGTTTGATGATAGATTTTATTAATTTCATATTTGAAAAGATAATTTAGTAAAAATATTTTAATTGAGCGTATAAGCATTCTCACCATGTAAGGCTTGGTCAAGCCCCTTTGTTTCATCTTCTTCAGAAACTCGAATACTTCCTCCAAGCAATGGGGATATAATTTTTACAATCAGGTATGTTGCCACAACTGATAGAACAATCGCAGCAATGCAACCCTGTGCCTGAACGATTAACTGATCGGTCCAAGAGTCCAAGTTTATACCTAAACCTCCTAATTCTCCCTTCCAACCTAAGTAGGCAACCATAAGAGTTCCAAGAATTCCTCCCACACCATGAACTGCAGCAACATCCAAAGAATCATCAACCCCTAGTTTTTCTTTTACAAAGCCACACGCAAAATAGCAGATGATACCTGCGGATGCACCGATGATAATTGCCCCCATTGGTCCCACGCTACCTGATGCTGGTGTAATCGTTGCAAGCCCTGCAATGGTACCAGTTACGATGCCAACCAGTCCGGGTTTGCCAGTTTGTTTCCATTCAATAAACATCCATACTAAACTTGCTGTTGCTGCAGAAATATGAGTGACCAGCATAGCCATGCCTGCACTTTCATTCGCCGCTGCCGCACTACCGGCGTTAAATCCAAACCAACCGACCCAGAGCATAGAAGCACCGATCATCACCATTCCTGGGTTGTGTGGTGGTTTTAATGTTTTCGGGAAACCTTGCCTACGTCCAAGCATCCAGGCAAGGGTAAGTGCGGATGCTCCTGCCGTCGCATGAACAACAATTCCACCAGCGAAATCAATGACCCCTTTTTCTGCAAGCCATCCGCCTCCCCAAACCCAATAGCAAACGGGGAAGTATACTACTAATAACCAAAACCCACTAAACAGAAGAACAGCAGAGAATTTTATTCTTTCAACAAATGCACCGACTATTAACCCAGGTGTTATAATTGCAAAAGTCATTTGAAAAATGATCCAGACCGATTCAGGGAAATCACCGTTTAGGTTTTCTATGCTTAATGAGCTTAGGAAAAACGAAGTTGTACCACCGAGCCAACCATTTTCGCCGGGTGTTAAGGATAGACTGTAGCCGCAAACAACCCACAAAATAGAAGCTAGGCAGGCAATGGCAAAGCATTGCATAAGGACAGAAAGAACATTTTTGGATTGAACCAGTCCACCATAAAACAAAGCAAGACCGGGAAGTGTCATGAAGAGGACCAAGGCAGTGGCCGTGATCATCCATGCAGTGTTACCAGAATCTAAGCTAGGAGTCTCTCCTTCAGCTACAGGATCCGTTTCAATATTTTGAACAGGTTCCTGTAAGTTGGCATTTTCGTTCGTTTTTTCACTGCTTGACTCAGCGTTTTCATTTTGATTCGAGTTTTCAGAGCTTTGGGCATAGCCGGAAAGAGTAATGGCTAGGAATATTAAAATCGAGAGACAGTATTTTGGGCTTAGTATCTTATTCATATGGTTGTGTCATTGTAATGTTAAAAAATGCCCAATAATAAAAAATTATCTATCCAAAGAAGTTTTATAGTGAGAATTGCGCATTCTTAAAACTTACTGCAAGAATCTTGCCATGATTTTAATTCATTATAAAAATGAATAATTATAATGCATGTTTTATGTCATTTTCTAAAGTGTGGTTAGTAATTGATCAAAGTGTATAAAAAAAGACCCGCCTCCAAGGAAGCGGGTCTTAGTTTGTGTTTAATTATCTTTTTTTGGAAATGTTACAATGCAACATCTCCTTTCTCACCAGTTCGAATCCTCACGGCTTCCTCAATTGGAATAATGAAAACCTTTCCGTCCCCAATTTTGCCAGTTTGTGATGCATTGACAATGGCGTCTACGACTTTGGTGACAATGTCATCTGCCACTGCAATCTCAAGTTTTACCTTAGGCAGAAAGTCAACGGTGTACTCACTTCCCCGGTAAATTTCGGTGTGTCCTTTTTGCCTCCCAAATCCCTTAACTTCGGAGACGGTCATACCTTCGACCCCGATTTCGGAAAGAGCGTCTTTCACTTCCTCTAATTTGAATGGCTTAATAATGGCCTTAATTAATTTCATATTATAAATCCTTTGTATGTAATTTTAATGTTATGATCAGGAACCGTATGCTTCTTGACCGTGTTCGGATATGTCGAGACCACGCTCTTCTTCTTCTTCGCTTACTCGAACTCCCATGATTTGTTTGATTATGTAGAATACCACAAAGGCAAAGACAAAGGCAAACAAGCTGTAGGAGATTGTTCCTACTAATTGAGTTCCAACTGTAAATGGACTATCTGGATCTCCACTGTCTCCAAAAATACCGACTGCCAATGTCCCCCAAATTCCACATACACCGTGGACTGAGATTGCACCGACTGGATCATCAATTTTTTGCTTATCAAAGAAGAGGATTGAGAAGACAACGATGGCACCTGCGATTAAGCCAATGAGAATGGAGTCTCCCATTCCAACTACATCTGCACCGGCGGTAATTCCAACAAGACCTGCAAGGATACCATTTAAGGCCATTGAGAGGTCAGGTTTTTTACATGCGAAGTATGAAAATACCATCGAGGATACTGCACCGGAGGCTGCGGCCAAGGCTGTCGTTACACAAACATAAGAAACGAGAGCAGGATCGGCACTTAATACAGAACCACCATTAAATCCGAACCAACCCAAGAAGAGTAGGAAGACACCGATAGTTGCCAATGGAAAGTTGCTTGCAGGAATTGGCTTCAGTCCGTTTTCTGAATATTTTCCTTTTCTAGGCCCAAGGACTAAGACACATGCAAGAGCTCCAAATCCACCAAATGCGTGTACAATAGAGGATCCAGCAAAATCATAGAAACCCTTGGCGTCAAGCCATCCGCCTCCCCACTTCCATGCACCGGCAGTTGGGTATGCAAATCCCACAAATAAAAATGCAAATAGCATAAATGCAGGAAGTTTGATTCGCTCTGCTACGGCACCGGATACAATAGTGGCACCGGTTGCAGCAAACATTGCCTGGAAGAGAAAATCAGTCCACCAGGTGTAGCCAGCATAATCATCCGTGATCATCGCTGTATCTGTAGGATCAACTCCAAACCAGCTTCCAACTGCAAAGTATCCATTCCAATCAGTTCCCATTTCGCCCGGATACATTGCGTTGAATCCGTAAAATGCGTAGGTAAGTATACCAACACTGATTATAAAAACATTTTTAAAGAGTATGTTCACCGTGTTTTTACTCTGGCACAAACCAGACTCAAGTGTCGCGAATCCTAAGTGCATGGTAAAAACGAGAAAGGCAGCGATTAATATCCACAAATTGCTAACTGTGAACAATGAAAAGCCATCACTTTCAGCGAAGACTTCATAGCTTCCTTCGTATGGTGGAGAATCT
The DNA here is from genome assembly GCA_965660725.1 of Opitutales bacterium. Taxonomy (GTDB): domain Bacteria; phylum Verrucomicrobiota; class Verrucomicrobiia; order Opitutales; family Seribacteraceae; genus Seribacter. The sequence continues at coordinate 19,929 of CBFIBI010000036.1, forward strand.
GCATCTTCACTCGCAGCAGCTGCATCTGCAGCGGCAGGAGCTTCTTCATGATCATCTGCGTGAACGGGAAGGGCGTAAGTAAAAAGCAAAGTTGCAGCAAGAAGCAAAAACTTCCAAGGTGCGGCACCTAAGCTGGTGATTGATGCGTGTTTAGATTTCATTATGTTAATTGTTATTATTCAATGATTTGTATATTTAATATATACTATTCAATGGATAGGTTGCATGAGCCATGCCAAGATTTTGAAACGATAAAAAAAGTGCAAAATTTCTATGAATCTTTTTCATTTAAGTGCAAAAAATATTTACACTTTTTATTTCCGTTCTCAGGGATTCACACTTTGAAACTAGGTTATTTCCTTAACTTGACATCCTTAGGAAGTTGCACAATCATACTGAAATGATCCGATTGTTTTTGATCTTCTCTTTTCTTTTCACACTTACTTTTCATACACAGGGTATAGTGCCAGTTCCTTATTCCGGGAAAGTGGCCATCCAGGGAGTCAATTACTACGGAACTGCAGAGTTTGTATTCTCCTTACAGGATGCAAAGGGAGTAGTTTACTGGCGAAATGGAAAGAGTGAAAAAGATACGATCCGAGTACCGGTTCAAAATGGGAGGTATACAGTTTTGCTTGGCGGGCAGGGTATGAATCCATTACCTCCCCAGTTATTTGTTGATCAGAATGAACTGTATTTGAAAGTACTTTTTGATAATGGGGATGGGCAGGGTATGCGTCATCTTGCACCTGACCAGCAAATCACCGCGACTCCGCGTGCCTTGGTCGCGGAGATTGCCAAGGTTGCGAACTCGGCCAAGGTGGCGGATTCGGTAAAGGCAGGTACGATTACCACTGCCCAATTGAATGAACAGATCTTAAAATATTTAAAACCGGAGATATCAGCATCCCCTGTATTGCCTCAGGAGCGTGCTCAGATTTATTCGGGCCAATCCTTCACCCTATCCGGAAGTGCGGAGGGAAAATATTTGACTTATCAATGGCATCGAAATGGACAGCCCATTTCCGGGGCGACTGGAAAATCTCTTCAGATTTCGGATGTCAATGCCAGCCAGCATAACGGTACATACTCCCTCACGGTGAGTAATGATTTTGGTTCAGTAGAAAGTCAGAGTGTACAATTCGAGGTTAATTCAACCCGCCTTTACCATACGGTTCCATCCGCATCCAATATGGA
>CBFIBI010000037.1:0-20933 GCA_965660725.1 Opitutales bacterium
GGGAGACTTTTCTGCCTTGGATTAACATTTTTACCACTTTTGATCTGATGTCCAATATGTCACCAGTACAGGCAATCAGTGTGGCGTCTTTTCCTTTTTCAAGAGTTCCAAGCCTGTGAGACATCCCGATTAATTTTGCAGGATTTATTGTAATTGCAGCTAATGCATCCCTTCTTTTTAATCCATAAGCAATACCATGTGCGGCGTGGTAAGGTAAATTCCTTTGGTTTGCGGCAGACCAAGCACCTAGAGGTAGCCCAATAGATGTTTGGACGCCTGCTTTAGCCAATATTGATGGAGCGGAGAAATGAATGTGATGCGGGTCATGGCGATGAACTGGAGGTGTAAAGATATGACGATAAATAACAGGAATTTTTTCCTTGGCTAACTCGTCGGCTAGTTTCCACGAATCTCTGGCACCCGAAAGAATAATTTTATAATTTCTCTTTTTCCCCCAATTAATTGCGGTAGTAATTTCTCTTTTTTCATTTGCATGTATAATCAATGGGAGTTTTCTGTCGAGGACTGGAATCATAGCTTCCCAGCTTGGATTAATTTGAAAATTTTGTGGTCGAATTTTTTTTAAGTCTTTATAGTTTTCAGCTTGTATGAAGAACTCATCAATATTTCGAATAGTCTGATTTCGATTGAAATCTTGTTCTTTAATCGTTTGAAGGTTCGAGTTATTAATCTGTGAGTTTGAGTTTAAGACTATTGTCTGCCCTGGCCACCAAAGATGCACAGCAACTTTTTTCCTAATAGTCATTTCCTCAATTCCCCATCCATCAAGTACAATTATTCCAGAAGTGCCTGAAATCTCTCCACCCAATGGAATAATTAGTGCATGAGTTATCCCATTTGCCTTGGCAACCGGAATTAGTTCGGAGTCAGGATTAATAGCACTCCACGCTTCAATTTCAGGGGTATGCGAGCCAACTTCTCTTTCATCTCTTGTTGGACGAAGGGCATTAATCTCAGCAAGACCTAGGGAAGACCCTGGACTTATCAGACCAGGGTAAATCTCAAATTCGCTCCAATCTAGAATTTGTTGATTTTTTGTTTTGGCTAGAGACTTACCTACTGCCTTAATTTTATCTTCATAAATTAGGACTTCGCCTGGTTCAAAGCTAACTGAAGGCGAAATTTGAATTTTTTTTGCCTTAATAAGTGTTTGGCTTCCATTGAGTATAAAGCAAAAGAGCAAATAAAGTGTAATTCCAGATAAAAATTTGTTCATTTTTTACCTCCCTTTTCTATACAGCTTCCTGTTCTGCATGAGTGGATATGAAAGTCGCATATACTTTCAAGAGAATATCGAAAGAATCTTTGTTTCTCTCTTTCAGAAATGGTTTCGTTTGGAATTTTGGAATTTTGGATTTTAGCTAAAGCAAGTAATTTTTGTTTTTCTTCTGCTTTTCTCTCATTTCTTTCTTTGATGAGATCAAGGTCGTGATAAAGTTTTCCTTCAACCCAAGTCTGATCACACTTAGAACGATAATCAAAAGGGTGTCCGCTCCAAATGGCAAAATCTGCATCTTTTCCTACTTCGATTGATCCAGTCCAACGATCTATTCCCAACTGTTTCGCAGGGTTAATTGTAATTAGGTTGAATGCATCTTGTTCTGAGAGATTTCCGTATTTTACCGCTTTTGCTGCTTCAAAATTCATTCTTCTTGCATGGTCAGGAGAATCCGAGTTGAAACTTACTAAGCATCCCCTCTTATGCATGATTGAACCTGCATAGGGAATCGCGTCATATACTTCAAATTTATAGGCCCACCAATCTGAAAAAGTTGATGCACCTGCTCCATGCATGGCAATTTCATCTGCAACTTTGTACCCTTCAAGAACATGCTGCAAACTGCCAACTTTTACCCCAAAGCGTTCCATGGTTCTTAGAAAAACTACAATTTCATCTTGGCGATAGGAGTGGCAATGAATCAATCTCTTTCCTGAAATAACTTCTAGTAATGCATCAAGTTCAAGGTTTGGTTCAGTAGGAACACCCTCTTTATTCTTTAATTTTCTTTCATATTCAAGCGCTGCATTGAATCGATTTTCAAAAAATGTTTTAACACCCATTCTAGATTGAGGAAAACGGGTAACATATTTGTCTCCCCAATTTGCTTGTTTAACATTTTCTCCAAGGGCAAACTTAATTCCACCTGGTGCGTTCTTAAAAATCATTTCTTCTGGTGAGCAGCCAAGCTTTAGCTTGATTACAGCATTCTGGCCACCAATAGGATTAGCTGATCCATGCAATAAATTACAAGTAGTTACTCCACCTGCAAGTTGCCTTTCGATGTTTGCACTTTCTGAGTTAATAACATCCTTTACCTGAACCATTGCAGTAGAAGGAAGTGTTGATTCGTTTACTCCGCCAAGGATCATTGCGTGACTGTGACAGTCTATGATTCCAGGGGTTAAATGCTTCCCTTTGCCATGAATGATAATGGAGTCCTTGGGCATATCGATTGAAAGAGAGGAACCCACTGAATTTATCTTCCCATCCTTAACATAAACATCATGATCTTCAAGGAACCCTGCTTTTCCGCATGTCCAAATTTTGAAGTTTTTAAATAGGACTGCTCTCGGACTTTTAAGTTGCTTCCTTTCTTTTTGGGGGAACTTGGCTATCCTTATTGATGCTTCAGAATGAGAAGAGTTTGAATCTTTCTTATTATTATCTGGGTAAAATAGCCAAGGCTTTCCCCTTATCCAAGTCGAATGAATAGGAGAATTTCCATTAAAAAATGTTTTTCCGTTCACAATAATAAAGTTAGCGAGTTTTCCTGGCTTCAAAGTTCCGCAGAATTTCTCAATTCCACATATTCTTGCAGGATTAGTTGTAAGTGCAGCAAGAGCTTCTTGCTCTGATAAACCTCGATTAATTGCTTGATAAATCTTTTTCTGAAATTGTTTTAGATTTGAACCTGAGCTCGTAATGGATAGGGAGCGGGCTTTTTCGGATATCAGCGATGGTAAACTCGGAGCATGATCCCAAGCACGTAATTGTTCTAAAGAGATTTGTTCCCAGTCTTCTTCGTTGGGTAATTTGGGGGCTTCAGGGAAGAGTAATGGCAAAATATAATCATGCTTTGGGGATAGGGATAAATCTGGCCTTTTCCATTCATCACCACTTGCGACTAAAACGGGAGAAGAGATTTTTAATTCTTTTGACAGGCTGATTGCTTTTGTGGTCATTAAGCAACTACCAGGTTCGAACCAAATAGGAATTTTTTGTTTTCCATTAAGTGAACGAGATAGACTACGAATGCCGGCATGTGGTTGGTATTTTAAAGTAGAGGATTTCTTTTCTTGATACAGGAGCATTGCATTTGAATAGCTTAGTTCTAAAAATGTTTGCCTTATTACCGAAATTACCCCCATTAAAGAATTAGGATAAATAGAGGGTGAATGTTTTCTTCCCACTGGATCAAATGCAATAATCTGAGCAACCTCATTTTGAACTACTAATTCAGCTGGATCTTTGTCTTCAAGGAGAACGCATGGTCCTGTCCCCCGGAAAATTCCATTTGATGGGGCAAGATGGATAGTGGTGAAGCCATTTTCCCTTAACTTTTTCCATTTTTCTGGGTCAGGTTGAAAATCGTTTATCTTTTTTCTTTCAGGTGTGACTCCTGCAGTTTCGAACCCAAAGCCTGTGTCACCTAAGGTATTTTTCGTTGAAGGTAGGCCTTGGAATGCCAATTTAGATGTTGCATGAAGGAATTGATCATGCCCAAGATCCAAAAGTTTTGAATCTTCAGAATCATTTAGAAAGTATGGATCAATGAAACCTGCGTATATAGTTTTGTCGGTACAATTCCATTCTCTGTAACCTGATGGAATGGTTATGTTTTTACCTATCTTTTCAATCGTGCCATTTTTGATTACTAGGGATGCGTTTTCGAGAATGTTGTAAGGATCAATATGAATTGTTGCCCCAAACAGAAAATGATAACCAGTAGATAGAGGTTTTTCTCCTGGAAAAGGAAATCTTTGATCTGCTTTTAGGGTAATTCCAATAGACAACAGAAATATTAAAGTTTTAAAAATACTTGAGATCATATTAAAAAGTTGATGTTAAGCGTGCGAAGGGCATTTCATTGATTGATCTATTAATGTAAGCTTTAAATAATCTGTAAATATCTTAATCTGAGCAGTTTTTATAAATATTTTAGATTACTTGATGTAAACTAATCGACAATTCCTTGAGCTTGGTTCTTTTTAGGGTGATAGAATACACAATTTAATGATTAAAATATTTGAAATTACTGATTTAGATAAATCTGTGCTTAGCTCGATAAACCGTCTTTTACCCCAGCTTTCGAAATCTTCTAAGCCCATTACAGTTGATCATCTCGAAAATTTAGTAAAATCAGATTGTAGCCAGCTGTTTGCGGCCAAAGAAGGGCAAGAGATTATAGGAATGCTGAGCCTTGTTGTATTTTTAATTCCAACTGGCATTAAATCTTGGGTTGAAGATGTTGTGGTTGATGAGTCAGCAAGAGGCAAGGGAGTGGGAAAACTTTTGATGAATTGTGCAAAAGAAAAAGCAAGTCAATTAGGTGCGAAGAGCATTGATTTAACTTCTCGGCCAAGTCGCGAAGCTGCAAATAGACTTTACCAATCAATCGGTTTTCAGAAACGAGAAACAAATGTTTACAGATACACCCTTCCTTGATTGTAATAAGATTTTCCAAACATACGACCCATCTAAAATTATGAATGCAGAACTATTATTTTCCTTCCTGATGTTTTTTCAGGTTCAACTGGAATCAATTCGTGAAAGCGGATTTTATAAACTTTTAGAAGAAAAGTACCCCGAAGTTTCTAGGGGAGTTCAGGAAATTGAGTCCGAAGAAGAAATTCAACAAATCATGAAGTTGACGGGTATGAAATTTGATGACCTAAAAAACATTAACATTACTGTTGAGGGATTGGAGGGCATAACTAAAATTAAAGACCGCGGTCCTAAAATTGGTTCAGAGTTGGATCTATTATTTTCTGCTGAGCTAGATGGTAAGTTGAATTCTGATGCATTAATTTCTTACATGCTTGACCAACTCCAGAGTGAAAAAGGAATAGAGGAAAGAAAGCAGGTAGAAAAATCCAAGAATGTTAATGGAAATGTTACATTTATTACCATCCCTGCAGAGCTTATCGGAGACGAAAATAGCGCATCCGATATTCTCTTCGCTTTTAAAGGTGCAAAGAGTAAATCCGAGATATTTGTTGGTGTTCCTAAAAAGGTAAATGATGCATTGAAAGGAAACCATTCTGAGAGTGATCTAAAATGCATTGATTTTATGGCAAAAAACCGTCAAGTGACATTTGCCTTAAAAGTTGATCCAAGTTTGTGGGAAAGACCGGAGTTTTCAGCCAATCAGCAAAACCCTTTGTTTGCTGGATTAGCAAATTCAGTTAAAGGCATAAGGGAGTTTGGATTGTCTTTAAGTTTCATGGAAGAGTCCATGGGAATTGAATTTTGTGTGAACTGTGTAGACACACAATCTGCATTGGGACTATGGACCGTTGCTCAGGGAGGATTGGGGATGGCACAGTTGGCAATGTCGCAAGAGGGCAGGCAAGCCCCTTCAATTCTAAGTCGAATTAAAACACAAGCTGTAGAACAGAACGTTTTTGTCAGAGTTGAGGTTTTACCAAAGGATTTTGATGAGTTTGAAACGCAATTAGGATTATCATCTCGATCTCCTAGAACAGGAAGCCCAAAAGTTGAATCGACAAGTGAATCTGATCCATTTATCGGAGGTAAATCACCAGATTTCGAAACTAATTTACTAAATGGTGAGAAATTTAAGTTATCCGAGCAAAAAGGAAAGGTGGTTGTGCTCGATTTTTGGGCGACTTGGTGTGGACCATGTGTTCGTGCATTGCCCGAGTTAATTGATGCGACTTCGGGATTTGCCACTGATGAGGTGATTTTAGTTGCGATAAATCAGGGAGAAACCAAAAAGAAAATTTCACAGTTTTTAAAAACCAAAAAGTTGAGTGGTTTAATTACAGCTTTAGATAAAAATCAAAATATTGGGAAAAGTTTTAACGTTAAGGGGATTCCAAAAACTTTTGTTTTGGATAAGGAAGGCATTGTTCGATACTCACATAGCGGATATTCCTCGGGCTTGAGCTCCCGTTTAAAGAAAGAAATATCCAAATTGATAAAATAATCCTAGAACACGAGCGTTTTTAACTGTTACAGTGATCTGCAAAGTTCATCATTGCAAGTAACTCTCTCAATCATTCTTATTTATATTTTTCAATTGATCGCTTTTATAAGTTGTCAATTTTCAATGGGATGTGACGATTCAAAGGGTTAAATTTTAAGATTTTGTCTAAAAGTTGTGGTTATCTACTATTGTGTAATACAAATTGTTTAATTTGTGCTTTATTCAAACCCTTAAACTCAACGCCTTGAAGGAGATAAAATTATGATGAAAGTCAATGACTTCCTAAGATATGACATCAAACTTAAAATTGATTATGATGATTATTTTCGACTAATATATGATACAAAGTACCTAATCGAAGCCCGCCTCGGTCCTAATCGTACTTTCATCGCAACCAAGGCGGTGTATGGAAATAGTCGCAAAAAAGCTGTTCAACGAGCCGTGCAATGGTTTTGGAAAGATTTTAAAGGGCTGTTAGGCTCTGCCCATAAAGTCATGACTATAAGCGACCCTTATGAGGAAGTCGTTTATGATGAAAATTTTGCATGTAATGACTCTCGTAACAAATACCTAGATGATCAAACCTTAGAGCGACTCTTAGATGAAGCAGATGGGGAATTAATTAAAGATGACAGCGAAGGTAGTGAAAAACATCCTCCAAACAGCGTTAAAAGGACTAAAAGAAGGCGTAGACAGAATGTACAACTTACAACTCGCCTAAGTCAGTCTCCAGGGGGTACCATTTATTACAAAATGATTGAATTTCCTGAAAACGGTAAATCGTCCCGTCCTAGAGCGAAAATGGTCAAGTTATCCTCCAAAAGCTTGGAAAAAGCAAAGCGAGAAGTTGAGAGAAGAGGGTTGGACAGATTTGAGAAAATGAAATATAAGTCGACACAATCTAAGTCTGCGACAGTAAAATCAAAATAACCCTTTTTTGTCTTTTGTTTCATGAATGATGATGTACCAGACAGATCTTCCGAGTTGGTGCAACTGATGATGAAGTACCAAAGAAGAATTTTTGCGTATATTAACACTCTTGTTCCTTCCAGAAGTGATGCAGAGGATATTCTGCAGGAAGCAAGCTTAACTATTTGTGAAAAATTTTCAGATTTTAAAACAGGTACAAATTTTTACTCATGGGCATGTCAAATTGCTTATTGGAAAGTTCGTGCTGCGAGAAAGAAATTTGCTACATCTAAGGTTGTTTTTAATCAAGAAGTTCTTGATGTCATTTCCCAAACTCGAATCGAGATGGAGGATGAGTTAGATAATCGTCACGGTGCATTGTCAAGGTGTTTGCAAAAGTTGAACGACCGCGATCGCAGAATGGTTCTTACTCGCTACGAATCGGGTAAGAATGTGACTGCTGCAGCACAAGTTTCTGGAAGGACAATACAAGGTGCTTACAAAGCATTAAATCGAATAAGAAAGACTTTGTTTGATTGTGTTTCATTTGAATTAACTACGGAAAGAGCATGAATCATTTAAGCGATCAGGAAATACTGGAATTACACGATCTTATTGATGGTCTTGTTGAAAATAATCTTTCGAAAGAAAAACTTGTTTATTTAGAAAATTGGATAGCGAAAGACCCTTTGGTGAGAAGATATTACATCGAGTTTATGGATATGAACGCAAGTTTACATTCATATGCGGAAGAATTGATTAGCGATGAAACTAATGATTCAATTGATGAAAAAAGTACAAAGCTAATTTCTTTCTTGAATCCAATAATGGCAATAGCTGCTATTATAATTTTGGGACTTTTCTTCTTTAATGACATCAATTCATTATTTAATTCTCCTAGTAATGATTTAATTACTGATTTTTCTGTTGATGATAGTCCTTTGGAAATTTCTACCAGTGAAGTAATTGTAGATACTGTCGCAGTCTTAACGAAATCAGTTGGTATTCGTTGGGGTGAAGCAACAGATTTTAAGCCTGAACTTGGTGATACATTAGAAGCTAGCACTTTAAATCTTGCAAGTGGTTTAGCACAGGTTGAATTTCTACAGGGGGCTACTGTTGTTTTGGAGGGCCCCGTGGAATTTTTGATCAACAATCCAAATGAAGGAAGCCTTGCAAGTGGGAAGCTTCGGGCAATTGTACCGAAAGTCGCCACTGGATTTACAGTCAATTTACCCAAAGGGCGCGTTATTGATTTGGGTACAGATTTTGGACTACATGTCCATGCTGGAGGGTCTACTGAACTTTTTGTTTATCAAGGGAATGTTATTTATGAGGGCAAAGCCGATTCAGGTGAAGAAATTATTCGTGAGGTGACTGCTGGCGAGTCCATTTTTGTTGATCCTTATGGTAATCCAAGTTGGGTAGAGATGCCAAGCGAGCCTTTTATAAGCGCAGCCGATCTCGCTTTTCGGTCTATGGAAGAATCTCAAAGGAGGCATGCTGCATGGGTAGATTTGAGTAATTCTATTGCAGCAGATCCTTCTACGCTGCTCTATTTTACTTTTGATAACCACAACACATGGTCTAGAATTCTTCAAAATGTAGGATTGTTTAATTCTTCGGCCCGGAATGGTGCTATTGTAGGATGTAACTGGAGCGAAGGGCGGTGGTCAGGTAAAGGGGCTTTGTCCTTTAACAGAAAGAACGATCGAGTTCGTCTTGAATTACCAAATAATGTAGAGTCAGCAACTTTTTCTGCATGGCTGAAGATTGATTCACTTGAACAGAAACTTTTGCCAATATTTTGCAGTGACTCAACTTCTCTTGGTTCAACTTCTTGGAGTATAAATCAAAATGGTCAGCTGGCTCTTAGCATACAAACATCCAAAGGAGATGAAATATATGAGTCTGCAGTTGCATTTCGGATGGACAGTATTGGTCGATGGAATCATGTAGTTTCAACTTATGACTCAAAAAAGATGATGGTAACTCATTATGTAAACGGACGACCATTCAGTCGTGAGAAACTCACATCTGCTGTACTATTGAATTTTCGAAAGGCAATGCTAGGCCATTCTGCTCCACTTAAAAAGTCTCAAATTGGAGTAGCATTTAAAGGAAGTATTGATGAGTTCGGTATTTTTGAGGTTGCTTACAATGAAGACCAAATTCGTAATATTTATGAGATTGGCCGGCCTTATGAACTTCCAAAAGTTTTGGGTTCTCGCCTTCCCTAAAGCTAGTCTTTAGGGCTATGCTACTTTCTTATTCCCCACAAAGCCTGAAATTTGGTCCCGAAATGTTGTGGATGAATCATCTCTCTTAGTTGAAGCATTTGATTGTTAGGCATGCCTTTTGCATCTTGGAAAATTTGTTTAATTCTTTTTTGTGAATTGTGCATGAAAAATGATTCTTGGCTTTGGAGTTTAACTTCATTGAAATTAAAATATTTTAGAGAATTAACGAGTTCGTCCCAACAAAGGTGACAAGTAATGTCTTGTTTTCCAGGATTTACAAATGGGTTTTTTATAATTTGATGATTTCGATACCCGCGTGCAGTACCCATAGGTCTCTCGTTAATCAATACTTCACGCGATAATCCATAATCGAAGGTTAAAAACATTCCCTGCCAAGGAATACTCAAAACTTGTTCGAGTATTTTCTTGGCTCCAGTTGGCCAATCTATCGTGTAATGATTCGTTTTATTTTTAGGAAAATTGTTAGTGGAATTTGCTGATAACTTTATTTCCTTAAAGTGATCCCCTTCCAATGTTATTCCAATATCGTGCCACGCCTTCTGCTCGCAGTCATAGGTTAGGCGTTTGAAGGGTTGTGCGTCAAGCCATTCGTTTGAAAAAACAATTGCATTATCAGGGATTTTTATAGGATCTCCTAGTCTGATTGTATTTATTGATTTGAAAGGTGTGATCAATCCCTTCATTACCGAGCAACTTGGTTCTGCAGCAATTTCAACGAAATGCATTTGATCTATATTTTGATCTCCGCAAATATTCGTGCATGCGGCGATGATCATTTCACCCCATAGTTTTCCTAGAGTATTTGAGGTATAAAAATCAGTTTCAATCTTTTTTCCTACTCTATTTTTCTTCCTTTTGTAATAACCAACTTTTGGATGATATAGAGCAAGATTAACAAATTCTTCTACAGTAAGAGAATTTTTGTTTCCGCTGCGTTCCATAAACGCGTCCAGAAAAGTAAATGAATCCTTTGGCATTGGCTTTGTTCTGAGGCTAAGATAAATAGATAATGTGAAATTTAAACAATTCTTTATTTGGGCTGTACCATCATTCGTTCTTTCATTTATTTTTTTTGGTATATGGTTGGATCCAGTGAAGCAGGCGTTTTTTAATTTGAACTATTGGAGTGCTTTGATCCGTTTTGGTGAGTCTCTTCGTGTTACGAATATTCAATATGTTGAGGAAAATAAATCTGATTATTCTCAATTAACCGACTTTGCGATAAATGGAATGGTTGTGGAATTAGACAGACATTCAAGCTATTACACGCCGAATCAATATGATTCTTTTAAGGATGATACTCACCGACGCTATGTTGGAATTGGTATTATGATTCGTAAAGTTGAGGAAGGTATTTTGATTACCCGGGTATTTCCTGGAGGACCAGCTGAAGAGGCTGGTCTTACCGTAGGCGAGTTTATTGTACAGGTGGAAGGTGAGACTTTAACCGAGTTGGATCTTGGGCAAGTTAGTAATAAAATAAAGGGCGAAAGTGACACTTCAGTTTCAATAAAGCTTCGTTCATTGTCAGGTGCCTTTAGGGTGCTTAATGTGAATCGTAAGAAAATAAGTATTTCAAGCGTTGAAGGAGTTGAAGTCGATGAAAATGGAATCGGGTATCTACGGTTAGTTCAATTTTCCGCCCGCTCAGCAGAGGAGTTTGAGCAAGCAGTTAAAAGATTACTAGATCAGGGTATGAATAGACTGATAGTCGATCTTAGAGACAATGCTGGCGGTCTACTTTCTGCAGCGGTCGAAGTTTCAGATCTATTTTTACCTGAAAACCAACTTATCGTTTCGATAAAGGGAAGAAACCAAAAAAAAATCCGGAATTTTAAATCTAATTCGAGGCAGGTAATTCCACAAATACCAATTTTACTTCTAATGAACGGTGGGAGTGCAAGTGCATCCGAAATTCTTGGAGGTGCTCTTTCTGTTCTTGGTCGGGCTAAAATAGTCGGAGAAAAGTCTTTTGGTAAAGGGTCTGTCCAAACTGTTTTCCCTATGGATAATGGAGCGGGTCTAAGATTAACAACAGCAATGTATTATCTTCCAGATGGTTCAACGATTCATGAGGAGGGAATTAATCCTGATTATTTTGTCGATTTTACCGATGAAAATGATACGAAACTAAGAATTCAGCGTTACGGTAAGGATATAATGAGTCGTGAAGATTTTGAAAAACAATTTGGTTTTTCTCCTGTTAGAGATTTACAATTAGAGAAAGCGAAAGAGTTACTTTTGAGTCAAAATATAAATATAGAAAATTAATATAGATGATTCTGGGTGTTGAGAGTTCTTGTGATGAATCTGCAATTGCATTGTATTGTCCATCCAAAGGAATCGTGGACGAGTGGGTGCATAGCCAAATAATACATCATGCTGAATATGGTGGAGTAGTTCCTGATCTAGCAGTTTCAGAGCATCTGACTAATTTTATCCCACTTCTTTCACTTGCTCGAAAAAAATATAATCTTTCTAGCTTGGTTAAGAAAATTGCCGTAACGAAGGGGCCTGGATTAGTTGGCTGCTTAGGAGTCGGAATAAGTTTGGCAAAATCATTGGGCCTTTTATGGGATGTTCCGGTTTATGGAGTCAATCACCTGAGGGGGCATGCATTTTCTCCATTTATTCAAATTCCCCAAGATCAAGGAGATGGTTGGCAGATGTATTTACCTCATTTGGGGCTGTTAGTTTCAGGTGGTAATACGCTGCTTTTTTCGATGAACCAAAACAAAGAGATTTCTATTATTGCTAAAACAGTGGATGACGCCGCAGGGGAGGCGTTAGATAAGGGGGCAAAGTTATTGGGAATCCCATACCCAGGTGGAGCAGAATTAGAAAAACGAGCACAAGGTGGCAATTTTAGTGCTTATAATTTTCCTAAAGCTTTTGCAAAAAAATCTGATATGAAATTCAGTTTCTCGGGCTTAAAAACAAGCTTACTTTATACTCTAGAAAAAATGAGTGAGGAAGAAATCATTGTTAATTTTTCTGATCTTTCATCCTCTTACCAATGGGCCGCAGTTCAGCAACTTGTTCGAAAAACCGGACATGCTTTTGAGTTGGGAAATTATAAAAGCATCGGACTGTCTGGCGGAGTCGCCAATAATCAATTACTTCGGGGGCAGATGGGTAACTTATCAAAAGAGAAAGGCATCCCGTTACTTTGTCCTGAACCCAGACATACTGGTGATAATGCAACTATGATTGCATTTGCTGCTCATGTTGAAGGTGAGAAATTGTCTGCTGAAAAAAATAATGAATTAACTTTTGCCCCATCCTTAAAACTGGACGGAACCTCGAATTAAAACGAGATTTCATTATTAGCTGAAGTTAGAACACTTGCTAATTTCATGAAAGAAGCTATTAAGTAATTTTATGATTTCAGATCCTGAAAAAAGTAAAAAACTTTCAAAAAACGAAGGAATCAAGGAGAGTAGCAACTATCTTAGAGGCACTATCCTTGAAGGCTTAGCAGACTCCTCAACCGGATCAATATCTGCCGATGATGCTCAACTTACCAAGTTTCATGGCACATATTTACAAGACAATCGAGACGAACGTGCTGCCCTGATTAAAGAAAAAAAAGAAAAAGCATTTTCTTTCATGATCCGGGTTCGGGTGCCAGGGGGAGTTTGTACGCCAAAGCAGTGGCTTGGCATTGATGCTCTCTGTGATAAATTTGGCGATAATTCTCTTAAATTAACCACAAGGCAGGCTTTTCAACTTTATGGGGTTGTGAAAAAAAACCTTAAACAAACAATGAAAGAGATTAACGATACACTGCTTGACACACTAGCTGCATGTGGCGATGTGAATCGTAATGTAATGTCTCCATCTAATCCTTTTGAATCTGCTTTGCATGGACAGGCACTCGATTTGGCTCAACGTATTCACGATCATCTTACTCCGAAGACATCGGCATATGCCGAAATATGGTTGGATGGTGAAAAAACTATGGTGGTTGGTGAGGAAAAAGAAGAACCAATTTATGGAAAAACTTATCTTCCCCGTAAATTTAAAATAGCAGTCGCTCTTCCGCCTAGAAACGATGTTGATGTTTTTTCTAATTGTCTCGGTTTTGTTGGTATTGAGGAGGCCGGGCAAATAATCGGATACAATGTTTTGGTAGGAGGAGGCCTTGGTATGACTCATGGTAAAACAACGACATTTCCAAGACTTGCAGATGTAATTGGATTTTGTAGTCCAAATCAAGCAGTGCAAGTTGCGGAGGAAGTTGTAAAAATTCAGCGTGATTATGGTGACCGCTCAGATCGACGCCACGCGAGGCTAAAGTACACGATTGAGGATCGTGGAGTGGAATGGTTTAAGGAGGAACTCAATAATAGGCTAGGTTGGGATTTACAACCAACGCGTGACTTTTCTTTTGATTCGACTACGGATCGATACGGTTGGAATCAAGATGCAGATGGTTCATGGACCTATGGTTTGTTCTTCGAGAGCGGTCGCTTGAGAGAAAAATCAAAATTAGCTATTCGTGAAATTGCGTCTAGTATTCAATGTGAATTTAGACTTACTGCGAATCAAAATCTTGTCATTGCACGAGTTTCCGAGAACGACAAAGCGACGATCAATGATATTTTATTGGAAAAAGGAGTCACTTTACCTGAAGACCTTTCTGGTTTGCGGCTAAATTCTATTGCATGCACGGCACTTCCTACCTGTGGGCTTGCCCTTGCTGAGAGTGAAAGGTATCTGCCACATTTGATTGATGAACTTGATTCTATCATCAATGAACTTGGATTAAAAAAGGATTCCATCGCTATACGTTCCACGGGGTGCCCAAATGGTTGTGGTCGTCCTTATCTTGGAGAAATTGGTTTAGTCGGGAAAGCACCAGGTAAGTACAATCTTTATCTTGGTGCCGGTCTTGATGGTACAAGACTAAATAAGCTTTATAAACCTGCGATAACTCATGAGGAGATTGTCTCAGAATTACGCCCGATTTTGTCAGATTATGCCAGTAATCGTTTAGATGATGAGCGGTTTGGAACTTTTTGTATTCGCAAGAATTATGTTAAAGAGACGAGTCAAGGGGCTGATTTTCACGAGTAGTGGGTTATTATTTAATTAAGGTAAACATATAATGGGTAGAAGGTTCTCCAAGTCTCTTGGGAAAAAGACTCATGGAAATCCAACTGCGAGTATCTCCACTTTAGATGAGGAAGAAGCTTTGGCTCTTTTAGATTCTATGGAAAAGGATCCTTTTTTATTGATTTTAGACCAAGTTCAGGACCCTCGAAATTTGGGAGCTTGTTTACGGTCAGCTGATTGTGCAGGAATTAATCTTGTTGTTATACCGAGCGATCGTTCTGCTGGATTGACTGAAACAGTACGCCATGTTGCGGCAGGTGCGGCTGAGTCATTGACTTTAGCTCGTGCCCGAAACTTATCTCGTTTTATGAAAGAGCTACGTTCAAGAGGTATTGTTTTAATTGGAACAACGGATCAAGCAAAAGAAAATATTTTTCAATCAAACCTAAAAGGGCCGATTGGTCTGGTAATGGGCGCGGAAGGCTCGGGCATTCGCCGCTTAACCTCTGAGAATTGTGACAAACTAGTCACGATTCCGATGGCTGGAAATGTTGAATGTCTAAATGTAGCCGTAGCTACTGGTGTGTGCCTATTCGAGGCCTATCGTCAGCGTGAATTCTAAAGCTAAATGTTACAGAAAAAATTAGCTTTGTGAAAAGCGGATATTTTTATTTCCAACAAAAGAGTGAGCTTTCTTTTTCTGAAAAATCCAACCTAACACGGCTGTAAAAAAAAGTGTGCTTGCTGTAGAATTACGAAGAAATAAGTAAGCTGGAGCATATCCTGGTTCTCCGAGGAATTGAGCTTGTATGAAACCTGAAATATTTTTCGCATAAGCAGGATTCATAACCCAAGCAAAACCACAGGTTATAAAATGAAAAAGCAAAGACGAAAGTAAAGCTCCACCGAGCAAATATGTCATTTTGTTTACTTTTCTCAGTGATTTACCAATCAGGAAAACTCCCATGTAGACAAAGATAGTAATTAAAGAGAAGGGTTCCAATAAATTTTGTCCGTAACTCGGATTAAGTATCAGGTCTGAAACGACAACAGCAATTACCGGACCGCTCCACGAAATGTGTCCTTTAAGCGAAGAACCAGAAAGTAGAAAAATCGCTAAAACCGGAGTGAAATTGAATAATTCAGGATGTGATAAAGGCAAATAGCGAGACCATCCAACTACGATAATAAGAATAAGCAGCCATATTTGTGGACTTAATTTAATGGAGGATGGATCTTGAATGCTTTTGGACATGATTTACAACTATACAATAACCTAGGTTAATTCAATCTTTCGATTCTAAATATAATATTTTATGGTTCTGTCGTTTTTTCCATAATTACCAAATCTCTCCACTGATTTTTTACTAATCGAAAATTTCTTTTATAACTAATTTCTTTAAAACCAAGTGTTTTGTAACATTTCCTTGCTGGTATGTTATGACCAAATGTGTTCAGGGTGATTTTTTTAAGTGATTTTTTTTTAAATTCCCAATCAATTATTTGTAAGATAAAGTTACTTCCAATCCCATCCCTTCTTCTTTCTGGCTTTACTATAACTCTACAAAGAACTCCTGTGCATTTCTTAGTGAGTACAATTTCTCCATACGAAAGTAGTATATCATCTTCTGAATATTCAAATGAAACCAAGTCTTTTCTTTGTAAATGAACCAATAGAATCTCTGCATTGAGTCCCTCCTGGAAGGTATTTCCTGACCAAAGTTGTTGGTCGTCCTCGTTTATTATCCAGGAAAGTAATTGATTTATTTTACTATGAGAAAAAAGCTTTAGTTTCAATAGCTTGCTAGTTGAGTTTTCAGGGAATTCGCAAATCTTTGTTCTTTGCTCTTAGAAGTTCTGCCGGACCCGGCTTTAATCGTGAAACTGGATTTAAATTCAACGGGTACTTACCCTTGCTTGCAGATAAAATATCCCGAGCTTTTTGATCGTGCTTATTTGCTTGGTCAAAATCTGCCTGATTTAAAAAGACAATCGCCATTGCTGCATGTGTTGCACCGACATCAGTGTGTTTTACCCCAAGTTTTTCGGTTCTTATTTTAAGCGATTCTTTAAGCTTTTCCAATGCCTCCTCATGTTTTCCAAGACCTTCTAATGATAGTGCAAGCCCTTCAAGGCAATCTGCTAATTCAGGATTTTTCGCGCCTACCAATGGAAGTTTTTTCTGTAGAAGGGAGCGAAACTTTTCCTCTGCTTTTTTAAAGTCATTTTTAGATTCATCTATAAAGGCGAGATTGGTTTCCACAGTAAGGATGTCTGGGTGGTTAGCTCCAACAGCAGGTAATAAAACTTTCATCCCTTTTTCATAAGCTTCTTTTGCTAGATCGTTTTCGCCCAAGTAGTAGAGTGCCACACCTAAGTTATTCCATGTAACTCCAACATCCCTATGTTGGTTGCCTTGAAAAGGGAGCCTTCCTTTGACTATTTGTCTGTATAAATTGGCTGCTTCCTCAAATTGATTTTGCCTGCATAAATTGTCTGCTTCCCTATGAAAAGTTGCCCAGTCTCCCAGGGTTTTACTTTCTGCCAAAATAGTGAATGAAAATACAATATTGAAAAGCGTTAGTAGATTTTTATTCATTTTTGCTTAGTTTATTTGAGTAGATAATAAGAAATTTGATCAATTGAATATTTTTGACGAATTTCTTTTGCTATTCAATGAAGAATCTTTTCATAATATGTAAATCACAATCTTTTTAATAGTAATAAAATTATGAATAAAAAATATAAATTGTTATTGGGTGTTATGGTCATGTTATCAACCAGTCTCTTCATGGGGGCATTGATTAATAAATCGGAAGCTGGGTTGAGTGTAATCAAGGCGGGTGTTGATGAAAAAGGAAATCCTCTATGTGTTAATAAAAGCCAGGTCTACTTGTTTAAAAAAGAACAGACTGAAAATAAGATTATTTTTTATTACCATGATGCAATGAGTTCTGATGCTTCAATTACTAAATCATTTCCTGATTCAGATAGCCTAGATTCGTATTGGGAAGAACTTTTGAGAAAATGGTGATTATTTGATCATCAATCTTTTGATGACTTGTTTGTATGGATTAATATGTACTTTTTATAGAGTATTTTAAAATTGGCATTGTTTGTGCAATAATTCAATTGAGGAAAGGGTTTCATGGTCCAACCATGTTGGCACGCGTCAGAGGAAGGCGCGTGCCTTTTTTATCTAATATTCAATCTCACCTATGCTTTTCCAATAATCTTTAATACGTAATCCACCGTTTAAATCCATTGGTAAAATTTCACAGATTTTTGCATGATCGGGTCCGATCACAAATCTCATGATTTCCCCAGAAGAATCTTTTTTTCTTGGCAAACCATCCCTACCTTTTATTGCAATGCATTCAATCAAATCTTTTCCATTATAACCTTTTTCATTTGAGTCGGTATATAATCCATCTGGATGCACGAAACTAATAATTCTACCATATCTAACCCTTCCATTTCGCGAATGTCTAATGACATCGCTTATTTGAAAAGTTTTCCTTTTGTATCGCATCCACTCGTTTAATTTTTTGCACCTGTTTTCAGGAATACGAAAAAATTTTAATTCAAGATTAGCCCTTCTGAGCGGAGTTAAATCATGTCTGTTTAATTGTAAAAGTTCTAATTTTCTATGCCTGCCTTCTTGAACAAATATAACTTCACCTATTCTTTTTTTCTTTCCGATTGGTACTTTCTCAATTACGCGATCACCAATTTCTAAGGGTTTTTGTTCTTTTTTCATTATTGATTGTAAAAGGCAAGGATTTATTTAAATACATAAATATACTAATATGGTTTATGTGAGGATGCAAATAATAATTGATCAAATTACATCTAAATTAAGACCAAATGCTCTTTGTCCTTTACTTATTTGATGAGCGTCTTCCCAATTATTGGATTAATCCAACCTTCTTTCTTGAACAGCAATAAAACTAAAAAAGTTATCATATGCAGAGATTCAAAATTTTCTAAAGATTGACAAAGAAGCTCGTTGATTTCTGATTATAAGGATGCGATTTTTAAAGTTTTGGCGATTATTTGTTTTATCAATTTTCTTTTCAGTTTTACAAAGATCAACCTCTTTTGGAGAAGTTGATTTTAATAATACACAGGTCGATCCACAAATTTTTAAGAACGCATTATCAATCGAAAATTTACAAAATCGTAATAGCGTCTGGTATGCCCCAAATGCGGAAACTAGCTATTCAGGGTTTGTTAAAAAAATATATCCTAATACGCAGGTTGATACTTTAATAAGGTTTTCAAGTGGGGTAATTGATCAAGTTAGCAAGTGGCAAGAGAATGGAATTCCAATTTACTCGGTAGAATGCATTCCGGGAAGTATGAGTCCCTTTTCCATACCGAACAGTATG
Organism: Opitutales bacterium; assembly: GCA_965660725.1. Lineage (GTDB taxonomy): Bacteria > Verrucomicrobiota > Verrucomicrobiia > Opitutales > Seribacteraceae > Seribacter. The sequence continues at coordinate 18,811 of CBFIBI010000037.1, forward strand.
GAAGATTTAGATAGTGGTATATTTCATGGACTTGCACGCTTTTGGTATCCTGGTGGTTATAGTATGCTTGAAGCAGAATTTACTTATGGGAAAAGAAATGGAATTACACGTACATGGTATGAAAATGGAAATCTAAAAGTTGTGGAAAATTATAAGAATGGATTAAAGGACGGCAACGCACACTCATGGTATGAAAGTGGTGAGAAATGGATGAAATACACCCATTGGAATGATAAGCGGGACGGTCCGCTTATATGGTGGTATGAAAATGGTAAAAAGCGACAGGAGGGAAACTACAAAGGTGGTATTCGCTTTGGCGAGTGGTCTTATTTTAGGGATGATGGAACGATCCTTTACCGAAAAACTTTTAGAGACGGTAAAGAAATTTCAACAAAGTATGGAGATAATTCTAAACAACAATAACTAACGTTTTTAATGTAATCGCCATGTCAGGACATTAAATCGCCAAAGAAGATATCCCAACCACATAACCAAGCATAAATAAGCAAGACACCATCCGATAGTTAACGGGAAGATTTTACTAATCAAAGGAAAATTTTTTACATACCAGTCCTTTAAAAAAAAGCTTATTACACAAGCTATAATACAATCTAAAAAAAGGGCGCACCAGAGAGTCGCTTCGAAAATCATGAAGAATCATTTTAATTGATTTATTTTTAAAAAACAAATGTCTTTATCTTCCAAAAATTACCGCAGTCACGATTATAAATTTCTCATTAAACGTTGGCGAAAACTTTGCAAGGAATGCGGTCTAAAGATTGAAGAAATTCTTGTGCTTGATCATTTTCCTCACTTTGAAGTTTCTTCACCAAAACTAGGGAAGGATGGCATTATTTATTTGTCTGCGGGAATTCATGGAGATGAATCCGCTTCAACTGAAGGATTGCTTGCCTGGGCGCAATCCAATTTGAAAAAATTACAATACCTTCCTCTGTTAATTTATCCATGCCTTAACCCTTGGGGTTTGGAGAATAATTCTCGTGTTGATGCAAAGGGAGTCGATTTGAACCGAGTTTGGTCAAACCCGAAAAATATTCTTATCAAACATATTTTGAAGCGAACCAAAGCACTTCATTTTCAAACGGTAATTAATTTGCATGAGGATTTCGATGGTCAAGGTATTTATCTTTACGAGCCAAGCAGGGGAGGGCGCCCAAGTCGAATAGCTGAAGGTATAATGGAGGTCGCATCCGCTTTTATACCTCGAGATCCGCGAAGAATGATTGATGGGCGAAAGGCCACTAATGGAATCATCAGACCTCGTCCATCAAATCCACCGAAAGAAGGAATTCCAGAAGCTCTGCATTTTTATTTAAAGCATAAATGCCCTACCTTTACCTTTGAAACTCCTTCGGAATTTGATCTTGAACTTCGAATACAAGCTCATGCGGCAATGATTCACCAGATTTTCAATAGCTTACCCTGATCATACGCGAATAGGAATCGGTTTTAAGCGAAGTAAAAGGAATAATTTTTGCACAAAAAGTAGCTTCTTACAGGGTTTATAAAATAAAAAGAGGAATAATTATGCGATAAAATAATAATTAAATAAATCGATATTCAATATACTTTGACAGTATTAATTGAATACTTTTTAATAAATGAATGAATAAATTATTTATGATTTCAATTCTTTTCTTCCTTGTCTCATGTGCAACAAATCCTGACAAAATAGCAGCTACATATGTTTCGCCTTTAAAGTATAAAAATTACGATGAAGAGCAGATTATCTTGGAGATGGACTATGTGGGGCAAAGAACAAGTGAGCTTTACCAAAGACTTAAAAAGAAAGCTACTGGCGATAAATGGCAAACTGGAGCGGGTTTGTTACTTTTTTGGCCTGCACTTTTTTTACTTGAAGGAGGCGATGGTCCTGAAGCAGCTGAATACGCAAGATTAAAAGGAGAATACGAAGCTTTGAGGCAAGCCGCGGTTCAGAAAAAGATTACAATGAAAAGCCTACCTCCTTCTCCAGAGCAGATTGTGGAAGATCTAAAAAATAAGGATAAAGAGAAGTAATCTTTTCATTAACCACTATGTTCCTAGTCCTTTGCAGGACTAAATTTTTTTGCTTTTGAATAATCAGGATTCTGCGAATTGTC
>CBFIBI010000038.1:0-4504 GCA_965660725.1 Opitutales bacterium
ACATAATAGCTCACGAGCACGTTCTTCAACATCTTTACCATAGGAACCAGATAACTTCGATGCGATCAGAACGTTCTCCAAAACATTAAGCTCAGGAATTAAATAATAAGCCTGATAAACAACTCCAATAAAATTGGCTCTTAGTAACCCCTCACTAGACGAACAGGGAGACGATGCAACCATGCGATGTTGTCCCCAATTAATCTCTCCGCTGTCCCCAGATTCCAAACGAGACAATAGATTTAACAAAGTAGTTTTACCGCAACCAGAATCGCCCCGAATACTTAATGACTTACCTGTTTTTAATTTTAAATTAATGTCTTCCAAAACATTAATTTTATCATTTTCAAATGGGAAGCTTTTCGAAAGCCCTTTTGCCTCAAGAATTAAATTCGGTGTATTATTCACTTCTTAAAGCATCTGCAGGTTTTAAACGTGTCGCTCGCCAAGCAGGAAGAAAACCTGCAATTGTAGAAACTAAGATGGCAAAAAAAGCAAAAGACAAAAAAGTAAACAAACTTTCATAAGACTCCCAAGGATAATAGATTTTAAGACTATAAAAATCATAGAATTGAGACACTCCGACTTGGCCCTCTTCCCCCGCAATATTTCGAACTATAAAAGTCATCAAATCATCACGAAAATGAATAAAAAGCAGAGCAAACCCACAGCCTAGCAAAGCCCCCAAAAGTCCAATAATAAATCCCTGCAAACAAAACACTAGACCGACTGAAAAGCGTTTTCCTCCCATTGCAACAAGTAAACCAATTTCTCGAATTTTGCGTATTACGGAAGTCATCAACGCAATCGCTATTGCAAATGCTGCAACTAAGCCGATCGGCACCATAATTAGAATCATTAAATACTCTTCAAATTTAAGTAATTCGAAAAACCATGCATTTTCAACAAACCATGGATATACAGCCCATGCATCACCCAACAAATCTTCTAATTCTTTACAGCACTTTTCAATTCCGCTTTCACTTCTTGCAAGAGTGTCTATTACTTTTAAATAGAATCCATCTATCCGCACTTCTTCACCTAGCATATCTTGCATAAAACGCATGGTACCCAAAAGGGCTTCAGTATGAAAACCTTGCCAAGGGACCTCAAAGATACCTCCGACCCTTACCACTCTTGGAGGAATCAGCTCATCCGACTTGGCCATTTCGAACATATTTGGTGAATAAACATCAATAGTAGATCCTTTAAAAACATGAAATTTAAATCGATCACCTTTTTTGAAAGGATCCTTTCCAAACTTTGGTTTAAAAACTGGCATTCCAAATCCTTGGTCGATTGAGCCTTTAGAAATATTACACAAAATTGATGACTCACTAGTCAGATCGTGGATAAAATATTCACTGCTATTTTTAAAAATAATTTCCCATTCCCCAGATTCAACATATGGGTCAAGTCGAGAAACTATTATCTCACTAGAAGTTGAATTTCTACTTTTATTTTCATCGAAGAAACGAATAACTGCAGGAGGGCGTGCACCAAGTTGCTTGGCTACCTCGGTACTAATAAAAACCACCTCATCCTCCAAAGTTTCCAGGCATGGAACAGGTGTAATATCCTCAGCATCATGGGCGTTCATCTTAATTGCTCCGGCCTCAAGAAATGAGTCGATTTGTAGAACAGGATCTTCCTCATCAGGGTTGATTCCCATAGAAAACGGGATTGAATCATAGCCATCCTTCTTTAATAAAAGCTGTGCCTGAACATATGGGGTAACTCTTTTAATTGAAGAATGCTTTTCAATTTTCTTTTTTTGTTCCTGCCAATTTAAGGAGTTTGCCCTTGTAATTGCACGTCCATGCCCTTGGGAATCGATGATATCTGATCGGAATTTTTCCTGAAACCCTTGCATAAAAGCAATCACCACAATCATAACATTAACCCCTAAGGCTACTCCAATAACTGCAAGTAGAGAAAAAAAAGAAATTTTTCTTTGGGTAGGAAAGAGTTGTTTCCAAGCCAAAAACAAGGGCCATGGGATTTTCATAAAAAACTAATCCTCAATTAAATTTTGCAAAGGAATGATGCTTTTATTATTTTCGAAAAAAGAATTGTTAAGGTCAATTGATCGAATTGGTTCACTTAATTTGTTCCATTTTTCAATAATTTCCTCATTGGAAAATGGTAAAGGATAGTCGTCCTGAAAATAATTAATATAGACGATGCCAAGCATCGTAAAAACCAATATTGCTAAGATCAACTTAACTAAGCCCTTTAGAACAGCAAAAAAGAGAAAAACACACAGCAAGACCAACGCAAAACTAATCAACGGATTAGCTATTAAGTTCTCTATTAAATCATCCATTACTGGTATTTTTCCAAGAAATTATATACTAACACTCATCAATCACATTGAAGGCTCAACCTCAAAGGTGGCGTTTTGTATAGCTTTATACCCATTCCGGTGTAACTTTGCTTTTAGAGACATCATGTCCCTTTTTAATAGTCTAACAACTGCATGTAATCTTTTAGTCTCTGATTTTTTTACATCTAAACGAGATTGCCACTCTATCCTATCCTCTTCGGGAAAAAATCCTTTTTTATCCGGAAAACGATCTTCAAAATCTTGAAATTTAGCCAGTTCACGCTCTAGTTTTAAGATTGCCAACTGAGACTCCTGAGCACGAATTTCTGCAGATAAAATTTCTTTTTTCAGATTAACCCACTCAAATTCAAATCTGTTTGATTTTAATTTTTTTTGAAAAAAACCGATTTTATCATTCAAATTTAAAGCCTGCTCACTCTCATTAGAATGGCCAAGATGTTCATTGGGTTGATAAAAATTTTGGCACGAAAAGAGGAAAGGTAATACCAAAGCCAAAATTGGAGATTTACTAATAATTACTTGGAAACCCAATTACCTGAAGAGTTTTTAAACCAATGACCTTTCTGTGCCTTACTCGCAATTGCCTTTGCAAACTTAAGAGCAACGTCATCTTGTGAAGCACCTGTTTTTTCAGCAAGTTGCTTGAACAGTAAAATTCGGTCACGGTTCTCGGCTTTGACCAATTCTATCAAATTGGAATTAGAATTAGAATTACGGAGAAGTAGAAGACCGTCAGTATTTTCACCAACTAAGCCCTTACTTTTGGCGGCAATCACATCTGGCAACCTAGCTTTCATTCGCTCGCTTAAGCTAGTATCAGCACTGGCAACAGAAATAAACAAACCAAAGATTAGAAGTAGTGATAAATTTTTATATAAATTCATAGTTAATAAAAGTTAAGAATCATTTTCACCATACAAATCATCAAGAAAATCATTCACTTCTTTTTCCACTTTAATAGAGATGTTGTGATCAAGAGTAATGTGGTGCTCTGTTTTCATAACAGTGCAACTCAACAGGAACAAAAAAGGAGTTATTAGTAATAATCTCATGGTAAATTTGTCAGATAACATATTAAAGTTTACTAGATTCTGCAACTGATATGTTAAATTTCAAAGAATTTATATTGTTAAATGAAGTAATGTTAAAACTTTATCTTATAGATCAAATCTGCCAATCCAGCAATGATCTTTGGTCTGTAGTCTAAAGTAACTTTGTTTTTTTCATCTATGTAGGAAGTGCCCTTTATCCTTGATAAAATCTTCCTTTCGTCTCCATTTACCTCAAGAATAATCTTCATCGATTCAAGATCTAGATTCTCTAAGGCTTTCTCTGCCATCCTCATCTTCTCGTATTCACGAGTACCTTCCTTGACTCCCAATGTAAAAAAGCCTGGACCTCGATATTTAAGCTTCGCATCTACACTGGAATCCAATTGCAAGTATCCTTTTTCAAAATCCCATTTTCCGTTTTCATAAACTATCGGAATTGAACCAGAAAAACTTCCATTTACCTCTACCTCCAAGCCTTCTATCATATCTGCAATTTTTTGGCCGTTTATATTACTAATTTTACCATTTAACCTCATCTCGTCGCCATACAAATTAAAATTACTTTCCCTCAATCCAATTTCCCCATTAAATATCGAGGCATAAGCGTTTTTAATTGTGAAAAGTCCATTTGGCATAACTTCAAAACTGAAATTTCCATCTTTCAGTTCCTTTCCAAAAGCTTCACATTTCTCAAATGTGATTATCTGAGTTCCATTTGTTTCAAGAGGGTCCATGTTATTGAACTGAATTTTTCCGTTTAAACCGAACAAACTTATTTGATTATCTGGAAAATCTAATTGCGAATTATTAAATTCAATAAATAGGAAATCTGGATCTGACTCTGAAATCGCTACATTAAATCGATCTAATTCAATGCGATATCCATTAAACTCAAAAGAAAGCATATCAATGAGGAATTCGCTAAAATCTTTAAGTCTGAAAGACAATGCCAAGTGCTCTAATAAAACTCGGTCATCTGAAATAACGCGCTTTCCTGAAATTAACTGTGGAGTGCTTATGCGGGGAAATTCATCAAGATCAATAGTTCCAAAATAAGAGAACTGAACGAAAGAGAGCCCAAAATCAGAAAGTAAAGCATCGACTG
>CBFIBI010000038.1:4514-20800 GCA_965660725.1 Opitutales bacterium
AGTTGAAAACTTACATTTTGCTCATCAAGAAAAAGAAATGACAGGACCCCATTGTAAAGTTTTAAGAATGTGTCTTCATATGAAATTTGATCGTATGAGATTTGTTTTTCTTTTCCAACAAGTATGACTTGCGAATTACTGTTTGAAATTTGTATCCGAGGAAATCGTAACCCATGGACTTCCAACTTTGGGAATTTATTTTGGGTTTCCAAGTAAGTGATACTACCATCAAGACTTATGTCATCGGCACCCTGGTTTATTGAAATTTTAATATCTTCGGCGATCAAATTTTCTTCCTGAACAAGATGAGCGTAACTTTGCAGTCCCCAATCACCGTTCTTATTTAGACTGAAAAAAGAAATGATTTTGGGGATTATAAAATTATTTTCATCAAATCGCAGACTTATCTCTGATCCATTTACTTCAATAAAAATATCATCTAATCCGGATCTGAACAACTGAGCATAGGCGTCTAGCTTAAGAGAGCCATCAAACAAATTAATTTTGTCTAAAGCTTCTGACTCAGTCCGCGGGTCATTCTTAATCTCATCAAATAGTTTTGCTAGTTCATTTATTTCCAAAGTAGCGGATAAAAAAGTAGCATTTTCCTCTCGACTTAGATTTAGCTCTGCAAAAGCAGGGATCTTATTCACCATGCCATCCCAACTAAATCGGAATAAATTTTCAAAAAAATCGGCTTTTATAAAAAAGCTTAACTCCGTGGCAATATTATTAATTACAGTGGAAATTACAGAATCACGAATGCGAATGTAATTCACAGGTGGACTGTCAAGTAAAGCATCCACAGGTTCATATATTTTATGAAAAGAGAATGAACCAGATTCATTCGAATCTTCTTCGTTTTTATCAAAAATAAATTTTCCTTTTACACCCGAAACGGAAATGGCATTGAATCTACCAAGAGCAACACCTGAAGGGTCGTACAGTAATTTAACATCGTCTATTTCTAATGAAATTGAGTCGTCACTACCTCTCAAATTTTGGATTTCAGTTTGCCATAAATCGAGCGTTTTTACATCCAATTCAAAAGTAGAATAACCTGATTCCTCTGCTAAAGATTCAATACCGAACTCCAGTAAGTCATCCAGGAAACTCCAAATTCCAGTTAAGATTAAAAGTATAATCATAACCAAAAATAAACATGTTTTTACTAATACATGCTTATTTTTTAAAATTGATTTAAAATTCACCATCACAGACTCATAAGATGTCAAGTTAGCAAAAAGTTAAAAGCTCAAAAGAAAAAATCTTCTTCTTGTCATAAACCTAAAATCAATAATCATGAGAAATTATGATTAAAGTAGGATTTATTGGTGCTGGAGATATTTCTTTGTTGCATAGTGAAGGAGTTCTTTTAGCAGAAAATGCAAAACTTGTAGGTATTTGGAACCGTACTCGTCAAAAAGCGGAAGAAAAAGCCGTGCTCTTTAATTGTAAAGTTTTTGACGAACCCAAAGATCTCATTCGTGCTGTCGATGTAGTTTATATTCTTACAAACATGGAAACTCATCACCAGTATGCGAAACTTGCAATTAACGAAGGGAAGCATGTTTTGGTCGAAAAACCCACTGCAGTTACCATTGAAGAAATCAAGGACTTAAAATTTGCTGCAAAAGAGAAAGGGGTTCAAGTTGCTCCTGTCCACAACTACATTTACGAGCCTTCTGTGACCCGAGCTAAAGATCTTATCGAAAGCGGAAAACTCGGAGATTTAGTTTCGCTTCATGTTTTATACAATATTCATCATCCAGAAAAAGTCGCCTCAAGATACCCTGGCGTAATTCGCCAAATATTGACCCACCATGCATATTGCACGCTTTATTTAGTTGGAGAACCAGAGAAGGTCTCTTGTATGAAAGCAACAATTAACGATGGTTCAGTCCCTCAGGAAAATATTGCAATGGTTACCATGAAAATGAAAAATCAGGCTCTTTCTCATTTGTGTGCGAGTTTTGCTGCGGATGACCATGCAGGTGACCCATGGACTTTTATGATAAAAGTAATTGGAACAAAAGGTGCAACTCGCTACAGCTACAGGGATTGGGTTGAAAATAAACCAGCAATAGTTCACTCCCAAACCTATTCTGCATATCCTTACACCATCAGGGAAATGGGAAAGCACTTTCTAGAACAAGTTATCGGTAAAGGTCAAAAACCGCTTTCAACACTGGACGATGCCTCCACATGCATGAAAATTATTGAAGCATGCGAACAATCAGTAACCCAAGAAAAACACATCACTCTTTAACATATTAGTTCAATAGAACATGAGTGAAATTATCTCAATTTGGAGAGATGCTCTTCATAAGGTTCTTGATATTTATGAACGGAAAAGAGGTTCCATCAGAATCTTTTTTCCTCTTTTGTTTTTGTTTTTCATCGTATTAAATATCTCGTGTTATTGGTGGGCGATCTACACCGCTTTTCCCATCTACATGCAGACACATGAAGCATCACATTATATTAAGTTACAAATACCGGTGGGTATTCTAGGTGCCCTTTTTGACAGCCTCTCTTTCTTTGTCACTATTTGGATCATAAAACGTGCTTTAGCTTCCACAAAAACTTCAGAGTATGTTTTTCATTTATCCCTAGACTTGGTGATTGCGATCCTGGCCACACTTTGGGTTTTATTCGTTTTCAGTTTTGGGGGGTGGTTGATTAGCCTTTGGGAATCAGCACCTGAGCAACTAGCAGAAAGAGGAAATAAATACACAGCCCGTGCCGTTCAGGCACTTCAAGATCCAACTGGTCGAGAAAATGCTAAAAATATTTACTTTGGACTCATTATGGGCATTTCTGCAGCCCTCCCCACATTCCTTCACATGACTCTCTTTATCTCCTCTCTTGCAAGAAAGATAAAGATTACCTTTTTCTCCAAAAAAGTAATCGAGCCAATTTCTCAGGATGAGGTTATGAAAGATTGATATCTTGCCATTCTCTAAAATTCCCCTTCTGTTAATTCTTAATGAAAAGAAGAGATTTCATAATAAACACAGGCGGGTTACTTGTAACCCTACCCTCTTTTGCACGCTCTTCCAATCTTCCTTACATGGATCAAATTGGAATTCAACTTTACACACTTCGTAAAGAAATGAGTAGAGATTTAAAAGGTACGATCAAGGCAGTCGCCGAGGCAGGGTACAAACAGGTTGAACCTTATGGCTTTCCCTCTGCTCAATCGATTGAGATGATCAAAGAAGCCCGCAAATGTGGAATGAAAGTCAATTCTTCCCACTTTGATTGGAATTCTGTCTTACATCCCGAATTAAAGGGAGTGCTTCCATTTAAAGAAATTCTATCTCTTGCAGGAAAGCATAAATTATCCCATCTCGTAATTCCCTATCTAGCAGAGGGAGACAGGAGAAATTTAGATGCATACAAGAAAGTAAGCGAGTCTCTCAACCAAGCTGCTGAACTTTCTTCTTCGGCCAATATTCAACTCGCTTACCATAACCATGCGTTCGAATTCAAGACAATGGATAAGGGAAAAAGTGGATACGATATTTTCATAGAAAACTTTTCTTCTAAAATGGCATTTGAGATGGATGTTTTTTGGGTCAAAATTGGTGGAGAAAACCCCGTTGTCATGATTAAAAAATTACAAGGCAGAATTTCTCAGCTTCACCTCAAAGACTTGAAAAAAAAATCAGTTATTCCAAATTTTGGAAAAGTGGCACCCGATACCTTTGATGAAATCGGTGACGGTATGATTAGAATGGAACCCATTATGAGAATTGCTCAAAAAAGTGGGGTTCAACACTGTCATGTTGAGCAGGATCAATCACCTGATGCGATTGCAAGTATAAAGAAAAGTATCCAATATTTAAAAGCCAAAGCATTTTGAATAAGTACTTAAGCCTTCTTTGTATTTCGTTTTTTTGTGCTCAGGCAAAAATAGAAAATATTCTGCTCATTGTATCCGATGATTTAAAAGCCGATGCTTTGGGCTGCTACGGAAGTCCCGTTGCTCAAACCCCGAATATCGACCAATTGGCAGAGCAAGGCACACTCTTTCAAAATGCATATTGCCAAGGTACGGTGTGCCGTCCGTCTCGAGCCAGTTTTATGCGTGGGCGTTATATCGGAAAAGAAGAAATTACCTGGGGCGAACATTTTCAAAAAAATGGTTTTTCCAGCACCCGGGTTGGTAAAATTTTTCATATGCGGGTACCCGGTGATATTATCGCCGGTACAGACGGTCAGGACATTCCTGAATGCTGGTCGGATAAGTATAATATGGCGGGGAAAGAAGCTCACACTCCTGGAAACTATGCCTGCCTGAACCTCAACAAGTTCACCACTAAAATGGAAGGTAGACAATCCACCCAAATGCCCTACAGGATGTTTGTCACAGTTGATTATGAAGGCGACGGGAGTGATCAACCGGATTGGAAAGCGGCAACCAAATCCATCGAATTGCTAAAAAAGTTCAAAAACGATGAGCAACCCTTTTTTCTGGCAACAGGTTTCGTTCGTCCTCATTACCCCAATGTCGCACCCACTCAGTATTTCTCAGTATATCCCTTTAAACAGATGAACTTACCCTTCGTTCCTGCGGGGGACTGGGAAGACATGCCGAAAGCAGCTATCTCGGGTTCAAATTCAAAACACTTTGGTATAGATAAGTTTCAAGATAACCAGAAACGCATGTGGGCAGGCTATCTTGCGACGGTTACTTTTATGGACGAACAAGTGGGTAGAATCCTCCGAGTCCTAAAAGAACTTGGCCTGCATCAAAATACAGCAGTTATGTTCACAAGTGATCATGGCTACCTTCTTGGCGAACATCACTTTTGGCAAAAAGGAAATCTTCGGGAAGAAGTAACTCGGGTACCTCTAATCATTAAGTCACCAGTTGATAAACCGTGCATCAGTACTTCACTGGTCGAATTGGTTGATCTTTTTCCAACAGCATGTGAAATGGTTGGTGTACAAATACCATCATCCGTACAAGGCTCCAGTCTTCTTCCCATTCTCAAAAACCCGAAAAAAGAAGTTAAGAAATCGGCCCTATCCTATATTCCCAAAGGAACATCCTTAAGAACTAAAAACTGGGCATATATGAAATATAAGGATGGGACAGAGGAACTTTACGATATGAAAAACGATCCCAAGCAATTTAAAAATCTCGTTTCGAGCGATGGCTACTCTGAGATTCTATATAAATTAAGAAAACAATTTAAAAACAGAAACAAATCCATTTAGTTTTTACTTATAAAAACAAACTCTTTTGAGGCTTCAAGAAACAGGTCACAGAACGCATCCACGGTGTTCATAATAGGCTTAGCGTATCCACCTCCCATAAAAATAAGCAAAGGAATATCCTGGCTTCTTCTCCACTTCAAAACTTTCTTGTTTCTCAAATCAAGTCCATGCCTTGAAAGACCAAGCAAACCCAATGCATCCGATGCCAATCCATCCACACCCGCCTGAAAAAAGATTAAATCGAATTCATCCCGGGATAATTTCTCTAAAACCTGATCAAGAGAAGAAAGGTACTTCTCATCCTCAATTCCGTCCGGAAAACTAATATCCAAATCACTCTTTTTTTTTCGAAATGGAAAATTATTTTCCCCATGTAAAGAAACGGTGTAAACCCGATCATCACCCGCAAATATTTCTGCAGTCCCATCTCCCTGATGAACATCCAGATCCAAAATAAGTATTCGATTTATATCATTTTGCTGCAAGGCGAATTCCGCACAAATTGCTAAATCATTAAAAATACAGTAACCCGCACCTTCTCCACGAAATGCATGATGCGTACCGCCCGCCATATTGCCTGCAATGGAAGCCCCATTCAGCAACTCTCCTAATGAATCCAAAGCACCTCCAACCAAATGCAAAGTCCTAGGAACAATTTCAGGCTTCCAGGGCTTTAAACCAATTCGGCGGATTTCTTTTTCAGATAGGGAATGGGAAAGAAACCGGTCGACAAAATCTTCCTCATGAACCAATAAAATCTCTTCGCGATTCGCTAACCGAGATTCCTTAATTTCTATATTTTGCTCAATATCTAATCTGGGTAACTGTTCAGCAAGTAATCGATATCGATCCACCGGAAAGCGAGCCGTACTGTCTAACCCGTCAGAATACAAAGGGTGGTAATAGAGAGGGAACTGATGCATCAAGATCTAGTTTAATTAACTTTCCTTATTTGTCCAACACTCCAATTATGGGTATTACATCTAGATGAGTTTTCAAAACGCTTTTATAGGTTCCCTTGTTGCAGATGCAGTATCTATGCCCGTTCATTGGTACTACAATAGAAATGCATTAGACTTAGACTATGGTAACTTCGATCATTTCATGAATCCGAAGAATCCTCATCCAGACAGTATACTGTGGCGCTCAAAATACCTTCCGATAAGTGAAAAAGACGACATTCTTCATGATCAAGCAAAATACTGGGGAAAGAAAGGAGTGCATTATCATCAATTTCTTAAGGCTGGTGAAAATACTTTGAATTTAAAGTTAGCCTGCGAATTATATCGCACGATCATAAAGCATGGTGAATTTAATCATGAGGTTTGGCTTAATCGTTACGCCGAAGTAATGCTCACTCCCGGTTGGCATAATGATACATACGCTGAAGAATACCATCGGGCTTTCTTTACTAATTATGCACGGGGTAGAAAGCTCTCAAATTGTGGTATAGAAGACATACATATTGGCGGACTAAGCTTAGTCCCAGCCCTGCTTGCCGGTCTGGAAGCAATAGATAACACAGCAGATGATTATTTATTTAAATCAACCCAAACTCTAGTCCAAGGTACTCACACTCACCCGAGCACATTAAGAGCAGCTCACGACCTTACTCGCATTTTAATTGCTTTGAATGAAAGAGCAGAGATTCGGGGGACTCTACAAAATTTAAAACTTTCCAATGTGCCCTTAAATTTAATTAAAACTTGGGAAAATATGCCCGACAGAAAAGTGGTGGGGGAAACTCTAAGCACAGCTTGCTATTTGCCCGAATCCTTCATTGCATCCCTTTATTTCGCATGGAAATATTCAGATGACTTTTCTCTTGCAATTCTTGCAAATGCAAAAGTAGGTGGTGATAACTGCCATCGTGGAGTAGTTGTTGGCTCGGTTGTGGGTATGCAAACCGGCATTCCTCGAAAATGGCTTAAGGAATTACACTCGATGGAAGAATTGAGATGCGATTCAAAACAATAAAAAGGATTTTCAAATAGGTAATGTTAACTGGTTTGGATCTTTTTTTTGCTTTTTGACTCTTTGGCTTTTCTTTCGGGAACCATGTTTCTTCAAGGTTTTTTGAGTCTCCACCCAAGCTGATTGACTTTTACGAATAGCAAATATCTTTGCTTTCATAGCTTTTGACCTTTCGAAAAGCTCAACCACAGCTTTAGAATATTCCGGAAACCTCATTTCGATTGCCTGAGCAATCTCCGCACTCGTGCGATCTGAAAGTTCAGGCACCCAACGCTTAACAAACTTAGCATCTGGGTCCTGATCCAAGAATTGCTTCATCGGACTGTATACACGAAGAGTGTTGAATCCAGTAACTCCAGCCTGCATTTGCAATTGGGAAATATGAATACCTGGTTCATAATCAGTAAATAATTGAGCCAAAGGCTCATGAATAAATCGCCAAGAAAGATGCAAACCAAAGCAGGCAAAACTAACCACCATTGCCCTCATTCTAAAATTGATAAAACCAGTATCCCTCAAGCACCTCATACAGGCATCAACCATCGGATAACCAGTCTGTCCAGTTAACCATGCCTCCAAAAAATCAGGTCTGTCCTCATATTCTAAATTCTCAAATGCCGGGTTAATAGTTCGATGTTCCATCTCCGGAAAGGATTCCAACCGTTGAATAAAATGATCCCTCCAATGCAACCTTGACTCAAATGCACGAAGGCTTCTTTTCCATCCGCCCATGCCTGCCTGATTTGAGATATCTTTTCTTTTTCTTTCTAATTTGGCGAACACGGCCCGCAAACTCAGGGTTCCCCAAGCCAAGTGCGTCGAAAGCCTTGAACCATTTATAAAAGCAGTGTTCGGAGATGAAATCCCTCCAGAGTAATTGACTCCGCGCTCGTCCATAAAGGAGTCCAGGGTTGCCCAAGCCCTTTTTTCAGAAACTGTCTGGATAGATGATATAAGAGGGCAACCGGAAAACTTAGGAAAGAGACTGCAAAGTTTTTCCCATTCGGGGTTTTCGATTCTTAAACTTTTCTTGGATGGACTTACAATCAACTCAGGCGTGGATACAGGTATGGATTTACGAAGGTCAGATTGTTTTGATTTTCTTCTACGCCCCTCAGCACTATGACCACGCACAACCGAGCTTTGGCTAATTTCGCTCCAAAAAACCCCGCGGTTTTTACACCAATTTGCAACCTCCCGATCCCGCTCATAAGAAATCAAATTCCCGGTTTCCATATGAGAATATAAATGCGTGAAAGAATACTCCTGAAAAAGAATTTCCATTTCCCTTACAATATCTCCCAAAACTACCCGTAAAAAACCTCCACGATTTTGTACATTAATTTGAAGTTCCTCTAATGCCTGCCATTGTGCCTGTAGATGAAATTTTGAGTAATCGTCTCCATTAATAATTTTGGATTCCCAGCAAAAAAAAGGAATGACTTCTCTACAATCCTTCAAAGCAGAATGAATACATTCGTTATCAAAAATTCTAAAATCTCTCTTAATCCACCAAACCGCTTTCATCCGCGTTGCTTTCTTCTCGAGTCTTTTCTGCATTTATCAGAACAATAAACGATCTGATCCCAAACCCCTCGGGATTCCCACTTTTTTCGATTTTCAAAGGAACGCTTACAAATCGGGCAAATCTTAAAACTCCTCAAGGCTCGCGGCTTCACTGGTACTGAAAATATGAAATAATTAAAATAAAAGACCAGGAAATAGTTCGAAACCAATTTGTGAAAATCAATTTTTTTACTGTAGCCGAGTCTTTTCCAACTTCTGATAACAATTTATGGTAACGAGCTGAAAATAAAAAAGTGAAGGCCCATGTACAAAGAATTAAAACCAGTTTTATAAACTCAAAATTTCCTCCAATAAAAAAACAGGCTGCAGCAGATTCAAAAAGCTGGGAAATCATAAGTGGCAAAACAAAATAAGAAATCCTTTTACAGTAAACCCCGTGCCAAAGCTTAAAACTTGAATCAGAGATATAAATAAATGCCGGGTAAATAATTAACTGAACCAGCCATATAAGTATAAACATAGCAAAGTCGATTGCTAGGATGTACTCGTGGATGAATTCAATAACCAAATTCATTTAAAAAACATTAAAAAACACTTAATCGTTTTGTCATTAAGCATAATTATATTTAGACATTATTAAATACCAATGCGAAATGCTTTCTCCATCTTCAGGAAACTCTATCTCCAAAGTTTTTATTCACTCATCATGATAATCCTCGGGTCTTGCGAAGATAAACAAAAAACAATCAATTTCGAAAACGATTTAAATAAAGAGGATATCAAAAAGCCTTTTACAATACTTATTCTTGGAGATTCTCTAACTGAAGGGTATGGTTTAAATGAAAATGAGGCATATCCGAGTTTATTGGAGAAAAAACTTAATGAAAACTTCAGCCCTCAAACAAAGACTGCATACAAAATCATTAATGGAGGAATTAGTGGATCAACTTCGAGTGGTGGATTATCTCGCATCGGTTGGTTTTTAAAATCCAAGCCGGATTTGCTTATCCTTGCCCTTGGGGGAAATGATGGATTACGAGGAATTCCAATTATTGAAATTAAAAAAAATCTATCCAAAATAATTTCTACTGCGCAAAAGAGAAACCTTTCTGTTTTACTAGCCGGCATGAAAATCCCCCCTAACTACGGTCAAGAGTATACTTCGGAGTTCTCAGACTTGTTTGTAGAAATTTCTGAAGATTTTCAAATTCCTCTAATTCCATTCATGCTCGAGGGCGTCGGAGGTAACCCCGAACTAAACCTGCCCGACCGAATACATCCAAACGCTAAAGGACATCAGATGATCTGCGATATAGTTTACCAAAAACTAATAGAAATTTTAAATTTAAAGTAACCATTTTACCATGAATTCTCTCTTAAAAATTAATAAGATAACAAAAACTTTTCATCAGGGAGATCAACGGATTGAAGTTTTAAAAAATATTAATCTTTCGATAAACGCGGAAGAAAAAATTGCCATTCTCGGACAAAGTGGAACCGGTAAATCCACATTACTTTCAATCATGGCAGGTTTGGATCATCCAGATTTAGGTACAATTGAAATAAATGACCAGAATCTTGCTGCTTTGAACCAAGATCAGCTCAGTAATTTCCGGTCCAAAAATATTGGAATCGTCTTTCAACAGTATCACTTAATGAAGCATTTAACTGCTTTGGAAAATGTTAGTATACCTATTGAACTTCAAAACAAAAAGGATCCAGATGAGTTGGCCAGAAAGTCGCTCAATCAAGTTGGCTTGTCCCATAGGCTTGCTCATTTTCCTTCCCAGTTATCCGGTGGTGAAAGCCAACGAGTTGCAATTGCACGAGCAATGGTGACCAAACCGAAAATTATTTTAGCCGACGAACCCTCAGGAAATCTTGATCAAAAAACAGGAGACGAAATTATGGGGTTGATCTTTCAATTATGCGAGGAACGAAAACAGACTCTGATTCTGGTAACACACAATCAAAAACTCGCGATGAAGTGCGATCGCACACTTGTTCTATCTGGTGGAACGCTGAACAGCAATTCTGTTTAAAATGAGCTTCATCCTACGAAGTGCTTGGCGAGAAATTCGTAACAATCGATCGTTCTCTCTTTTTTATATATTTAATCTATCCTTGGGTTTGATTGGCTTTTTGACTGTCGACTCTTTTAAAGCCTCCCTCCAGGAAAAAGTAAGTCAGGAATCAAGAAGTTTACTCGGAGCAGACTTTGCCATTCGTGCAAGGCGTGAACTTACAAGTCAGGAAGAGGAAAAAGTCAAAGCACTCATCCCAAAAGAAACAAAGAAAGTAGAGGTGATCGACTTCTATTCAATGGCAGCTGGTCCAACTGGCAAATCACGCTTAGTTAAAATTGTAGCGATCGATCCCGGTTTTCCTTTTTATGGAAAATTCGAACTCAGACTACAGGGAAATTTAGACAAACAAGCACAGGAACTCCTGCACAGCCGAGAAAACATTTGGATTTATCCAGAATTAAGAAATCAACTTAAGGTGGACCTTGGAGAACTCGTAAGCATAGGCGATGCAAAGTTTAGGGTTAATGATTTTGTCATCAATGACGCGGGTCTTCAATTTCAGCCTGCAGAATTAGCTCCTAAAGTTTTCCTTAGCAGACGATATATTGAGCAAACGAATTTGTTACAGAAAGGAAATACGGCTTTTCATAATTCCTTATTCAAGTTACCGATTGGCAGCAAAGAGGATAAGATTATTGAAAGCGTCCAACAATCAGTCACCAAGCCTGATATTCAAGTTTTTTCTCACCAAAAAGCAGGACACAGAGCTGGGCGTTTATTAAACTATCTTTCTGACTTTCTCAGCTTGGTCTCTTTGGTCGCGCTTTTTCTTGCTACGCTCGGATGCGGATTTCTATTTCATGGTTTTATTATCAATAAAACGAACGATATTGCAATTTTACTTAGCCTCGGAGCCACTAAAAAGAATGCGATCCGTATTTATGTCGCACAACTGATGATTTTAGGACTGGCTGCGAGTTTACCTGCGTTAATCATAGTCGTCTTACTTCTACCTATTGTCTCAGGTGCTTTAAGTGGACTTATACCCAACTCAATTCAGCTTTCTATTGATTCTAAAACCATCTTTCTCTCTTTAATTATCTCAACTCTATCAGGTTGGTTACTTGCTCTTCCCAGTATACAAAAGATAAAAAGTTTAAATCCGGCCAACCTCTTTAGAGAAGCCTCTCGCCCAGGAAGCTTTTATAATAAATGGTGGATTATTTCTATTTTACCCGCTTTGTCCGGATTTTGGGCACTGACACTTTTTCAGGCAAATTCATGGAAACTTGGCAATCTTTTCATAATTTGTTTTTTCAGCTCAGCACTCATCTTATTTTCAGTGAGCAGGTTTAGTTTAAAGTGGATTGAAAAAATCTTCATTAACTCTCCTCTTTCCTTTCGTCTCGCAAGTCGCTCCCTTGTAAGAAACCGATCTAATTCTGTAACTGGCTTTCTATCTTTGGGACTCGGAGTTTTACTTCTTACATTAATACCACAATTTCAGCATAGCTTAGAAGAAGAACTTGGACTCAATAATCAAAAAGGAAAACTTCCTCAACTATTCTTATTCGATTTACAAGAACATCAGGTTGAACCTCTCACTCAATTACTGAAAGACAAAAATCAATCGCTTGAAAACATAACTCCTTGGGTACGGGGCAAACTACTTAAAGTAAAGGGTGAGGATTACACAATGTCTCTTAAAAAGGAAAGTGAAATGACTCCTGAAGAACAACGCAGAAATCGCTTTCGTAATCGTGGTTTCAACCTTAGTTATAGAGATCAACTACTAGAAAGTGAAGAAATACTAAGGGGCAGAATGGTTACACTCGAATACAATAAAGGCTCAAATCAACCTGTGGAAATTTCAGTCGAGCAAAAATATGCAAAATCCCTGGATATTAATCTTAATGACCAAATTGAAATTGAAGTTGGAGGTGTTCCAATCACCGCCGTAGTTGTAAATATAAGACGGGTGCGGTGGACGAGTTTCCAACCAAATTTCTTCGTTCAAATGCAACCTGGCGTTTTGGATGAAGCACCAAAAACTTTTATTGCGACTCTTCAAGGTTTGGACAAAGACAAAAAAGAAAATATTCAAAGTCTTATTGTTCAATCTTTCCCAACGATCTCAATTCTTGATGTTGAAAGGACAGGTAAAAAAATTCTGACAATTGTCGAACAAATGACCTGGGCTCTACAAATAATGGCATTTCTCTCAATTTTGGCCGGTTTAGTTATTCTTTATTCGATCTCTAAAGAAAAAGTACGTAATCAACGATGGGAGATTAATCTAATGAAAATCTTGGGGGCTTCTTTTACTAATTTAAGAAATCAGGTTCGTATTGAATTTGGCTTACTTGGATTGTGTGCATCTGTCTTGGGAGTAAGCCTTAGTACCTTGGTAAGCTTTATACTTGCAGAGTACATTTTTGATAAA
This sequence comes from Opitutales bacterium, assembly GCA_965660725.1. Classification (GTDB taxonomy): domain Bacteria; phylum Verrucomicrobiota; class Verrucomicrobiia; order Opitutales; family Seribacteraceae; genus Seribacter. The sequence goes on from CBFIBI010000038.1 coordinate 17,715, forward strand.
GTTTGGTCTTTTCAAGCGGCTCAACCAATAGCTATTGTAATTGGTGTAGTCTTGCTATGCATTATAACTGCTGAAGTCGCTACTAAAAAAGTACTTCTGGAAAAACCTAGTTCGATTCTCCAAGAGGTATGATTAAAATTTCTCTTGTATATAATCTTTATAACCCAAAAGGTGATTTTTGTAATTCTTAATGAAAAAAGGAAGCGTTCAGCAAAAAAAACTATTTTATCCGGTTAGCGATTCCTTTCGCGATTATCTCTCCGAGTACAAAAGGTCTGCAAATTTGCCTGTTCATTATGAAAATTTACTGCAGAGCGTTGATTCCTATCCTCTTATGAATGCAAAGAACGAGGATACTCTCTGGCAAACTATGGTCTACGATCAGCATTATGGAAAAGAGATATTTGAAGGTCTCAAAGAAGTATATGTTTTACTTCGTTCGGGAGGAGATAAAAATATTTTACCAAATTTGTATGTCGATCGCGTCGACTATTGCACATTTGGAAATACGAAACCTTTTAGAATCAGAATTGTTAACCAGTACAATGACAACCATGATTATTTTTATGTAAAAAAAGCAGATGCTTCCCGGCTCTATGGACTCGAACTTGAACAACTTCTATCACCCAATGAAATTAATTTTTACATCGATGGAGACACTCTTATTGAAGAACATATTATAGGCGTTCCTGGAGATGATTTCATTCAGAATTATCTTGATCATGACGATCTGAACGAAGTTAGGTTAGCCAAGGAATTTATTAAATTTAACGAACGCTGTTTCGTTCGCTTACTCGGAGATATGAGGGCATACAATTATGTGGTAGAAATGACACCTGATTTCGAGCAAAACCAATACCGAGTCAGGGCTATTGACTTTGATCAACAATCGTATGAAGGAAGAAGGTCATTTTATCTTCCACAATTTTTCAAAAACAATTTACCTGTTGTTAATCTTTGCACCGGTTTAATAAACCCAGAAACAAGTAGTCAATATCAACGAGAAGAAAGAACTCTGATAAAAAGAAGATTTAACTATGCTCCCACACGAATAAAAAAACTCAGAAAATCAATGTGCGAAGATCGAATCTCAAGTGATGAAAAAGTAAGAAGGCTGAGTTCAGAACTCGGTCGCTTGCATGACGATTCTCGATTTATAAAATGCAAGTCAATGGGGGAAATAACTTTTCTTAATATTGCCCTGGCTTTGAATTTGAAAGATGAAGCACCAGCACGCCTACTCGAAAGCTAATCTTTCTATCGTGTTGATTATTAAACCAGCCACCAGCACATTCGTTAAATCTTCGAAGGTATTTCTATGAAGATTCTAAATTTAATTAACATTTTTAAAATGAATCTCTTCCCTTGCATTAAATAAATAATATTGATGTAATGTAAAACAGGATGGCAAATAATAATACAAAAAAATCTGTTGCAGAATGGAAGGAATTAGTGGCTGAATTCCAAAAACCTGACCTTCGAAGGGCTGTTTGGCAAATTACGAACACCTTGGGGTCAGTTTTACTCATCTGGGTAATTCTTTATTTTACAATGGGAACATCATGGTGGCTGACTATTGGATTGTCTTGCCTAGCAGGTATGTTTCTTGTTCGAGCCTTTATTATTTTCCACGATTGTGGTCATGGTTCGTTTTTTAAATCTAAAAAGGCAAACGATATCCTTGGCTTTATTACAGGAATGCTTACCTTCACTCCTTACCATCACTGGAAATGGGAGCATGCGATGCACCACGCTACGAACGGTGACTTGGACCGTCGAGGAATTGGTGATATTTGGACGCTAACTGTTAAAGAATATCTCTCGTCCTCCAGAATGACCCGCTTTAATTACCGATTAGTAAGAAATCCCTTCATTTTATTTGTATTCGCTCCTTTGTTTCTTTTTATGGTCCTTGAACGATTTCCGTCAAAGAAATGTAAGCCAAGAGAACGGCGTTCCGTGCATGCCATGAACTTCGCTCTTCTTATTTGGTGTGTTTCCATGGGTACAATTTTTGGACCAATTAACTTCATTATAATTCAGGTCATCATGATGGCAGTTGCAGGAACAAGTGGAATCTGGCTTTTCTATGTCCAACATCAATTTGAAGACACTTATTGGGCGCAAAGTCAGGATTGGGATTTTACGGATGCCGCTATGGAAGGAAGCAGTTATTATAAGCTTCCGAAAATTCTGCAATGGTTCTCAGGAAATATTGGATTCCATCACATCCACCACCTAAATGCGATGATTCCAAACTACAACCTAGAAAGATGCCACAAATCTGATCCATTTTTTCAGATTGCACCGGAACTCAATATTGTCAGCAGTTTAAAATCAATCAATTACCGTCTTTGGGACGAAGAAAATAGTAAAATGATCGGTTTTCGGGAACTAAAGAGGCAGCTTGCCATGGAAGATTTAAATTTAGCTGCGTAACTCTTAGTCTTCGATTCTTTTGACCATCAGCAGGCGAAATTCTATCGCCTGATTCCCGGGTATCTTTATGGCCTGTAGCTTAAGTTTTCCACTTCCTTTATTGAGCTTTATTTTCCCCATCTTCATGGGTTCAAAATATTTCACATATCCTTCCGTCCTCTCCTTCCGGTCAAATCCGGTGAGTAAGGGCGGATTCACTGGACGGGTAATCTTTGAGGTCAACGATTTATCCAAGAACGAAAGTTGGATCTCGGCTCCTAAATCTTTATGGGGACAGGCGTACCAAAGCTCCACCTCATAAAGACCAGTCATACCTACCTCTACATCCCAGCTTATGTAGTCTTCTTCGTTCTTCCAATTAAGGAAGTAACTACAGTTAGGAAACTTGTTGGATCTTTTAATTTCTCCCTTGGCTACTGCATCTCGTGCAGGGATTTGTGTCCAAGAAACATTTGGGTGTCCAATAACAAAGGGTCTCTCATCCGTGCCCAATTCACCTAATACCTCTTTCTTGTATTTATTTACTGATTGGGTTAACCGTTGGTAAATCTTGGGGAACTTCTTGGTTACCTCCACTCGTTGACCAGGATCCTTGACCATGTCGTACAACCGCCCTTTATAATCCAGCCGAAACCGCTGATCTCTGG